>NZ_JARVKT010000036.1:0-66052 GCF_029809455.1 Micromonospora sp. DH14 | reverse complement strand
TGTCTTGGGGGTTGGGGTGCCCGCGGGCCACCACACCTCCACCATCAATGGGTCAGACGTGCGTCGGCGTGCGGTCCCCGAGGTGGGTGCGCAGGCCCTCGCCCTCGATGTCCACGTTCGGCAGGGCGCGGTTGAGCCAGCGGGGCAGCCACCAGGCGCGGTCGCCGAGCAGCGACATCACCGCCGGGACGATGGTCATCCGGACCACGAACGCGTCGATGGCGACACCGATGGCGAGCGCGAAGCCCATCGACTTGATGATCGGGTCGTCGAGGAACACGAAACCGCCGAAGACGGAAATCATGATCAGCGCGGCGGCGGTGACCACCCGGGCGCCGTGGCCCATGCCGCTGATCGTGGCCTCACGCGCGGTGTCGCCGTGTACGAAGTCCTCCCGCATCCGGGAGACCAGGAACACCTCGTAGTCCATGGCCAGCCCGAACAGGATGCCGATCAGCAGGATGGGCAGGAAGCTGACCAGCGGGGCAGGGGTGTCCAGGCCGACCAGGTCGGCGAGGTGACCCTGCTGGAAGATCGCCACCGTGATGCCGAACGTGGCAGCCACGGTGAGCAGGAAGCCCAGTGCCGCCTTCAGTGGCACCAGCAGCGAGCGGAACACCAGCATCAGCAGCAGCACCGAGAGCCCGACGACCAGCAGCAGGTAGATCGGCAGCGCGTCGGAGAGCTTTTCCGAGACGTCGATACCGATGGCTGTGGCACCGGTGAGCAGCACATCGGCGCCCTGCACCCCGCCGACCGCGTCGCGGACGTCGTGCACCAGGGTCTCGGTGGCCTCGTCGGTCGGGCCGGTCTTCGGCACCACGCCGAGCAGGGCGGTCCGGCCGTCCGGGCTCAGCTGCGGCGGCGCCACCGCGAGGACGTTCTCGGTGCGCTGGATCATCGCGGTCACCTGCGGCACGGCGGCGGCGGTCGCCTGCGCGTCGTCGCCCGCCACGACCACCGCGAGCCGGCCGGTGAAGCCCGGACCGAAGCCCTCGGTGGTCAGGTCGCTCGCCACCCGGGCCGGTGAGCCCTCCGTCGCCGTACTGGCGTCGGGCAGGGCCAGCCGCATGTCCGGCGTGGGCAGTGCGAGCAGGCCCAGGCCGAGCAGCGCGACCAGGATGACCGGCACCCGGAACCGGGTGACCAGTCGCGCCCAGCGGAAGCCGAACCCGTTGCGGTCCTCGATCGGGGTCGTGGTCGCGGCCGGCCGGTCGGTGACGTCCGTGTCGTCCTCGTCGGTGCCGACGCCGTCGGCCACGCTTGCGGTGGGCACGGCACGCAGCCGGCGCGGGAGCACCCGGTGGCCGGCGAAGCCGAGCAGCGCGGGCTGGAGGGTGATCGCCACGAGCACGGCGATGGTGACAGTGGCGGCGGCGGCGAGACCCATCACGGTGAGGAACGGAATGTGCACCACGGCCAGGCCGGCGAGGGCGATGACAACCGTGGCGCCGGCGAAGACCACCGCGGAACCGGCGGTACCCACGGCCCGGCCGACCGCCTCCTCGGGGGACATCCCTTCGAGCAGGTTCTGTCGGTGCCGGGAGGTGATGAACAACGAGTAGTCGATGCCGACGGCGAGGCCGAGCATCAGCGCCAGGATCGGCGCGGTGCTGGTCAACTCGATGACACCGCTCAGCGCGAACAGCCCGGCCATGCCGACGCCCACGCCGATCAGCGCGTTGAGCATGGTCATCCCGGCGGCCACCAGGGAGCCGAACGTGATGATCAGGACGATCGCGGCGACCAGTACGCCGATCGCCTCGGTGGAGCCGATCTCCGGCTCACCGCCGAGCACCTCGCCACCCGGGGCGACCTGCCAACCCTTCGCCTTGACGGCGGCACCGACCTCCTCGTACGCGGTGCGCTGCTCGTCGGTCACCTCGTCGCCGCCGGTGGCGAACTGGACCTGGACCAGCGCGTACCGGCCGTTGGGGGAGACCGCTCCGACCTGGAACGGGTTGACCGCGCCGACCACGCCGGGCAGTGCCGAGGCCTCCTGGACCAGTTCCTGCACGACGGCCTGGCCCTCACCGGTGGCGAGTTGGCCGTCGGCCGGGGCCTTGACCGCGATGGTGCCGGTGGCGCCGCTGGCAGCGGGGAACTGCTCGCTGAGTAGGTCGAGCGCGCGCTGGCTCTCGGTGCCGGGCATGGTGAAGTTGCTCGCCGTCGGGCCGCGCAGGGTCGCCGCGGCCAGGCCGGCGACGACGAGTACGACGAGCCAGAGCGCGACGACGAGCCGTCGCCGGCGCAACGCGCCCCGGCCGAGCCGGTAGAGCAGGGTGGCCATCAGGAGTCCTTGTCCTCGGTCGTGGGTTGTTGGGGCAGGGCCGCGTCGACGGGTTCGACGGCCCGTCGGACGAGGGTGAGCAGGGCGGAGCGCAGGTCGTCGTCGGTGATGTCGGCGAACTCGCCGCACGCCTCGGAGATGCCGGCGAGCAGCACCAGCGCGGCGATCCGCGCGCCCGGCCGGTCGGAGTGACCGGCCAACGCGTCGCGCAGCCGGTCGGAGATCTGCTGGATGTGCGCGAAGGCCGGCTGGCACAGCAGCTCCGGGAACTCGCCGCGCAGCACGGCGATCTCCCGCCGGAACCGGACCGCGAGGTCGACGAAGCCCTCTGCGGCAACCTCCTGCGCGGCCGCTCCGGTCAGGCCGGTGAGCCGGTCGTCGAGGTCCCGCAGCACGCCGATCGCCGGAGCCATCAGCTCGGCGAGCAGGGCTTCCTTGTTGGCGAAGTGGTAGAGCACGGTGGCTTTGGAGCAGCCGACCTCACGGGCGATGTCCTGCAGGGAGGTGCCCCGGTAGCCGGTCACCGTGAACTGCCGCGCCGCCGCGGCGAGAATCTCACCGTGCGTGTCGGGTACCGCTCTGACCATGGTCGGTCCACCTCCCGCAACCAGCATGCCTGACCGATCGGTCAGACCCTGACCGATCGGTCAGAAGGAGGCGGTGGCGTTCACCACACCGTGGTCGGGTTTATCCGGCGTGCTCGGCGTCGTACCTGGTCCGCGCCTCGGCGATGGCCCGACGGTGCCGCTCGGCCCAACTGGTGAGCGCCACCAGCGACTCGTAGAGCTCCAGTGCCATCGGGGTGGCGGTGTATTCGACCTTGGGTGGAACGGTCGGATGGACGGTGCGGTGCAGCAGGCCGTCCCGTTCCAGGTTGCGCAGTGTGAGCGTGAGCATCCGCCGGCTGATGCCCTCGATGTGCCGCTCCAGCTCGGTGAAGCGCACCGGGCCGTGCGAGGCGGACACCAGGATGCTGATGCTCCATTTGCCGCCGACCCGATCGAGCACCTCGCGGACGGTGCACGCGCTGGCCTGCCCCTCGGTGAACGGCACCTTCCCGGGTGCGCAGGTCAACTCGGCCTCGACCTGCGCGGACACATCGCTGTTCCTCTGGGACATAACAGTGCCTCCTTCCGCTCCGGTTCATGGTCACAGACGATGACCTCGGTAACAAACCGTGCACCAAGGAGGTTCTCGTGGAACGTGTCGTCCCACCCCGTTGGCCGGCGCTGCTGGTGCTCTGCGCCGGCAGCCTGATGATCATCCTGGATGGCACAGTCGTCGCGGTGGCGCTGCCCGCCGTGCAGCGCGACCTGGGCTTCACCGCCGCCGGCCTGGCCTGGGTGGTCAACGCCTACCTGGTCGCGTTCGGCGGACTGCTGCTGCTCGCCGGCCGGCTCGGCGACCTGCTGGGCCGACGGCGGGTCTTCCTGGCCGGCGTCGCGCTGTTCACAGCGGCCTCGCTGGCCTGCGCCGTCGCCACCGGGCCGGCCCTGCTGGTCGGCGCGCGGTTCGGGCAGGGCGTCGGCGGCGCGCTGGCCATGGCGGTCAGCCTCGGCATGATCGTCCGGCTCTACCCCGAACCGGCCGAACGGGCCCGGGCCATCGCCATCTTCAGCTTCACCGGCGCGGCCGGCGCGTCGGTCGGCACCGTCGCCGGAGGGGTGCTCACCCAGGCCGCCGGATGGCGGACGATCTTCCTGGTCAACGTGCCGATCGGGGCCGTCATCCTCATCGCTGCCCTCCGCCGGCTCCCGGCCGAGCGGGGGATCGGCCTGCGGGCCGGCCTGGATGTGCCCGGCGCGCTGCTCGCGACCGCCGGTCTGATGGCCGCCGTGCTGGGCATCGTGGGAACGGGCGAGCACGGCTGGACCAGTCCTCGGACGCTCGGCGCGGTGGCCCTCGCGGCGCTGCTGCTCGGCGGCTTCGCGCTGCGCCAACGGGTGGCGCCGACCCCACTGGTGCCGCCCCGGGCGCTGCGCGTCAAAGGGCTGGTGGCGGCGAACGCCGTGCAGTTCCTGATGGTCTGCGCGTACTTCGGATTCCAGTTCCTGCTCGCCGTGGAGCTGCAACTGGTGCTGGGGCTGGACGCCGCCGCGACCGGCTGGGCCTTCCTGCCCACCCCGGTCGTGATCGCCGTGGTCTCGCTCGGTCTGGCCGGTCGGCTGATCGCCCACTGGGGTGCCCGCAAGGTCCTGCTGGTCGGGCTCGTCCTGGCGACCGTCGGCTTCCTCCTGCTCGCCCGGCTGCCCGCCGACGGCGGCTACGTCGCTGACGTACTCCCCGCGATGCTGTTCTTCGGCGTGGCCGGCGGCCTGACCCTGCCGGCGGTCACCACACTGGCCATGGCCGGCGCCACCGACGCGGATGCCGGGCTCGCCTCCGGCCTGGCCAACACCACCCAGCAGGTCGGCGGCGCGGTCGGCCTGGCCGCGCTGGCCACCCTGGCCGCCGCCCGCAGCGACGCGCTGCGGGCAGCCGGCTGGGCCGAGACCGCCGCGCTCGCCGGCGGCTACCGGACCGCGTTCGCCGTGGCCGCCGGTCTGGTTCTCGCCGCGTGGCTGGTGGCGCTGACCGCGGTGCCCCGACCGTCGGCCGGGCCGTCGTCGGCCGCCGATCCGGCCGACAGGGCGGCGGTGGGTAGCGGAACCGATCCGTACCGAAGCGCCGCGTCCGGTTGACCGGCGGCGGTCCGGCCGGGAGGGTGGTCGGGTGAGCGAGGCTGACGAGACCCGGGACGGTGTGGCCCTGACCAACCTGGACCAGCCGCTGTCCGACCGCGACGACGCGACGAAGCGCGACCTTGTCGACTACCTCGACGCGGTCGCGGACCGGATCCTCCCGCACCTGCGGGGCCGGCCGCTGTCGGTGATCAGGGTCCGCCCCGGCCAGCCGCCGTTCATGCAGAAGAACCTGCCCCGGTACACCCCGGACTGGGTCCGCCGGACAGCGGTCTGGGCGGAGGCGTCGCACCGGGAGATCTCGTACGCCCTCTGCGACGACCGCCGCACCCTGCTCTGGTTCGCCAACCAGCGGGCGGTGGAGTTCCACCCGACGCTGGCCACCACGGCGGACCTGCACCGCCCGACCCACCTGGTCCTCGACCTCGACCCGCCGGACGGCGACGGGTTTCGCGCGGCTGTCGACGCGGCCCTGCTGGTCCGCCAGGCGCTCGCCGACGCCGGTCTGACCGGTGCCGTCAAGACCAGCGGTGCCAAGGGGGTGCACGTCTTCGTGCCGGTGACCGACGAGCCAACGGCCGAGGAGTTGGCCGCCGCCACCAGGGCGCTCGCCGTCCGTGCCGAGCGGCTCGATCCGGCGCTGGCCACCACGGCGTACATCAGGGAGGACCGGGGTGGCCGGGTCTTCGTGGACGCCACCCGGGCGGGCGGGGCGACAGTGGCCGCCGCGTACAGCCCCCGGCTGCGCCCCGGGATGCCGGTCTCGTTCCCGGTCGACTGGGCCGACCTGCCCGACGTGACGCCCGCCGACTTCACCATCCGCAGCGCGCCCGCACTGCTCGTCGACGGCGACCCGTGGGCCGCGCTGATGCCGGCAGCGCAACCGCTTCCCGCCGACCTGGTCGCCGAGGGCCGGACCATCCCGGTGGCCCGGGTGCAGGCCATGCACGAGGGGAAGCGCCGGGCGCGCGCCCGCCGCGAGGCCGGCTGACCGACTGGTCGGCCCCCCACGTGGCGGCAACGGTCGATTGTCGGTGGGCTGTGGCACGATTTTCCTGGTGAGCAGCAAATCCGACGCGACGCAGCGACTCGACGACCTCGCGCGGCTGCGCAAGGTCCGCGACCGGATCGACCGGGAGTACGCGCAGCCGCTGAACGTGGAGGCGCTCGCTCGTGGCGCGCACATGTCGGCCGGCCACCTGAGCCGCGAGTTCCGCCTCGCCTACGGCGAATCCCCGTACAGCTACCTCATGACCCGACGCATCGAGCGGGCGATGGCCCTGTTGCGTCGAGGCGACCTGAGCGTCACCGACGTCTGTTTCGCTGTCGGTTGCTCCTCGCTGGGCACCTTCAGCACCCGCTTCACCGAGCTGGTCGGCGTGCCGCCGAGCGTCTACCGGCGGCGGGCGGCACAGGCGACGGCCGGGATGCCGTCGTGCGTGGCCAAGCAGGTGACCCGACCGGTCAGGAATCGAGAAGCGCGGGCCACCGAGCCGCAACTAGCGTGATCAGCATGGACATCACCATTCACTCCAGCTTTCTTCCGCACACCGACCCGGAGGCCTCCCTGGCCTTCTACCGTGACGTCCTCGGCTTCGAGGTCCGCCTCGACGTCGGGTATGAGGGGATGCGGTGGATCACGGTCGGGCCGGTCGGTCAGCCCAGCACCGCCATCGTCCTGCACCCGCCGACCGCCAACCCGGGCATCACCGACGACGAGCGCCAGACCATCCTCGAACTGATGGCCAAGGGCAGCTACTTCGGCGTCAACCTGGCCACCACCGACCTCGACGCCACCTTCGCCAAGCTGGAGGCCAGCGACACCGAAGTGGTCCAGGAGCCGACCGAGCAGCCGTACGGCGTACGCGACTGCGCCTTCCGCGACCCGGCCGGCAATATGATCCGCATCCAGGAAGTGCGCTGAGTCCCGCGCCCTCGACAGATGGAGACACGATGAGCACGGCCAGCCAGCCGTCCGCGCCGCACGTCGCCGACAGTCACGACCTGATCCGCGTGCAGGGCGCGCGGGTGAACAACCTCAAGGACGTCAGCGTCGAGATCCCGAAGCGCCGGCTGACCGTGTTCACCGGGGTCTCCGGCTCCGGCAAGAGCTCGCTGGTGTTCGGCACCATCGCGGCCGAGTCGCAGCGGATGATCAACGAGACCTACAGCGCCTTCGTGCAGGGCTTCATGCCGACGCTGGCCCGGCCCGAGGTGGACCTGCTGGATGGCCTGACCACCGCGATCATCGTGGACCAGGAGCGGATGGGCGCCAACTCCCGCTCCACCGTCGGCACGGCCACCGATGCCAACGCGATGCTGCGCATCCTGTTCAGCCGGCTCGGGCAGCCGCACATCGGCCCGCCCAACGCATACTCCTTCAACGTCCCGTCGGTGAAGGCGACCGGTGCGATCACCGTCGAGCGCGGTGCCGGCAAGACGAAGACCGAGAAGGCGACCTTCAACCGTCTCGGCGGCATGTGCCCGCGGTGCGAGGGCATGGGCGCGGTGACCGACATCGACCTGTCGGCGCTCTACGACGACAACCTCTCGCTCAACGAGGGCGCGATCACCATCCCGGGCTACAGCATGGAGGGCTGGTACGGCCGGATCTTCCGGGGCTGCGGCTACTTCGACCCGGACAAGCCGATCGCCAAGTTCAGCAAGCGGGAGCTGCACGACCTGCTCCGCCGGGAGCCAACAAAGATCAAAATCGACGGGATCAACCTGACGTACGCGGGCCTGATCCCGTCGATCCAGAAGTCCTTCCTCGCCAAGGACATCGACGCGTTGCAGCCGCACATCCGCGCCTTCGTGGAGCGTGCGGTGACCTTCACGACCTGTCCCGAGTGCGCCGGCACCCGGCTCAGCGAGGAGGCCCGGTCGTCGAAGATCAACGGTAGGAACATCGCCGACGCGTGCGCCATGCAGATCAGCGACCTGGCCGCCTGGGTACGCGAGATCGAGGAACCGTCGGTGGCCCCGCTGCTGGCGGGCCTGCAACACCTCCTCGACTCGTTCGAGGAGATCGGGCTGGGCTACCTGTCGCTCGATCGGCCGTCGGGCACCCTCTCCGGCGGCGAGGCCCAACGCACCAAGATGATCCGCCACCTCGGCTCCTCGCTCACCGACGTCACCTACGTCTTCGACGAGCCGACCATCGGGCTGCACCCGCACGACATCCAACGGATGAACGAGCTGTTGCTCCAACTGCGCGACAAGGGCAACACCGTGCTGGTCGTGGAGCACAAGCCGGAGGCCATCGCCATCGCCGACCACGTCGTCGATCTCGGGCCCGGAGCCGGCACCGACGGCGGCACGGTCTGCTACGAGGGCACCGTGGCGGGCCTGCGGGCCAGCGGCACCATCACCGGCCGCCACTTCGACGACCGGGCGACTCTCAAGGAGACGGTGCGCACGCCCACCGGCAAGCTGGAGATCCGGGGCGCCACCGCCAACAACCTCCAGGACGTCAGCGTCGACGTACCCCTCGGGGTGCTCGTCGTCGTGACCGGCGTCGCCGGCTCCGGCAAGAGTTCGCTCGTGCACGGGTCGATCCCGGCGGGCGCCGGGGTGGTGTCGATCGACCAGGGGGCCATCCGCGGCTCACGGCGCAGCAACCCGGCCACGTACACCGGGCTGCTCGACCCGATCCGCAAGGCGTTCGCGAAGGCCAACGGGGTGAAGCCGGCGCTGTTCAGCGCCAACTCCGAGGGCGCCTGCCCGAGCTGCAACGGCGCGGGCGTGATCTACACCGACCTGGGGATGATGGCCGGCGTCGCCGCCGAATGCGAGGACTGCGAGGGCAAGCGGTTCCAGCCGTCAGTGCTCGAATACCGGCTCGGCGACCGCGACATCAGCGAGGTGCTCGCGATGTCGGTGACGGAAGCCGAGAAGTTCTTCGGCGCCGGCGAGGCCCGTACACCGGCCGCGCACGCCATCCTCGACCGGCTCGCCGACGTCGGTCTCGGCTACCTGAGCCTGGGCCAGCCGCTCACCACCCTCTCCGGCGGCGAGCGGCAGCGGCTCAAGCTGGCCACCCACATGGCCGAGAAGGGCGGCGTCTACGTCCTCGACGAACCGACCACCGGCCTGCACCTGGCCGACGTCGAGCACCTGCTCGGCCTGCTCGACCGCCTCGTCGACGCCGGCAAGTCGGTGATCGTCATCGAGCATCACCAGGCGGTGATGGCGCACGCCGACTGGATCATCGATCTCGGCCCCGGCGCCGGCCACGACGGTGGCCGGGTCGTCTTCGAGGGCACACCGGCCGACCTGGTCGCCGCCCGCTCCACCCTCACCGGTGAGCACCTGGCGGCGTACGTCGGCGGCTGACGATCGACGCTCACCCGACCGGCCGTTGTTCGCGCCGTCCGGCGCCGACCACGAGGGCTGCGCAGCTGACGCTGACCAACCCGAGGACGATGGTGGTCGGGGTGACGTACCCGGGCACCGACGAGGTGACGTACGTGCCGCCACCGCTGAGGCGGCACTCGAAGTGCAGCGGCAGGAAGTCGACGTCGTACCCGACGACCAGGCTTGCCATCTCCGGCCCGGCCTGACGGCAGGGCTCGACCGGGGAGGATCCGGCGCCACCGTCCTCGGCTTGCAGCACCGCGTAGCCGAGGTGGAGCAGACCCCAGGCGTACATGGCGACGGCGCCCGCCCCGACGAGGAGCGCCGTCGCCCGCAGGCGAGGTGACCGTTCACGATTCCTGAAGACCGCGCGGAGCCCACGGACGGTGAGGACGGTCGCGATGACCGCCCCAGCCAGCGCCGCGAGAAGCAAACCGAGAAACAGCATGGTCGACATTGTTGATCTCGTGGCGTCGCGGGTCGTCGTGGGGTGCGCGAGCGCCCACTGCCAGCGCCGGTGTTCGCCCCGGGCATGGGGGCTGTCCTGCCGGCGGCTGTCCTGCCCTGCCGGTGGGCATGCGGCCCACCATGAAGAAGGCTCCCGACCGAATCGCCGGTCAGGAGCCTCTCGTGACGGTCGAACTTTTCAGCGAGTGTGCCCCCGGCAGGATTCGAACCTGCGCCCCCGCCTCCGGAGGGGGGTATGCCTTCCGGTCGTGTACCCGCCCTGACCTGGCCCGGCGTGAGCGACAGTGCGGCGGCGGGGGCAACTTTGGCACGCATATGGCACAGCGGCTCACTCCGGCGGCTCTGCCGCCTTGCTTGGCTGCTCGCGCCACTGCCCGCCGTCGGCGGAAATCAGCCGCCGGACCATGTGCCGTGCCTCGTCCTCATTGCCGAAGTTCCAGCGCCGAACCTCGCCAGTCTCAGAGCTGCCCGACCTAGCCACGACGTGCCATCGGATCTCACGAGCAAGCCAGATGTCACGACGCGTGAGTCGGCCCCAAGACCCGTTCCACCACCGCCCTAGCTGCTCTCTCACACAGGGGATCGTACAGACGTACGAAGGTCCCACGAACCTTGATCGGCTTAGTAGCCTCAATGCCATGATCGCCCGACCCCCCTTCCCTCGCTCGTGGCCGCTGCGACTCGCGATCATCGCCGCGCTCGTTGCGACAGGATGCCTGGCGGTGCCGGCAGGATGGGCAGTCGTGAAAACGGCACAGGCCGGCAAGGGTGAAGCCGACCCCATCGCCGCCGCGAACGCATACCTGCTGGCGGCGTTCGCGGAGTACGGAGACGGCTTCGGCGTAGAACGCTGCCTCTGCGACAGTCGCCGCGATGACCTCTTAAAAGAGACAAGCCGAATGCGTGAAGTGATCAAAGCAACCGGCAGGAGCATCAAAGTGGAGTCATCCGATTGGAAGCAGCTTGACGGCGACGGGACTGTTTCCGCGACGATAAAACTTCGCTTCTCCGAAGTTGCTACCGATGGGCAGCCCATCTTTGTAGTCGGCACGGGCCACGAATGGCGCTTTAAGACAAAGCAAGAGCGGGGCATTGACGGCGGCTGGAAAGTCTGCCGCATCGATGCCCCGCCGCTGTGTGGTACCCATATCCGCTGTTAATTGTGAGCGTGCAATTTCCCCATCGCAAGCAGTATTTGCCCTGCGGCGCGATCAGGATCGGTGGTCCCGGTATCAATGCGCAAGTCCGCCTCTATGCTTTCGGTGCTATCCCAGGCGCTCAGTCGGGCAGGCACGTCTCCTGTGTTTCGCCCGCGCATCCGTTGTTCGGCTATGTCTCGGGCGCACCAGAGATACACAACTAACCAAGCGATTGAGCGATCGGCATCCCGTACGGCCTCGATAGCCGCGCTTTGCCCGAGGTGTAGCACCGGTACCCCGGAGGCCGAATGCGTCGATAGGCCGGTGCGGTCGACCGCGTAAACCGCACCATACCTACGATTCTCCCAAACGATTTCGCCTCTATCGGCAAGGTCTGCTAGTTGCGATTCGCTGATCACCCGATAGCCATCGGTGCGCCCGCCGCCGACCTTCAAACGCTTGAAGAGTGAGCAGCGCGTGTCGGCGCTGTGAAGGGCCTGCGTCACCGTGTCTTTGCCGGCAGCGGGCGGTCCGTAAAGGATGATGCCAACCCTCACTGCTCGGCCTCTCCGCCCATAACCTCACGGAGAAGTGTTCTCGCCTGCGCCTTGAGCGGTGCACCGGAAATGCAATTGTTGATCAGCATGTGCGGAACTGGTGGCCTGAAATCTAGATTGATCCGGCCAAGGTAACCATCCCAGTCTGCGAGCTTTGCTGCATCGCGGGCGGCTCCCCGACGCCGGATATAGGTCTGCATGCTTCCTTCGTCGCAATAGACCCAGACGAAAGTAACGGCCGCGTTCTTGTCGACAAAAGATGACCGCGTGCGGTCTAGCCAAGCCGAATCGTTGAATTCGGCAATGAAAGGCGCAGTGATGATGGCACTGTTGCCGCAAGCGACGTTTTCGGCTGCGGCTTCCATCAGGGCTTCATACTCTCGTGGCCTCAACAGTTTGAGGTACTGCTCAGATTCTCGGTCATGCGGAGATAGTCCAATCAGCTCTAGCGCGGCCTCAAGAACCGGACGTGTCAAGGTGTCCTTGTCCAGCATTGGCCAGCCTGTCTCGCGAGCGAGTATCCGGCCCAGCTCGGTTTTACCGCTGCCGGCGTACCCCCCGACGATTAGGACGCGTGGCGATTGAAGGCGGATCTCATTTCTCTTCGACTGGTCCGGAGCGTGCACTACGCGCTTAGAGCGAGATTTGCTGACCACTAGCCCCTCTTCGGCCAACAGTCGCATTGCCTCAGTAATGGTAAAGACGCTCACGCCCCACTGATTGGCAAGTTCACGCGTCGAATCAAGCACCTGGCCATCGCGAAGGGTGCCTGACTCAATGTCGTTGCGGATAGTCCGGGCCACCTGTTGATGAAGCGCCTCAGAGCGAGACAGCCGGGGATCAGGGGTTGGCATGGGAGTCCTCTCGCGGTCAGACAGGAGCAGCGGAAGCCTACCAGCGACCTATCAGATGGTAGGTCCGCTGCCGCTGTTGCCGCAGCTCAGGCGCGTCTTTGAACCTAACAGTTGACCCGTCGGCATATCAGTTGTTAGGTTGCGTACGTCACACAAGCCGGCAGGCAGCCGGGGAAGGCAGCCCCTCACGGAGCTGCACGCCCACGAGCCTCCGCGCAGTCGTTCATTGAGAACTTCACAGCAGAAGCGCCGCGTAGATCCGTCTGCGGCATCCCCGCCTTGAGCCACACGGTGGCCGACCCCGGTAGATCCCGGGCGAGCGGGGCGAGCGGGCCGGATCCGGCGCGCGGCATGGACTTCTGCCTCTCTATTTCTGTTCACCCCGGGGTGCGGCCGGTCTGGTCGCACCCCGGGCTTTCCCCCACTTCATTGACTTCATCGGAGGTTCCCCCGTGCGTACGCACCTTGCCCCCGTCACCGCCGAACCGACCGCCGCCGACCTGACCGCGATCGACGCGGAATGGCCGCTGATCGCGGCCGAGCTGGACCTGTTGGACGCCGAGATCACGCTGCTTTACGCCGAGGACCACGGCGGCCCGTCGCCGCTGGACTGGCGGCGGTTGCGCCGGGCCGAGGCCCGTGTCACCCGCGCCGCCGCCGACACCGCTACCCGTACCGACCCGCGTCGCGCGGCCTGATGGCTCGCATCCGCGCCGCCTTTCACGACCCGGACGGGGCGCGGTACGGCATCCCCACCTACTGGTGGCGGGGTGCCCCGCCCGGCTACGCCACCCGCCGTCAACTGACCGCCGCTGGCCTGCGCCCGGGTGGTCAGCCGATCGCCGCTCAGGTGCTCTGGCGCGGCGTTGGTGGCACCCGCACCGCCTACCTGTACCGCCTCGACCTGGCCGCGCCGAAGCGCACCGCGACCCCCGCGCAGCGCGCCGCGATCGGCAAGGCACTCACGGCCCGCCGCACTTGCCCGACCTGCCACACGGTGCGGCCGTACTTCATCCCGCGCTCGCTGGGCGAATGCCTCGCGTGCGCCTTCCCCCAGGAGGACGCAGCATGACCGCCCCGACCATCAACGGCACCCGCTACCCCCAACCGATCGAGGACCTGTTGCCCGCCGCCCGCGCGCTGGACCTGCCGGACGGGGAGGCGTTCCCGTCACGGAACCGGCTCATGCGGGAGTTCCGCATCGGCGCACCGAAGGCCGGCGAACTGCTCGCACTGCTCAAGACCGAGCCCGCCGCGCCGCCGGCCGACACCACCGATCAGGTCATCCCGGACCCGACCCCGACGCCGGCCGCACCCGAGGCCGCGCCGCCGGTCGTACCGGACCCGACGCCCGCGCCGGAGATCACGCCGCCGACGCCGCCGGCCGAGGTCGCGCCGGTCAGTCGCCCGGACACGCCCGCCCCGCCCGCGCCGACCCGCCGGTTGAGCCGGGGGGAGCGCCGGGCCGAGCGGATGCAGGCAGCGCGGGACGCGCTGATGCAGGGACGGACCCGCCGGGTTCAGGAGTGGACCGCGAAAGCTGCGGAGGCTCGGCAGTTGCGTCGACTGCTGATGGACCCGGACGTGCAGGCGGTCCGGTTGATGCGCCAGCGGGCGCGCTGGACCGCGATGGCGTGGTCGGCGCTGCTGTTCGCGCTTGCGTTCACGATGGTCAACGTTCAGCGGTTCGCCGCCGGACACGCCGAGCCGTGGTCCCCGACGTGGCTGGTCGCGTGGTTGGTCGACCCGGCGTTCTCCATCCTGCTGGTCGGCCTGCTCATCGCCCGAGGGCAGCTCTCCGCAGTCGGGCGCAGCGTGCACGAGCGCACCGTCCGCAAGGTCGAGTATGGGCTGCTGGCCAGCACTGCCGCGATGAACGTCATGCCGTCGCTGACCGAGGCGTACCCGGGCGGCTTGCCTGAGCAGGGCATGCAGGTGCTGCTTCACCTGCTCATTCCCGGTCTGGCGTTCGCGTCCGCCCTGGTGATCACCCTCGTGCAGGACCACTTCTCCGCTGCCATCGCGAACCTGACCGACACCGAGTAGCCCCGCCCGGCGGCGCAGCCCTCATGGCCTGGAAACCAGTGCTGCGCCGCCGGTCTCACCCCGTCCGTCTTGCAGACATCCAGGAGAGGTCACTGATGTTGTCACCCCTGCGGGCGCTGCGGAAAGCAGCGACCCGACTGCGGCCCCGCCGCCCGATCTGGCTCGGCACGCCGCTGCGCGCCACGATCACCGCCGCTGCGTGCGGCGGCTACATCCTGCTCATTGACTACAACCAGGGCACCGAGTGGGTCGACCTGCCGATCCGCATGGAGGACTACGACCGGCCCGATGAGCGGGAGTTCACCACCGTTGCCGCCGCGCTCACCGCGCGTGGCCTGATCCGCACCACGCCGTGGCAGATCGACGCCTACGGCCGTCTGTGCGCCCCCCTCGCTGTCATCCGCACCGGGAAGGAGTCCCGATGAGCGCCCCGAACAACGAGCCCGGCGACCGTTTCGACTGGCAGGCCGCCGAAAACGATCTCACCACCGGCCCGGATGCCGAGGTGGTCGACCTGGACGACGCCCGCGCCCGCCGGGTGCCCCGCCCCCGCCCCCCGGCCGACGACGACACCGGCGAGGACGCCGAGACGGTCGACGACGGGCCGGAGCGCCTCGGCGGGTTGGTCGACGCGGCCGAGGACATCCCGCCGGACGTGTTGGCCCGGCAGCGCGAGCGCCGGCCGATCCTGGCCGAGTGGGCGCGTTCGTGGCGCGGCCTGCGCGCGGCGGCCCGGCACCAGAGCAAGGACGCCGGCTACGTCACCGCCTACCACGCGGTGCGGCTGCCGAAGTATGCCGCGAAAACCGCTGTGTGGGCACCGGTTGGGCTGTTCCGCGGCCTCGGTCGGGCGGTGCACTGGGCCAGCGCCGAAGAGGGCAACTGGCACTTGCGGCAGGCTGCCGCGACGCGTGGTGAGGCGGACGTGTGGCTCAAGCTGGACGCCCGGCGGCAGCGCCAGAGCGTGTGGCGGTGGTGGGTGCTCGCGGCCAGTGCTGGTGCGACCGTGACCGGGGCGATTGTCCTGGCCATGGGTCCGCCGTGGTGGCGCTACGTCGCGTTGGCGGTGGTGGTGCCGCTGCTGGCCACGCTCGGTCGACCGGCGGACAAGCCGCTGACCGACCGGGTTACCGAGGGCACCCGGTACCGCAAGCTGACCGCCGAGCTGGTGCGTCGGGCGTTGACCTCGTTGCAGATGGCCGCGATCAACTCGGCGGTTGCCAAGGACCCGAAGGCGATCAGCTTCCCGGTGGACATTCACCGCGACGGCCCCGGGCACCTGGCCGTGGTCGACCTGCCGTACGGGGTGGAGGCCGCCGAGGTGGTCGCCCGGCGCGGCCGGCTGGCCTCAGCGATGCGGCTACCGCTGGATCAGGTGTGGCCGGAACCGGCACCCGGTCACACGGGCCGGCTGGCGTTGTGGGTCGGGTATGAGCCGGCGTCGCAGATGAAGCAGCCGGCCTGGCCGCTGCTGTCGGAGTCGGCCAAGGTGGACGTGTTCAAGGCGTTCCCGTTCGCCACCACCCCACGGCTGGACACGGTCGCGGTTGACCTGATGTTCCGCAACTACCTGTTCGGCGGGCAGCCCGGGTCGGGGAAGACGTTCGCGCTGCGGGATCTGATCCTGGCCGCCGCCCTCGACGCCCGTACCGAGATCCGAGGCTACGAGTTGAAGGGCGTTGGCGACTTCGCGGTGTTGGAGCCGGTCATGGCCGAGTACGGCAACGGCTTTGATGACGACACCCTCGCCCGCTGCTTCGCCTTCATCGAGTGGCTGTATGAGGAGTGCCGCCGCCGGTCGAAGCGCATCGAGCACTACGCGCGGTTGGGCAAGGCACCCGAGAACAAGGTCACGCCCGAGCTGGCCAGCCTCAAGGGGTCCGGGTTGCACCCGCTGGTGGCGTGGTTCGATGAGCTGCAAGAGCTGATGACCAGCAAGTACGGCAAGGACGCCGGGGACATCCTGGAAAAGGTCATCAAGCTCGGCCGCGCGTTGGGCGTGATCATCCTGATCGGTACGCAGATCCCCGACAAGGACAGCTTGCCGACCGGCATTACCCGCAACGTCAACTCGCGGTTCTGCCTGTCCGTTGCTGACCAGACGGCAAACGACATGATCCTTGGCACCTCGGCCTATAAGAACGGCTACCGGGCGACGGTCTTTCAGCCGGTGGCCGAGGCGGGGTGGGGCATCCTGCGCGGGTTCGGTGCGAAGGCGTCGGCGGTGCGGTCGTTCTACGTCGACACCACCGCCGCCGCCCGCATCGTGGCCCGCGCGGTGGCGCTGCGGACCACGGCGGGGACGCTGCCGAAGCTGGACGAGCAGACCCGCGATGTGGCCCCGGTCGCGGACGTGCTGGGTGATCTGGCGCGGGTGTGGCCGGGCGATGAGAAGGCGGTGTGGAACGAGACGCTGTGCGCGCTGCTGGCCGAGCTGCGGCCCGACGTGTACGGCGGGTGGGAGGCGGCGCAGCTCACCACCGCGCTCAAGCCCCACCCGCTGGTGAAGGTCGGCGACGTGGGCCGGCGCATCGACGGTAAGGCCACCACCCGGCGCGGCATCAAGCACCCCGACGTGCTCGCCGCGATTGCGGAGCGTGACCGGAAGCGGTCCGCCGGATAACCCGCCGCGAGGGTGCTAGCGCTAGCGGTCCGTCCTGCTAGCGCTAGCACCCTCGCTAGCACCCGATCCGAATCATGAGCTGCGACCTAGCAGATAGCAGCTCACGGCCCCGTGCACCCAAAAACCGGCCCGGGAGGCACTTGTGAACCCCCACCTGACCGCCGCTATCGTCCTCGTCGCGATCCCCGCCCTGATCACGCTCGGTTACGCCGGGCTGTGCTGGGTCAAGCCCGTCAAGACCTGCCAGCGGTGCGCCGGCACCGGCCGAATCACCACCCGCGTGCTGCGCCGGCCGCGTGCCTGCCGCCGCTGCGACCGAGGCCACCGGCTGCGCACCGGCCGACGCGTCTACAACCACTTTCACCGCCTGCGCGCCGAGGCCAACCGATGAACCGCCGCACCCGCGACGGGCACACCGACTGGTGCGGCAAAGACCACCGCTGCGGCCTCGGTGAGCACCGATCCGACGAAATCGTGGTCGACGTTGCCGGCCGCGCCCGTGCCGTCCTCGTGCGGGTGCGCACCGCCGCCGGGCGGGAGCACGCCGAGGTGCGCGTCAGGGTGGCGCTCGCGCCGTCCGATCTGGCCGCCCGCCGGCAATTGGTCGGGTTGCTCGGTGACCTGCGGCAGGCCGTGACCCGCGCGGCCATCCTGAGTCGCCCCCGACCCGGGCGGGCGGCCTGATGGCCGGGCCTCACGGCCTGGAGGTGTGGCTCATCGGCACCCGCGCCGAGTTGGACGCCGCCACGGCCGCGCTGACTGACGCCGGGCACGTGGTTCAGCGCGGCACCCGCCACGCGCTGACCGGTGCCGATGCCGGCCGCTACCGGCTCTATCTGCGCCTGAGCGTCGCCGCCGGACGGCGGTCGACCGGCCGTGGCGCGGTGGTCGACCTCGCCGCCGAGCGCGCGTCACGCCGCCCGGCGTGACCTCCATCCCCCCTGAGCCTTTGGGAGATGCCCCATGCCTGACCTGTTGACCGCCGCGCTCGCGCACGCTGCGCGCGGCTGGCACGTCTTTCCGCTGCGTCCCGACGATCAGCCCGACAACCCGGATGCGGCCAAGCGGCCCGCGTTCCCGAACCGCTGCACCGCCGAGCACTGCCCCCGCCTCGACCCGCGCTGCCGCGCCGCCGGCCGTCACGTCGGTTGGGAGGAACGCGCCACCACCGACCCGCAGCGCATCCGCCGGGCGTGGTCGACCCGCCCCTACGGGATCGGCATCGCGTGCGGCCCGTCCGGGCTGGTCGTGGTCGACCTCGACGTGCCCAAGCACGCCGACGACACCCCGCCGCCACGGTGGGCCGGGGCGTGTGACGGCTTGGACGTGTTCGCCACCCTCGCCGCCGCGCACGGCGGCATCGACGCCACGTACACCGTGACCACGGCCAGCGGCGGCAGCCACCTCTACTACCGCCACCCCACCGGCACGGCGTTGCGCAACACGACCGGCGACCGGGGCGGGCTGGGGTGGAAGGTCGACACCCGCGCCCACGGCGGCTACGTCGTGGGCGCCGCAAGCACCGCCGCCGGCCACCCCTACGCGGTGGCGCTGGACTGCGACCCCGCGCCGCTGCCCGCGTGGCTGGCCGGACTGCTCGCCCCCGCCCCGCGACCCGCGCACCGGCCCGCCCCGGTAGCGCTGCCGCCGGATCGGCGCGGCGCGTACCTAGCGGCAGCGATCCGCCGGCAGGTCGACCACCTCACCGCAGCACCGGAGGGGCAGCGCAATCACGCCCTGTTCGCCTCAGCCGTGGCGCTCGGGCAGCTCGTCGCCGGGGGAGCGCTCACCGACGCCGACGTGACCGCCGTGTTGGAACCGGCCGCGCTGTCGCTCGGCCTGCCCGCCGGGGAGGTCGCCCGCACGATCGCGTCCGGGCTGCGGACCGGGGCGAACAACCCGCGCACCCTCTCCGGGGTGGGGAGGGCGGCGGCATGACGACCCGGTTGCAGATCGGCTCCGGTCCCGAAACGATCCGCGTGCTCAAAGCCGCGCTGGTCGACGGGCTGCTACCCGACACCTACGTGTCCGCCGGTTCCCTGGTGCACATGGAGGCCGTGTCCGGTGGGCTGGCGACCGCCGCCGATGAGGACTCGCCGCTGCCGGTGTCGGCCAGCATGGTCAACCCTGCCGGGCTGGCCGGGCTGCTTGCCGAGCACGCCTACGTGTACCGGCTCAAGACCCGCAAGAGCGACACCGGAGATCCCGAGGTCTACGAAGACGAAGTGACCCCACCTCGGGACATCCTGTCGTCGGTGCTGGCCGGGAAGACGTGGCCTGGGGTGCCGCCGCTGCGCGGGATCATCGGTGCCCCGGTGCTGCGCCGGGACGGCACCCTGTTGCAGCAACCGGGTTACGACCCGGCGACCGGCCTCTACCTGGCGTCTAAGGTGGCGCTGCCGCCGGTGCCGGACGAGCCGACGCCGGAGCAGGTAGACGAGGCGCGCACGTTCCTGCTCGGCCGGTTCCTGCGGGACTTCCCGTGGGCATCCGCTGCCGACAGGGCCAACTACGTGGCGCTTCTGGCCACGCCGATCCTGCGGCACTTCACCCGCTCCCTGACGCCGTTCGCGCTGATCGACGCCACCATGCCATCCAGCGGTAAGACGATCCTGACCGCTGGGCCGGGGATGCTCTATGGGCAGCGGGTCATGACGTGGGCGTACTCCGATGAAGAGTTGCGCAAGTCCATCACGGCGGTGCTGGCCGAGCAGGTCGGTGTGGTGATCTGGGACAACCTGGCCGAGGGAACCGTCATCGACTCGGCCGTGCTCGCCCAGCTCGTCACCTCCGGTGTCTGGTCCGACCGGCAGTTGGGTGCGTCGCGCAACGTCGCCACCGTCAACGACCGGCTATGGATGGCCACCGGCAACAACCTCCAAGTCGGTGGCGACATGGCATCCCGCACCGTGCGGGTACGGCTCGACCCGGACATGCCCCGCCCCGAGCTGCGCGACCAACGCGGGTTCGGCATCCCTCACCTTGACCAGTGGATCACCGACCCGGCGAACCAACTCACCGTCCTGTGGCACCTGCTGGTGCTGGTCCTCGATTGGACGCGCCGGGGTGCACCTCGGGTGTCGGGGTTGTCGATGCGGCAGTTCACGCCATGGGCGCAAGCCCTCGGCGGGTTTCTGGCGCATCACGGGATCGATGGGTTCCTGACCAACGCGGCGGACATTCGGGAGATCGATGAAGACGAAACGCGCTGGCGCGCGTTCCTCACTTGCTGGCACGACCGCCACGGCGGCCGTGCGATGACCGCCGCCGAGCTGCGGCAAGACGGCGAGCCGATGCACCTCGGTAGCGACGTGAACGACCCGTGGGATGGGCAGTTCATCACCACCCACAACGGCCGGCTACCCAACCCGCTGCAACTTGGCCGACTCCTGACCGGGCAGGCCGGGCGGTGGCGCGGTGACCACGTTGTCCGGGCCGGCCGCAACGACCGGGGCGACCGGGCCGTGTTCTGGGTCGAGCAGCACGAGGGGTGAAACCCGCTGAACCATCTCCGCATCTCCGCAACGCCGCACCGACCCCTCACCACCTGGGGAAACACTCTGCGGAGATCAGACCAGAGAGGATCATCGATCTCCGCATCTCCGCAACCAACTGCGGAGATCCCGGCTCTTTGCGGAGATGACCCCTCACCACCCCGCTCCATCTCCGCAAGCATTTGCCCAGCTCACAGCCATGTTTGCGGAGATGCGGAGATGCGGAGATGGTTCAGCCGCTCTGGCGCAGCACAACCGACCGGCCGCGACGGACCACGGACGCGGCCCGCTGAGAGCCACACAGCCGATCCGGCCCTATGTCTTACTCCAACCCTGCCCGGATCTTGCGTCTACGGCGCTCTCAGCGGGCCGTCCTACGCCATCCTGCCGCACCACCACCCCGACCCTTCTCGGCTTGCCCATGTGAGCCGGAGGGCCATCAGCGTTCGAATCGGGGCGTTGCGCGCCCCTTCGTGGAAGGACGCCCTATGGCCACCCCCGCAAACCGACACCTCACCATCTCCGATGTTTGCGACGACCTTGGGATTAGCCGGTCGACCTTCTACGACTGGCGCGCAAAGCGCAAAGGTCCGCCCGCCCGGAAGCTGCCGAACGGAGAAATCCGGATCGAGCGGCGCGACTACGAATCCTGGCTTGAATCGCTCTATGAGGAGGCCGCTTGAACACCACCTATGACGTACGCATCTGGACGACCGAAACGTACGAAGGAAAGAAGGGGCGCACTTACCGTGTTCGCTGGCAGGTTGCCGGTCAGCCACGTAAAGAGGTGTTTAAGACAAAGGCTCTCGCGGAAAGCTTCCGGTCTGAACTGGTAACGGCTGCTCGAAAGGGCGAAGCGTTCGACGTCGAATCGGGGCGTCCGGTCACCATGCGGCGTGAAACAGTTGCCATGTCGTGGTATGACCTGGCGTGTTCATTTGCCGATATGAAATGGCCGCACGTGGCTGCCACGACTAGACGCACTCACGCCGAAGCGCTGACCGCGCTTACCGTACTCATGCTGACTAATGGAAAGGGGCGACCAGACGGCAAGCTGCTTCGCCACGCCCTGGGCCGTTGGGCATTCAACACCGCCCGCCGCAACGCCGAGGACATGCCCGCCAACGTGGCGAAGGTACTCAGTTGGGTTAAGCGGAACACTCGTGACGTGGCAAGCCTTAGCCGCGCGGAAGTGCTGCGGCCGGTGCTGGATGGCCTCACAGTGCGACTCGACGGTGCACCGGCCGCGCCGAGCGTCATCAGTCGCCGCCGGAAGATTTTTAACACGGCAATCGAATACGCAGTGGAAAGGCGCGTGCTGCTGGCAAACCCGCTGCCGCAACTGAAGTGGAAGCCACCAAAAACCGTTGTGACGATCGACCGGCGATCAGTGGCCAACCCGGTTCAGGTGCGAACGCTGCTGAACGGGGTGCGGGAACAGGGGCGCATTGGTCCGCGCATGGTCGCCTTCTACGCCTGCCTCTACTACGCGGCTATGCGACCGGAGGAAGCGGTTCGCCTCGCAAAGCCGAACCTTCACCTACCGGAAGAGGGCTGGGGAGAATTCACGCTCGACGGAGCTAACCCGCACGCGGGTCGGGAATGGACCGACAGCGGAAAGAATCGGGACAGCCGCCAGCTCAAGCAGCGCGCCCGAGGGGAGACGCGAACGGTTCCCTGTCCACCCGAACTAACCGCAATTATCAACGCCCATATCGAGCTATTCGGATACGGCCCGGACGGCCGGTTGTTTGTGGGGGAGCGCAACAAGGAGGAATTGCCCAAGGGGACAATCAACCGTGTGTGGCGGTGGGCGCGTGCTGCCGTGTTCACTCCCGAGGTCTACGCCTCCCCGCTGGCACGCACCCCGTACGACCTTCGGCATGCTGCCGTATCGACACAGCTCAACGGGGGAGTGCCGCCGACGCAGGTAGCCGACTGGGCCGGACAGTCGGTGGAGGTGTTGCTCAGGATCTACGCCAAGTGCCTAGACGGTGGTGAGGCCGCTCTCCGGCAGCGCGTCGAACGAGCGTTCGGCCACGACTGACCGAGCCTCCGAACTTTGGCAGGGATATGGCACAGACACCCGCCACGGGCCGGTGACGGCCGGACACAGCCGGACACACGACTAAGGCCCTTGACCGGGTTTCCCCTGGTCAAGGGCCTTTTCGTGCTGGTCATGGATGGTGCCCCCGGCAGGATTCGAACCTGCGCCCCCGCCTCCGGAGGGCGGTGCTCTATCCCCTGAGCTACGGGGGCTCAGCGACTGGAGAAGACTAGCAAACCTCCTGTGCGTACGCCGAATCGGTATCGGGTGAGCCGATCGTGTCGGACCGGCCCACCCGGCGCTCAGGCGGCTACCGCCCGTCCGCAGCTTGGCAGCGGGTGCAGGACGATCCGCCGGGGGAGTCGGCGGGGCCACTCGTTGCGGGGCCAGGAGCCGTCCACGATCAGGTGCACGGTGCGCTGTTCCTCGCCGCTGAGCCGCAGCACGAAGTCGCGGGGTAGCGGCGGGTCCACGGTCGGTGTGGTGATCATGAAGCGGACCCGGCCGCGGGACGAGACGGCGGAGATCACGTCGGCGGCCGGCATCGTGCCGCGCAGCCGGACCCGGCCGATCCAGTAGACCTCCGCGAGGTGCTCCTGGGCGGCCCGGGTGATCGCCGGGTACTCGCTGCGGACCCAGCGCTCGACCGCACTGACGCAGAGCCCGCAGGCCCGCTCGCGCGGCTCCCGCGGACCCAACCCCCAGGCCCGCAGGTACGCCCCGACGGCGCCGGCGTCCAACGGCAGGTCGAAGCGCCGCTGGATGAGCGTGGTGAGGCTCTGCCGCGTCCACAACTCCTCGTCCAGGCCGAACTCGTCGGGGTGGACGCCCCGCAGCGTGTCGATCAACTCGAGTTCCTGTTCGCGGCTGAGCATTCCCGGCTCGCCCTGCCGCTGTCCGCGACGGACGGCTGCCACCGCCCCGTCACCACCGATGGTGTGGCGTCGGCACCAGCTGGTGACCGAACGCCGTGCGTCTCTGAGTGCAACCCCCACGTCTTGGGCAACGAGCCCGAATCGCAACTGGTCACGATATGTGTGGAGAAAACTCTCTAAGCAACGTAATCGCCCGTGCCTCGCGATAACCCCACAAGGGACAAAGGGTATCTTTCGGGGCACAAGCCGCCCTGCTCGCGCCTTGATCGACTCGGGTTTCAGGAAGCCGTGGTGTCCCGCTCACGTCGACGCCCCAGTTTCCTGAAACCCGAGTCGATCATCCGCCGGGTGACCGGGTGACCGGGTGACCGGGTGACCGGGTGACCGGGTGGTCGGGTGGTCGGGTGGTCGGGTGGTCGGGTGGCCGGTGGCCGGTGGCCGGTGGCCGGTGGTCGGGTGGTCGGGGTGGTCGGGGTGGTCGAGTGGCCGAGTGACCGGGGCCGGGGAGGGGAGCGGGGGTCGGGGCAGGTGGCCGGGGAGATCGGGTCGTCGGGGAGTTCGGAAGGCGGGGAACAGCGTGCGGTGGTCGGGGCGCATGCCGACGGGCGGGTCCGTTGATCGACTCGGGTTCTTGAAAGTTGGGGTGTCGCGGTCGCCTTGACAGCCCGGCTTTCTGAAAGCCGAGTCGATCACCGGCGAGGTGCGAGGTGGCGGGGAGGGCCGGGGCGCTGGGAAACGTCGGGACGCCCGGGTGGCGGGCAGGCCCGATGGGGCGGGGGTAAGGCGCAAGCTGGCCGGTGGGCGTTGATCGACTCGGGTTTCAGGAAGTCGTGGTGTCCCGCTCACGTCGACACCCCAGTTTCCTGAAACCCGAGTCGATCAAGGGCGGGGCCGGGCGTGGGCGGGGCTGGGCATGGGCCGGGCGTGGGCCGGCATGGGTCGGGCGGGGCTGGGCGTGGGTCGGGCGGGGCCGGCATCGGTCGGGCGGGGCCGGGCGTGGGTTGTCGGGCGTGGGTCGGGCGTGGGTTGTCGGGCGTGGGTCGGGCGTGGGCAATGGGCCGGGTGCGTGGGCTGGGCATCGGCAGGTATGGCTGGTACGGGGCGGGCCCGCGTCCCGCCATCGTTCGGCGGAGACGCGGGCCCGGTGTGCCCGTGGGTCGGTCAGCCCTTGGCTGCCTGGGCCTGGAGCTGCCGGAGGTTGTTCAGTTCGGTCTGCTGGGTGGCCTTCATGGTGTTCGCCACCCGCAGCACCTCGGCGTTGTCGGTGGCGCCGAGCGCCGCGTCGATCATGTGGATGCCGCCCAGGTGGTGGTCGTACATCAGGGCCAGGAACTGCCGGTCGACATCGATGCCCTGAGCCTCGCGCAGGGCGGTCATCTGTTGCGGCGTGGCCATGCCGGGCATCAGACCGTCCTTGACGGTGGCACCGTCGGACATCCACGACATCGGCGGCTTCGACCCGGTCGGGCTGAGGCCCCACTCGCGCAGCCAGGTCTGCATGGCGCCGATCTCGCCCTGCTGCCCGGTGGCGATGTCGACAGCGATCTGCCGCACCTCGGGGAGGGTCGCCGACCGGTACGCGATCAGGCTCATCTCCACCGCCTGCGCGTGGTGGGTGGTCATGTCCCGGGCGAAGCCCGCCTCGACCGAGGCGTCACCGGGTTGGGTGAGCCGCGGGGTGAGCAGACCGCCTGCGTACCCGAGGAGGAGCCCCACCACCAGCATGATGGCGAGCGCCAGCACGCCGTAGCGCGACGCCGGGGCCCGGCCACCCTCGTCCGGGGTGGCCGGGATGTCGTCGTGCTCGCTGTCGGTGGTCGCCGGAGCGGTCATTGCGGTCCTTACTGGGTGGGCTGCTGAAGCTCACGCGGCGTGGTGCCGGTGGCGGTGATGCCGGTGTTGCAGAGCGCCGTCGGGCCCTCGGCGGAGGCGTTCACCCGCAGGTCCTTGATGAACTCGTCGATCCGCGAGTCGTCGGCGTTGTCGACCTTGAGCTGGTAGCCCCAGGCCTGCAGCGAGATCGGCTTGTCCAGGCCCTCGTACGGGCTCATGAAGGTCTTCTCGACGCCGCGCACCTTGCCGGCGAGCTTGTCGACCTGGTCCTTCGGCAGGTCGGGGCGGTAGGTGATCCACACCGCGCCGTGCTCCAGGCTGTGCACCGCGTGCTCGTTGGCGATCGGGGCGTCGTACACGTCGCCCATGCAGTTCTGCCAGGCGGCGTTGTGCACCCCACCCACCGGAGGCGAGTAGTTCCAGGTCAGCGGGCCCGACTTGTGCGACTCGTACTTCAGGCTGTCCGGGTCGGACTTGCGGATGTTGACGATGCCGTCGATGGCGTTGGCCCGCTTGTCCCACGGCTTGGAGCCCTGGAACGACGCCCAGGCGCCGTACCCGATGATGCCGGCAGCGAGCACGCCCACCGCGACGAAGAGCGCGATCGGACCCCAGGCGCGGCCCTGGCTCACCTTGACCGGGGTGACCGGCTTGCGCGGGCCCTTGCCGCCGGCCCGGGGGGAGCCTGCCGGCTTGCCCGCCGGCTTGCCGGAGCCGGCCTTGGCGCCGGACGCCGGCCGGCCTGCGGCCGGCTTCTTGCCGGTGCTGACCACGGTCGGGCGGCGCTCAGGGCCACCCGGGGTGCTGATGCTCATCGTGCCTCGTCAAGTCGGTCGGTCAGGGGAGTGGCGGGCCGGATGACGCGCAGGGGAGCCGCCGAGTGCCCGAGTCTACCCCCGATAACATGGATGGGTGACTCCTGCAGAACTAGCCTCGGTCGTCCTTGCCGCCGCCCACGCCGTCTTCGACCAGCGTGGCCTCGACCGCGCCGCGTTGCCGGCGAGCACGGTGGTGGAGCGACCGCGCAACCCCGAGCACGGCGACTACGCCTCGACGCTCGCGCTGCAGTTGAGCAAGAAGGTGGGCGTCCCGCCCCGGGAGTTGGCGACGGCCCTGGCCGACGAGCTGGGTCGGGCGGCGGGTGTGAAATCGGTGGAAATCGCCGGGCCAGGCTTCCTGAACATCCGGCTCGACGCCGCTGCCGCCGGTCAACTCGCGCGGATGATCGTCGAGGCCGGCTCGGAGTACGGCCACAGCGACCGGCTCGCCGGCGAGAAGATCAACCTGGAGTTCGTCTCGGCCAACCCGACCGGGCCGGTGCACATCGGCGGGGTCCGTTGGGCGGCCGTCGGTGACGCGCTGAGCCGGCTGCTGCGGGCCACCGGCGCGCAGGTCGGCACGGAGTACTACTTCAACGACGCCGGTTCGCAGATCGACCGGTTCGCCCGGTCGCTGCTCGCCGCCGCCAAGGGCGAGCCGGCTCCGGAGGACGGTTACGGCGGGGCGTACATCGCCGAGATCGCCAGCGAGGTGCAGGCCCGCCGGCCGGAGGTGCGCTCGCTCGACGACGACGCCGCCCAGGAGATCTTCCGGGTCGAGGGCGTCGCGCTGATGTTCGACGAGATCCGCAGCTCGCTGCGCGACTTCGGGGTGGAGTTCGACACCTACTTCAACGAGAAGGACCTGCACGACCGGGGTGAGCTGGACCTCGCCCTGGCCCGGCTGCGCCAGCAGGGACACCTGTACGAGTCCGAGGGCGCCACCTGGCTGCGTACCACCGACTTCGGTGACGACAAGGACCGGGTGCTGCGCAAGTCCAACGGCGAGTGGACGTACTTCGCCGCGGACTGCGCCTACTACCTGGACAAGCGCGAGCGCGGGTTCGAGCGGGTCGTGATCATGCTGGGCGCCGACCACCACGGCTACATCGGCCGGATGAAGGCGATGGCCGCCTGCTTCGGCGACGACCCGGAGCGCAACCTGGAGATCCTCATCGGGCAGCTGGTCAACCTGCTGCGCGACGGCGCCCCGATGCGGATGAGCAAGCGGGCCGGCACGGTGATCACCCTGGAGGACCTGGTCGAGGCGATCGGCGTGGACGCCGCCCGGTACGCGTTGGCCCGCTACTCCAGCGACTCGCCGATCGACATCGACATCGAGCTGTGGACCCGGGCGACCCGCGACAACCCGGTCTACTACGTGCAGTACGTGGCCGCCCGGACGGCGGGCGTGGCCCGCAACGCCGCCGAGGTGGGGCTGGTTCCGGGTGACGCCGAGGCGTTCCGCCCGGAGCTGCTCGACCACGAGAAGGAGAACGAGCTGCTCAAGGCGCTCGCCGAGTTCCCGGCGGTGGTGGCCACCGCCGCCGAGCTGCGCGAGCCGCACCGGGTGGCCCGCTACCTGGAGGAGAGCGTCGCCGCCTCCTACCACCGGTTCTACGACAACTGCCGGGTGCTGCCGCTGGGCGACGAGGAGGTCACCGACCTGCACCGCGCCCGGCTCTGGCTCAACAACGCCACCCGCACGGTGATCGCCAACGGTCTGCACCTGCTCGGCGTCTCCGCCCCCGAGAGGATGTGACATGAGGGCTCATGAGGCTGGTGCGCTGCACGCGGACATCAGCAACCAGGGGCCGGCCTGGCTGCGTACCCCTGCCGACGTCAACGCCCTCGTGCCGGCGCTGTGGCCGCGCAGCGTGACGCGCGGCGCGGACGGCGCGGTCGCCGTCGCGGGCCTGAGCGTCCGCGACATCGCGGCCGAGTTCGGCACCCCGGTGTACGTCCTGGACGAGGCCGACCTGCGCTCGCGCTGCCGTGACTTCCGGGCGGCCTTCCCGACCGAGGACGTCTACTACGCGGGCAAGGCGTTCCTCTGCCGGGCGGTGGTCCGGATGATCGCCGAGGAGGGCCTGCACCTGGACGTCTGCACCGGCGGCGAGTTGGCCACCGCGCTGTCGGCCGGGATGCCGCCGGAGCGGATCGGCTTCCACGGCAACAACAAGTCGGTCGCCGAGCTGGGCCGGGCGCTGGACGCCGGGGTGGGCCGCATCATCGTCGACTCGTTCACCGAGATCGACCGGCTCACCGCGCTGGCCCGCGAGCGCGGGGTCCGGCCCCGGGTGCTGGTCCGGGTCACCGTGGGCGTCGAGGCGCACACCCACGAGTTCATCGCCACCGCCCACGAGGACCAGAAGTTCGGCTTCTCCCTCGCGGGCGGGGCCGCCGCGAACGCCGCGTTCAAGATCCTCGACGAGGGTGTGCTGGAGCTGCGCGGTCTACACTCGCACATCGGCTCGCAGATCTTCGACGCCAGCGGCTTCGAGGTCTCGGCCCGCCGGGTGCTCGCCCTCCAGGCGCAGATCCGCGACGCGCGCGGGGTGGAGCTGCCCGAGCTGGACCTGGGCGGCGGCTTCGGCATCGCGTACACCACCCAGGACGACCCGGCGACACCACAGGATCTGGCCAAGCGACTTCGCAAGATCGTCGATTCGGAGTGCGCCGCGGAGAACCTGGCGGTGCCGCACCTGTCGATCGAGCCGGGCCGGGCCATCGTCGGGCCGGCCGTGTTCACCCTCTACGAGGTCGGCACGGTCAAGGATCTCGACGGCCTCCGGACGTACGTCAGCGTCGACGGGGGGATGAGCGACAACATCCGCACCGCCCTGTACGACGCGTCCTACTCGGCGACGCTGGCCTCGCGCGCCTCGACCGCGCAGCCGTTGCTCGCCCGCGTGGTGGGAAAGCACTGTGAGTCCGGGGACATCGTGGTGAAGGATGAATTCCTGCCCGCCGACGTGCAGCCCGGAGATCTTGTCGCAGTGCCCGGCACCGGTGCGTACTGCCGAAGCATGGCCAGCAACTACAACCATGTGCCCCGGCCACCGGTGGTCGCGGTGCGCGACGGCCAGGCGCGCCTGATCGTCCGGCGGGAAACCGAAGAGGACCTGCTCGCATTGGATGTTGGATGACGTCACCTGTGCGCTTGGCGCTGCTCGGCTGTGGCACTGTCGGCCAGGAGGTGGTCCGGCTGCTGCACGAGCAGTCGGCCGACCTGGCCGCGCGGATCGGCGCTCCGCTGGAGATCGCCGGCATCGCCGTCCGCCGGCTCGGCCGCGACCGGGGTGACCTGCCGGTCGCCGAGGACCTGTTCACCACCGACGCGCTCGGCCTGATCAAGCGCGACGACGTCGACGTGGTGGTCGAGGTGGTCGGTGGCATCGAGCCGGCCCGCGGCTGGCTGGTCGAGGCGCTGCGCGCCGGCAAGAGCGTGGTCACCGCCAACAAGGCGCTGCTCGCCGAGGACGGGGTGGCCCTGCACGAGGCGGCCGCCGAGGGCGGCGGCGACCTCTACTACGAGGCGTCGGTGGCCGGGGCCATCCCGCTGCTGCGCCCGCTGCGCGAGTCGCTGCACGGCGACCGGATCAACCGGGTCACCGGCATCGTCAACGGCACCACCAACTTCATCCTCTCCGCGATGGACGCGACCGGCGCCGGCTTCGCCGAGGCCCTCGACGAGGCCACCGCCCTGGGGTACGCGGAGGCCGACCCGACCGCTGACGTGGAGGGCTTCGACGCGGCGGCGAAGGCGGCGATCCTCGCCTCGTTGGCGTTCCACACCCGGGTCGGCGCCGCCGACGTGCACCGCGAGGGCATCACCGAGGTGACCGCCGCGGACATGGCCAGCGCCCAGGCCATGGGCTGCACGATCAAGCTGCTCTGCATCGCGGCCCGGGGCGTGGACCCCACCGGCCGGGAGACGGTCAGCGTCCGGGTGCACCCGGCGATGATCCCCCGCAGCCACCCGCTGGCCAGCGTCGGTGACGCGTTCAACGCGGTCTTCGTGGAGGCGGACGCGGCCGGGCAGCTGATGTTCTACGGTCGGGGCGCCGGCGGGGCGCCCACCGCCAGCGCGGTGCTCGGCGACGTGGTCGCGGTGTCCCGCAACCGGCTCGCCGGGGTGCGCGCGGCCAGCGAGAGCGCGTACGCGGACCTGGCGGTCCGGCCGATGGGTGAGGCGTTGACCCGCTACCACGTGAGCCTCGACGTGGCCGACCGCCCGGGTGTGCTGGCGTCGGTGGCGAGCGTGTTCGCCCGGCACGACGTGTCGATCGCGACGGTGCGGCAGGGCTCGGCGGGCGGTCCGGGGGGTCGCGACGGCGACGCCGAGCTGGTCATCGTCACGCACGTGGCCCCGGACGCCGCGCTCGCGGCGACCGTCGGCGAGCTGCGAGGGCTGGACATTGTCCGGTCGGTGACCAGTGTGCTGCGGGTCGAGGGCGACGCCTGAGTCGTTGCACCATCGACGGGACGGCTCGCGCGTCCCGTCAGGTGGGTTGGTCGGGGTCTGCCCTCGACAGCTCGGGCAGGTTGGTTCAAGGTGGCCCGAACGAGGTCGGCGCGCGGGGCCAGAGGCGAGGAGAAACGACATGTGGCGGGGTCTGATCGAGGCGTACCGGGATCGGCTGCCGGTCACCGCGGCCACGCCGGTCGTCACGCTGCACGAGGGGAACACCCCGTTGTTGCCGGCGCCGGTGCTGTCCGCCCGGCTCGGTTGCGACGTGCACCTGAAGGTGGAGGGCGCAAACCCGACCGGCTCCTTCAAGGACCGGGGGATGACCCTCGCGGTGTCCAAGGCGGTCGAGGCCGGCAACAAGGCCATCATCTGCGCCTCCACCGGCAACACCAGCGCCTCCGCCGCGGCGTACGCGGCCCGGGCCGGGTTGACCTGTGCCGTGCTGGTGCCGCAGGGCAAGATCGCGTTGGGCAAGTTGGCCCAGGCGCTGGTGCACGGCGCGAAGCTGTTGCAGGTCAACGGCAACTTCGACGACTGCCTCGCGACGGCCGCCAAGCTCGCCCAGGACTACCCGGTCGCGTTGGTCAACTCGGTCAACATCGACCGTCTGCACGGGCAGAAGACCGCCGCCTTCGAGATCGTCGAGGCGCTCGGTGACGCGCCCGACATCCACTGCCTGCCGGTCGGCAACGCCGGCAACATCTCCGCGTACTGGATGGGCTATTCGGAGGAGATGGCGGCCGGTGCCACCACCCGGACGCCGAAGATGTACGGCTTCCAGGCCGCCGGGGCGGCCCCGATCGTGACCGGCCAGGTGGTGCCAGAGCCGTCGACCATCGCCACCGCGATCCGGATCGGCAACCCGGCGAGCTGGACCAAGGCGTTGGATGCGCGGGACGCCTCCGGTGGCCTGATCGCGTCGGTGACCGACCGCGAGATCCTCTCCGCGTACCGCCTGCTCGCCCGCGAGGTGGGGGTCTTCGTCGAGCTGGGCAGCGCGGCCAGCGTGGCCGGTCTGCTCCAGCAGGGCGCGGCGGGCGCGGTGCCGCCCGGTTCCACTGTCGTGTGCACGGTGACCGGTCACGGGTTGAAGGACCCGGAATGGGCGATTTCCACCGCGCCGGCGCCGGTGACCATCGGGAACGACCCGCTGGCGGCGGCCCGCGCCCTCGACCTCGCCTGAGCGCCACCGTCCGGGTGGTGATCGACGGCGGGTGGGCGGCCCGGGGGCGGCGGGGGCCGAGGTAGGCGAGTCCGGCACACTTTCGGGTATCCCCGCCCGCATTCTCTTTCAGGAGTGAGCCAGGCCGATGTCGCTGCTCGCCAGATTCAGCCTCGCCAACCGAGGGCTGATTGCCCTCATCGCGGTGGTGACCACGGTGTTCGGAGCGTTCGCCGTGCCGTCGCTGAAGCAGCAACTGCTGCCGTCGCTCGAGTTCCCGGCCGCGTTCATCGTGGCCCCCTACCCCGGCGCCGGTCCCGAGATCGTCGAGTCCCAGGTGACCGAGCCGATCGAGAACGCCCTGCAGGGCATCCCCGGGCTTGACAAGATCACCTCCACGTCCCGCGAGGGCGCGGCCACCGTCCAGGTGATGTACGAGTTCGGCACCGACCTGGACGACGTGGTCAACAAGATGCAGACCGCGTTGAGCCGTATCGACGCCCAGCTGCCGGAGGGCGTGGACCCGCAGGTCATCGCGGGTAGTACCGACGATCTCCCGGCGGTGGTGCTGGCCGCGGCCGGCAGCGGGGACGAGCGGGCGCTCGCCGAGAAGCTGCGCGCCACTGTGGTGCCGGAGCTGGAGGGCATCGAGGGGGTACGCACCGTCGAGGTGACCGGCGACCGGGACGACGTGGTGGTGGTCACCCCGGACCCGGCGAAGCTGGCCGCCGCGAAGATCCAACCGACGGCGATCGGCGCGGCGCTGAAGACCAACGGCGTGGCGGTGCCGGCCGGCGCGGTGACCGACGGCACGCTGGCCCTCCCGGTGCAGGTCGGTACGCCGATCGCCAACCTGGAGGAGCTGCGCGGCATCGTGGTCGCCCCGGCTGCGGCACCGGTCCGACTCGGTGACGTGGCGACCGTCGAGCAGCAGCTCGCTCCGGCCACCGCGATCACCCGTACCAACGGCAAGGACAGCCTCGGTGTCGCGGTCACCGCGGCCCCGGACGGCAACGCCGTGCAGATCTCGCACGAGATCCGTGACCGGCTCGACGACCTGAAGGACGCCTCCGGCGCGGAGCTGACGGTGGTCTTCGACCAGGCGCCGTTCGTCGAGAAGTCGATCGAGTCGCTGACCACCGAGGGCCTGCTGGGCCTGGTGATGGCGGTCATCGTCATCCTGGTCTTCCTGCTGTCGGTGCGCTCGACGGTGGTCACCGCGGTCTCCATCCCGCTCTCCGTGCTGGTGGCGCTGATCGCCCTGTGGATCGGTGACTACTCGCTCAACCTGCTCACCCTCGGCGCGTTGACCATCGCTGTCGGTCGGGTGGTCGACGACTCGATCGTGGTGTTGGAGAACATCAAACGACACCTGGAGTACGGCGAGGAGAAGCGGCACGCCATCATCACCGGGGTCCGGGAGGTGGCCGGTGCGGTGACCGCGTCCACCCTCACCACGGTGGCGGTGTTCGCGCCGATCGCGCTGGTCGGCGGGTTCGTGGGCCAGCTCTTCGCGCCGTTCGCGATCACCGTGACGGTGGCCCTGCTCGCCTCGCTGCTGGTGTCGCTGACCGTGATCCCGGTCCTCGCGTACTGGTTCCTCAAGCCGCGCGGCGGGACCGCCGACGACGAGGCGGTGCGGCGCGGCGCGGAGGAGAAGGAGCTGCGCAGCCCGTTGCAGCGGGGGTACCTGCCGGTGATCGGCTTCGCCACCCGGAAGCGGTCCACCCGCTGGATCACCGTCGGGCTCGGCCTGCTGGTGCTCTTCGGCACCTTCGGTCTGTCGCAGAAGTTGGAGACCAACTTCCTGGACGACTCCGGTCAGGACACCCTCAACATGAGCCAGGAACTGCCGGCCGGCAGTGGTCTGGCGGCCACCGACGCGGCGGCCAAGCAGGTCGAGTCGGTGCTGTCCCGCACCAAGGGCGTCAAGACGTACCAGGTGACCGCGGGCGGTGGGGACAACCCGTGGGCTGGCGGCGGCGGCAACAACGTCGCCAACTGGTCGTTGGCGCTCGACGGTGACACCGACGCGAAGCAGATGCGTGAGGTGCTGCGCGAGGAGTTCGACAAGCTCGGCAGCGGGCTGGGTGAGATCAGCTTCGGTGGCGGGCAGGAGGCGTCGACCAGCCAGCTGGAGGTGATCGTCCAGGCCACCGACCCGGAGGTGCTGGCCCGGGCCGCCGAGGAAGCCCGCACGGCGATGGCCGGGGTGCCGGACGTCGAGGACGTCACCACCAGCCTGGCCGCGCAGGTGCCGCGAGTCGACGTGACGGTCGACCGGGTCGCGGCCGGTCGGGTCGGGCTCACCGAGGCCGCCGTGGGGCAGCTGGTGTCGCAGGCGTTCCGGGGAGCGCCGCTGGGGCAGGTCACGCTCGACGGCCGGCAGCAGAACGTGGTCCTGCGGCTGGGCACGCAGCCACCGACGACGGTGGAGGCGCTGCGGGCGCTGCCGGTGGGTCCGGTCACCTTGGGCGACATCGCGAAGGTCACCCAGGGCGAGGGACCGCAGCAGGTCAGTCGGATCGACGGTGAGCGCAGCGTGTCGGTGACCGGCTCGGCGACCGGCTCGAACCTGGGCGCGACCAGCACCGAGTTGCAGAAGCGGTTGGACGGCATCAACGTGCCGGGTGCGAGCTTCACCATCGGTGGTGTCAGCGCGGATCAGGCGGACGCCTTCGCGGACCTGGGCCTGGCGGTGCTGGCCGCGATCGCGATCGTCTTCCTGATCATGGTGGCGACGTTCCGCAGCCTCACCCAGTCGCTGATCCTGCTGATCTCCATCCCGTTCGCGGCGACCGGTGCGATCGGCCTGCTGTTGATCACCGGAACGCCGCTCGGCGTGCCGGCGCTGATCGGTGTGCTGATGCTGGTCGGCATCGTGGTGACCAACGCGATCGTGTTGCTCGACCTGATCAACCAGTACCGGGCGCAGGGCATGGGGGTCCAGGAGGCGGTGGTCGAAGGTGGCCGTCGCCGGCTGCGCCCGATCCTGATGACAGCGGTGGCGACCATCTTCGCGCTGCTGCCGATGGCGCTCGGGTTGACCGGTGAGGGCGGCTTCATCTCGCAGCCGCTGGCGGTCGTGGTGATCGGTGGTCTGCTCAGCTCGACGTTGCTCACGCTGATCCTGGTGCCGACGCTGTACACGATGGTGGAGCACACCAAGGAGTCGCTGCGCGCTCGGCGCGCGCGGCGGCGCTCCGGGGGGTCGGCGGTGACCACCGTGGAGGCGGACGAGGCGCCAGCCCCGAACCAGGTCGCGGTGCCGAGCGGCGCGCCCGCCCCGGCCCCGGCCACGGCCACGGCCACGGCCACGGCCGAAGGTGCGCAGCCGGCCGGGCGACCGGCGCCGTCGGCCGCGCTGGTGGAGGGCACGGACCAGTTCGAGGTACTGCGGCTGCCCCGTAGCCGCACCTCGCCGTTGCCTCCGGCGGAGCCGACCGAGTAGGTCGCAGCGAGGTTCGGAACGCCCCCGGTGGATTCTGCCGGGGGCGTTCCAGTTGTTTCAGCCGAAACACTCCGACCCGACCGCTCCGCACTTTGTGTAACTTCTTGCATACTCTTCGTAGATGGATGGGGGTGTGGGTGGAGCGGGGCGGGCGGATGACCGAGGGCGCGCGCGGGTGGGGGCGACGCGACCTGCTGCGCCGTGGCCTGCTGGTGGTGGGAGGTGTGGCCGTCGGCGCGGGGACGTCCGAGGCGTGGTGGGTCGGCCATCGCAGACTGCCGATCGCCGGTGGCCCCGCCAGCGCCACCCTCGGCAACGGTCAGCAGGATGTCGGCTCCGGCGCGCTGGAGGTCGTCTGGTCGGCACCGACCAACCAGCGCCTGGTGGCGCTCACCTTCGACGACGGCCCCGCACCACAGTGGACTCCGATGGTGCTCGACACCCTGGCCGAGCACCGGGTTCCGGCCACCTTCTTCATGGTCGGGGCGCAGGTCCATCGGTACGCCGACGTCGTCCGCGACCGGCTCGGCGGGCACGAGGTGGGCAACCACAGCTGGCAGCACCGGGACCTGGCCGAACTGGACGCCGACGAGGCGTACGACGACCTGCGCCGCAGCCACGACGTGATCGCCGAGCTGACCGGGACGCCGCCGGTGCTGCTCCGTCCGCCGTACGGCCACCTGGGCGGTGCGGTGCTGCACGCGGCGGCCCGACTGGACTACCGACTGGTGCTCTGGTCGCTGCAGATGGTGGAGCGGGAGTTCCCCGACGATCCGGCCGGCCACGCCCGGCGGATCGTGGCGGGCGTCCGACCGGGAACGATCGTGCTCGGCCACGACGTGGGGGCGCGCCGGCGGCTGGTGGCACTGCGGGGCCTGGCCGACATGATCAACGGGTTACGGTCTCGCGGCTACACATTCGTCACGGTCTCGGCGCTGCTGGGAGCGGGTGTCGCGCCGACACCGACCAGGTAGGGTCGCGCTCCGTGGCGTCCACCCTCTCGGTTCTGACCGGCAATCGGAGCTTCCGCAACCTCTTCCTCGCCGAGTTGGTGGTCTTCGGCGCCGACTGGTTCGTCATGGTGCCGCTGTTGGTGCTGCTGCCGCAGCTGACCGGCAGCGGCGTCTGGGGCGCGCTGGTGTTGGCGGTGGACACCGGCATCGTGGCGCTGCTGCTGCCGTACACCGGCACGATCGCCGACCGCTTCGACCGCCGGAAGATCATGATCGCCGCGAACGTGGCGGCGCTGGCGGGCGTGCTGCTGCTGCTCGGCGTGCGCAACGCGGCGACGGCGTGGCTGGCGCTGGTGGCGATCGGCGCGGTGGCGGTGGCCAAGGCGTTCTACTCGCCGGCGGCCCAGGCCGCGCTGCCCAACGTGCTGGAGCCGCACGAACTCGCCGCCGGCAACGCCGTCGCCGGCTCGGCCTGGGGCACCATGACCGTGGTCGGTGCCTCGCTCGGCGGCGTGCTGAGCACCGCTGCCGGCCCGTACGTCTGCTTCTGGGTGGCGGCGGTGGGCCTGGCGGTCGCCGCGGCCCTCGCCACCCGGATCCGCCGGCCGTTGCAGGTGCCCCGGGACGCCGACCAACCGGCCCAGCGGACCTGGTCCGCCGTCCGCGAGGCGCTCGGCTACATCGGTCACCGCCCCCGGGTGCTCGCGCTGGTCACCGTGAAGTCGGCGGTGGGCCTGGGCAACGGCGTGCTGACCGTGTTCCCGCTGTTGGCCGGTGTCTACGGTGTCGGCCCGCTCGGCGCCGGCCTGCTCTTCGCGGTACGCGGCGCGGGAGCGTTGGTGGGGCCGATCCTGATGCGCCGGGTGCTGACCAACCGGGCCTGGCTGCTGCCCGGGCTGGCGTTGTCCATGTCGCTGTACGGCCTGTCCTACCTGGGCACCTCCGTCGTGCGCTGGTTTCCGTTGGTGCTGCTGCTGGTCTTCGTGGCGCACTTCGCGGGCGGCAGTAACTGGGTGATGTCGAACTTCGCCCTGCAGGGCGAGGTCCCGGACCGGTTGCGGGGCCGGGTCTTCGCCACCGACATGATGCTGGCGACGCTGGCGATCTCGGTGAGCCAACTGGCGGTGGCCCTGGTGGTGGACGTCGTCGACGAACGGGTGGTGCTCGCCGGCTGCGGTCTGATCACCCTCGTGTACGCGGTCGGTTGGCGGATCGCCACCCGCCGGCTCTCGCTCACCGATCCGGCCGCCGAGCCGGTCCCGGACCCGGCCGGCTGAACTCGGCGATCCCAGGCAGCGGGCGCGGGACCGGTTCGTCGGTCCCGGGCCCTAAGGCCTGTTTCACAAGAACTGGCCGGCCTGCGGCGGGCCCGGACGACGACCGGCGGCGTTGCGGTTCCGTCCGGATACGACACCGGTATCCGGACGAAACCGCGCCTTGCCGGATCGCCGCCCGGACTCCGCCTCGGCTCGACCGCCCTTATGAAACAGGCCTTAGCATGAGCGCGTGCCGACGAACTTCACCGCCGAGTCGGTCCGGGTCCGCGTCCCGGCGACCAGCGCCAACCTGGGCCCGGGCTTCGACGCGCTGGGCCTCGCCCTCGGGCTCTACGACGACCTGGCCGCCGAGGTCACGTCGAGCGGTGTCCGGGTGACAGTGGCCGGGCAGGGCGCCGGTGAGCTGCCCGACGACGACAGACACCTGGTGGTGCGGGCCATGCGCGCCGCGTTCGACGTGCTGGGGGGCCACCCCGGCGGGCTGAGCGTGCAGTGCGTCAACCGGATCCCGCAGGCGCGTGGGCTGGGCTCCTCGTCCGCCGCGATCGTCGCCGGGGTGCTGCTGGCCCGGGCCCTCGTCGTCGACGGGGAGCACCGCCTCGACGACGCCGGCACGCTGCGGCTGGCCGCCGAGATCGAGGGTCACCCCGACAACGTGGCGCCGTGCCTGCTCGGCGGTTTCACGGTGGCCTGGTCCGAGCCGGGTGGTGCCCGGGCGGTGTCCCTGCCGGTCGCCGACGCGGTGCGTCCCACTGTTTTCGTCCCGGCGGAACGCGGATTGACAGCGACCGCGCGGGCGGCCCTGCCGGCCACCGTGCCGCATGGTGACGCCGCGTTGACGGCGGGGCGGGCGGCCCTGCTGGTGCACGCGCTCACCACGGACCCGGCCCTGCTGCTGCCGGCCACCGTCGACCGGCTCCACCAGGACTATCGCGCAGCCGGGATGCAGGCCACGTCTGCGCTGGTCAACGCGTTGCGCGCGGCGGGTGTGGCAGCTGTGGTCAGTGGGGCGGGGCCGACTGTCCTGGCGCTCAGTGAGCCGCCAGCGGACTTCCCGCTGGGAACAGACTGGGAGATCTGGCAGTTACCGATAGACGTCAGCGGCGCGCGGGTCGCCCGGGGTACACTTGGACACGCCGAGCGGGACCCTGTTGCCGCAGGTCGGAAGAGTTGATTACGCTCTAGACCTAGCACAGCCGCGAAGCACGCGATCTCCTGCGGGGCGGCGCACCCCCGAAGCTCTCGGCGGTCAGCCCGTCTACCCCTGCCCAAGGCCCACGCCGCGCCGCAGTTTCCACAGGTCGCCGCAGACGGCGAGACCTGCTCACCGACGTTGGTGAGTCGGGATACCGACCGGCTGCTGTGTCACAGACTCCCGCGACGCGTCCTTGCGAGGCGGGTGCACCGAGGCCGCCCGGCCACCTGAGTTCCGACTCCGGGCAGTCCCGGCCTATCGAGGGAAGGAATCCATTGAGCGACACCACCGACGTGACGTCGGATGTTTCCAACGTCGCTGGCGATGCCACCGCCGCCGCTCCCGCCCGTCGTCGGCGTAGCGGCACCGGTCTGTCGGCGATGCTGCTGCCAGAGCTGCAGAGCCTGGCTGCGTCGCTCGGCATCTCCGGCACGGCTCGCATGCGCAAGGGCGAGCTGATCGCCGCGATTTCCGAGCGGCAGGGCGGCAACGCCGCCGGGACCCCTCGACCACGGGCCGAGGTCGCGGCCGCAGCCGCGCCGACCCGTGAGGGGGTGCGGGCCGAGGTGCGGGAGACCGCCGACCGGCCGGCAGCCGAGGGTCGACGCGGTGCCGAAGAGGCGCCGGCCGAGCCGGCCGCCGAGACCGAGGGCCGTAGTCGCACCCGGCGCAGCCGGACCGCGGCGGCGGAGGCCCGTGCCACCGAGGCGCGCCCCGCCGAGGCGCGGGCGACCGAGGCGCGTACGACCGAAACCCGTGCCGACGAGGCGGAAGCCGGCGAGCGGGCCGACCGTGGCGAGACCCGTCGCGACCGGGCCGAGCGTCCGGAGCGGGCCGAGCGGGCGGAGCGGGCGGAGCGCGGTGAGCGCGCCGACCGTGGCGAGCGTGCTGAGCGGGCCGACCGTGGCGAGCGGGCCGAGCGTGCAGACCGGGGCGAGCGGGCCGACCGGGGCGAGCGCAACGACCGGAGTGAGCGGGCCGAGCGTACCGACCGGGGCGAGCGCAACGATCGCGGTGAGCGTGCCGACCGGGGTGAGCGGGCCGAGCGCAACGACCGTCAAGACCGCGGTGACCGTAACGACCGCAACGACCGCAACGACCGTGGTCAGCGGGCCGAGCGGGACAGCGACGACGACGACGGCGAGGGTGGCGGCCGGCGCGGCCGGCGCAGCCGTTTCCGGGACCGTCGCCGCGGGCGCGGCGAGCGCGCCGAGACCGGTGCCGACACCGGCGGGCGTGAGCCGCAGGTCAGCGAGGACGACGTGCTCGTCCCGGTGGCCGGCATCATCGACGTGCTCGACAACTACGCCTTCGTGCGGACGACCGGTTACCTGGCCGGCCCGAACGACGTGTACGTCTCGATGTCCCAGATCAAGAAGTACGGCCTGCGCCGCGGTGACGCGATCACCGGTGCGGTGCGGGCGGCCCGTGAGGGCGGCAACAGCGGTGACCAGCGGCGCGACAAGTACAACCCGCTGATGCGGCTGGACACGATCAACGGGATGGAGCCGGAGGAGGCGCGGCGTCGTCCGGAGTTCTACAAGCTCACTCCGCTCTACCCGCAGGAGCGCCTGCGGTTGGAGACCGAGCCGCACATCCTGACCACCCGGGTCATCGACCTGGTCATGCCGATCGGCAAGGGCCAGCGGGCACTCATCCAGTCTCCGCCCAAGGCGGGTAAGACGATGGTGCTGCAGGCGATCGCGAACGCGATCACCCGCAACAACCCGGAGTGCCACCTGATGGTGGTGCTGGTCGACGAGCGGCCCGAAGAGGTCACCGACATGCAGCGGTCGATCAAGGGCGAGGTCATCGCGGCCACGTTCGACCGTCCGCCGCAGGACCACACCACGGTGGCCGAGCTGGCCATCGAGCGGGCCAAGCGTCTGGTCGAGTTGGGACACGACGTGGTCGTGCTGCTCGACTCGGTGACCCGGCTCGGTCGGTCGTACAACCTGGCGGCGCCGGCCAGCGGCCGGATCATGTCGGGTGGTATCGACTCCACGGCGCTCTACCCGCCGAAGCGCTTCCTCGGCGCGGCCCGCAACATCGAGAACGGCGGGTCGCTGACCATCATCGCCACGGCGCTGGTGGAGACCGGTTCCATGGCGGACACGGTCATCTTCGAGGAGTTCAAGGGCACCGGCAACGCCGAGTTGAAGCTGGACCGGAAGATCGCCGACAAGCGGACCTTCCCGGCCATCGACATCAACCCGTCCGGTACGCGTAAGGAAGAGGTCCTGCTCGCACCGGAAGAGCTGGCCATCATCCACAAGCTCCGGAAGGTGCTGCACTCGCTGGACTCGCAGGCGGCGATGGATCTCCTGCTGGACCGGCTCAAGCAGTCCCGCACGAACATCGAGTTCCTGATGCAGATCGCGAAGTCGACGCCGGGGGAGTGACAGTCCTGCGCTGACCGACGAAGGGGCACGGCCGTTGTGGTCGTGCCCCTTCGTCATTCCCCCAGCCCGGTGCGGTCGATGATGTCATTCTGGAGTTTTCCTTCGCTTCAGTCCAGGGGTCTTGAAACTTCTATTCAGGACCGGGTTGACTGTCGTCCATGCGTACCCGCAGACGATCCGCCCGCCGCACCGGCGTCCTGCTGCTGACGCCACTGCTCTCGCTGGCCGCGCCGCTGCCGGCCACCGCCGCCCCGCCGGCCCCGTCCGTCGTCGCCCCGACCGCCGTCGCCCCGTCCACCGTCGCCGAGGACGCACCGTCCGCGTCGTCGTGGCCGTTCAATTCCGTCGGGCTGGTCACCGACCCCGCCGCGACCGCCCCGACCTCGGCCACCGACGGTCTGGAGCCGGCCGGCGGACTGGAGACCACGAAGACCACCCGACCGGTCGCTCCGGGAGTGCAGCTCACCTCCTTCGACCGGTACGACGCCGACGGCTGGCTGCGCGCCGACGCCCTCACCACCGACCTCGGCGGTGGGTCCACCGTCGACTACGTCAACTCCGGGGCGGTCAGCCGGGCCGAGCCCCTGCGTACGGCGGCGGACGCCACGCGGGCCGTCGCCGCCGTCAACGGCGACTTCTTCGACATCAACAACTCCGGTGCCGCCCAGGGTGTCGGCATCCGCGACGGCGAGCTGATCCAGTCGGCGGTCGGCGGCCACCACAACGCGGTGGCGGTCACCACGAGCGGGCTCGGCCGGGTGATCGAGGTGAACTTCGACGGCAGCGCCACCCTGCCCACCGGGCCGGTGCCGCTGACCCAGTTCAACAACATGGTGCAGGCCGACGGCATCGGCGCGTTCACCGAACTCTGGGGGACGTACTCCCGGCAGCGGGCGGTGGAGGGCGCGGCCCGGGTGGTCGAGGTCACCGTCTCCGGCGGTCGGGTGACCGGGGTGAGCGCTGTGGCCGGCAGCGGACCGATCGCCGCCGGCAGCACCGTGCTGCTCGGCCGTGACGCCGGTGCGGACGTCCTCGCTGGTCTTCGCCCCGGTGACCCGGTGACGGTGGCCTGGCGTCCGACGCCGTCCGACGGCAGCAGCCTGCACGCCGCCGTCGGAGGCGGCAACGTGCTGGTCCGCGACGGCGTCGCGCAGAGCATCGCCGACCCGACGTTGGCTCCGCGCACCGCCGTCGGCTTCAGCGCCGACGGCCGAAAGATGATCATGATGACGGTGGACGGCCGGCAGGTCGACAGCCGCGGCGTGACGCAGACCGAGATGGGCCGCATGATGGCCGAGCTCGGCGCCCACCACGCGCTCAACCTCGACGGTGGCGGCTCGTCCACGCTGCTGGCCCGGGAGCCGGGCGCACCCGCCGTGCAGGTGGAGAACGGCCCGTCGGACGGTACCGAGCGGGCCGTGCCCAACGGCCTGGGCATCTACGCGCCGAAGGGCAGCGGCCGGCTCACCGGCTACTGGGTGCAGACGGCCAGCGACCCCACCGCCGCCCCGGGCATCTCGCCGGTGCGCGGCGGTCGGCCCGACCGGGTCTTTCCCGGTCTGACCCGCGTCCTCACCGCCGCCGGCTACGACGAGACGTACGGCCCGGCGGCCGGCGCCCCCAGTTGGAGGGTGACCCCGGCGGCACGCGGCCGGGTCGGCGGTGACGGGGTGTTCCACGCCGGCACACCGGGGGCCAGCACGGTCACCGCGGCACGTGGCCGGGCCACCGGCTCGCTGGGTCTCACCGTGCTCGGCCCGCTGACCCGGATCGGCGCCACCGTGCCGCGCGTCGGGCTGACCGGGCGGGACGGCAACGCGGTGGTCGGCGTGGTCGGGTACGACGGCGACGGCAACACCGCGCCGATCGAGCCGGCCGACCTGACCCTCGACTACGACCGGGACCTGCTGCGGATCACTCCGACCGCGGACGGCAACCTCGCGGTCAGCGCGCTGCGGGACACCGGCTCCGCCCTGGTCACCGTGCACGTCGGGCGGGCCAGCACCGTCCTGCCGGTCACCGTCGGGCTGACCGACGTGCCGGTGGCCGGCTTCGACGACGCCGGATCCTGGCGGTTCAGCCAGGCCCGTGCCAGCGGGTCGGTCGCGCCGGCGCCGGGACACACCGGCACGGGCCTGCGGATGACGTACGACTTCAGCCAGTCCACCGGCACGCGGGCCGCGTACGCCGACCCGCCGGCCTGGATCGAGGTGCCCGGCCAGCCGCAGGCGTTCGGCATGTGGATCCACGGCAACGGCACCGGGGAGTGGCCGAGCCTGCACCTGCACGACGCCCAGGACACCCAGCACGTGCTGCGCGGGCCCCTGATCACCTGGACCGGGTGGCGGTACGTGGAGTTCGCGGTGCCGGCCGGGGTGCAGTACCCGGTGCGGGTGCGCCGGTTCTACGTGGCCGAGACGAACGCCGCGGCGCAGTACTCCAGCGAGGTGATCATCGACGACCTGGTGGCGAAGGTGCCACCGACCGTCGACGTGCCGGCGGTGCCGCCGCGTACCGATCGGGTGGTGGTACGCGACGGCACCGTCGACGGCGCGCCGTGGCGGTTCGCGGTGCTCTCCGACGCCCAGTTCGTCGCCGCCGACCCGGACAGTGACCTGGTCGCCCAGGCCCGCCGGACGCTGCGCGAGGTCAAGGCCGCCAGGCCGGACTTCCTGCTGATCAACGGTGATTTCGTGGACACCGCCTACCCGGCCGACTTCGCGCTGGCCAAGCGCGTCCTCGCCGAGGAGCTGGGCGACGCCCTGCCCTGGTACTACGTGCCCGGCAACCACGAGATCATGGGAGCGCCGATCAGCAACTTCGAGGCCGCGTTCGGTGCCACCTCACGGGTGTTCGACCACAACGGCACCCGGTTCGTCACGCTGAACTCGTCCACCGGAACCCTGCGCGGCGGAGGCTTCGACCAGGTGCGGATGCTGCGCGAGGCGCTGGACGCGGCGGCCACCGACCAGCGGGTCGGCTCGGTCGTCGTGCTGCACCACCACCCGGCGCGCGACCCCAGCCCGGCGCAGGCCAGCCAGCTCGGTGACCGCAAGGAGGCGGCGCTGCTGGAGCAGTGGATGGCCGACTTCCAGCACCGCACCGGCAAGGGCGCGCTGTTCGTGGGTGGGCACGTCGGCACGTTCCACGCCGACCGGGTGGACGGGGTGCCCTACGTCATCAACGGCAACGCCGGCAAGACGCCATCCACCCCCGCCGACCAGGGCGGCTTCACCGGCTGGACGGAGTTCGGCGTGGACCCGGTCACCCCGGCCGAGGCCGAGCGCGCCCGCCGGGACCCGCTCGCCGAGGGGCCGGCCTGGGTGGACGCGGAGTTCCACGCGCACGCCGACCGGCTCACGGTGACCGCCCCGGCCAGCGTCGCGGTGGGCACCCCGGTGCCGGTCAGCGCCACGCTGACCCAGCCCGGTGGGCGTACGGTCCCGGTGGCCGCGCCGGTCAGCGCCGACTGGTCCGGGTCGCCGCAGGTGCACATCGGTTCGGCGGCGGGGGTACGCCAGTGGCACACCGCCCGCTTCGACCCGGCCACCGGCACCCTGACGGCGCTGCGGTCCGGCGCGCCGATACGCCTGACTGTCACTGTCAACGGCCTCAGCGCCGAGGCCGCCATCGCCCTCACCCGGTGAGCAGCGGGCGGGGCCCTTCCGGCGCGAAGGGCCCCGCCCGGGCTCAGAAGTCGCCCTCGGCCACCTGGAAGACGGTGAGGCCGAGGGCCCGCCACATCTGGACCACCTGGACGCGGTCGTCGAAGACGCCGGCCACCCGGTAACGGTCCCGGATCTCCCGGTCGTAGATCTCCCGCTTGACGACCGAGTCCTTGCGGGAGTCACCGACCGCCCGCAGGTGCAGACCCAGGTAGGGCACTCGTACGTGCCGGGCCAGCCAGGCCTCGGTGGCCGCGCGGGCGGAGGCGTCCCGCCCCGAGCAGAAGACCACCCCGTACCCGGCGGCGTGCATCGCCCGGACCGCCGCGATCACCGCCGGGTTCGGCTGGTCCTCGCCCACCCGGGTCATGTCGTACGGGCTGCGGGAGACGGCCAGCGCGACAGTGCCGTCGATGTCCACCAGAACGATCTCCGGTGGCTCGGTCGACGACGGGTGCACGGCGCCGGGGCGTCCGGTACGTGCCTGTGGCACCGGCAACGGCAGGGTGCGCCCCCGCAGGTACCGCTCGTGCAGCCGGCGGATCGCGTCCGCACCCACCTGGTCGGTGGCCGGGCGCGCGGCGTCGCGGCGCAGACACTCGTCCAGCGGCACGTCGGTGAAGTCGTGCACCTCGAACTGCGCGCCGTGCCGGGCGGCCAGCTCGGCCCAGCCCCGCAGGGTCCGCGAGCGCAGGTTGGTGTCGTCCACGCAGACGTCCGCGCGGGCCCGCAGCAGCGCCTCGACCTGAGCCTGCTGCACGGCGGTCACCTGCGCCTCGGCCCACTGGGTGAACAACCGTTCGCCGTGCAGCATCCGGCGCAGGTCGTCCCGGTTGACCCGCGCGACGGACGGCTGGAGCGTGCGGGCGAAGGTCGTCTTGCCCGAGGCGGGCAGTCCCCGGGTGGCGATCAGGCGGGTCATCGACGCACCTCCGGCTCGGCGGGCGTACCCCGGCCGGGGTACCTGGCGGCGGTCCGCCGGGTGCGCGAATGCCCCGTCGGAGGGTGGGAATGCGGACGGGTGGGCACGTGTTGACGATGCCGGACGAGGTGTGCGGCCCGATTACCGGGTCGGCTCAGGCCCATGGCACACTGGTCAATCGGCCACCGGTTCCGGTTCACGCCCGAGCCCGTCGCGTACGGCGCGACGAGCGATGACGGCGACCCGGCGACCACCAACGAGAGGACCGAGGCGAGATGAAGGCAAACATCCACCCGGAGTACGTGACCACCGAGGTCAGCTGCTCCTGTGGCAACACGTTCACGACCCGCAGCACCGCCAAGGGCGGGGCGATCCACGCCGAGACCTGCAGCGCCTGCCACCCGTTCTACACCGGTAAGCAGCGCGTTCTCGACACCGCCGGCCGGGTCGCGAAGTTCCAGCAGAAGTACGCCAAGGTTCAGGCCAAGAAGGCCAAGTAGCTCCTCGTTCGGCGCCCGCGTCCGGTTTTCCGCCGGACGCGGGCGCCGTCCGCGTTTCCCTCAGTTTTCCGCCCGGCCGCTGGCCCCCCGGCCCGGCCCGGTCGTCGCGCACCGTCGAAGGAGCATCCGCAGCATGAGCAGCGAGCGTCTGGCCGGCCTTCTCGACGAGTACGCGCAGCTGGAGAAGCGGTTGGCCGACCCGGCCATCCACGCCGACCAGGCCACCGCGCGCAGGGTCGGCCGCCGGTACGCCGAGCTGGTGCCGCTGCACAAGGCCGCCGACGAGTTGGAGCAGGCCCGTGCCGATCTGGCCGCGGCTCGCGAGCTGGCCGCCGAGGACCCGTCCTTCGCGGGTGAGGCGGAATCCATCGCCGAGTCCCTGCCGGTGCTGGAGGAGCGCCTAGCCGAGCTGCTCATTCCGCGCGACCCGCACGACGCCAAGGACGTGATCGTCGAGATCAAGGCCGGTGAGGGTGGCGAGGAGTCGGCGCTGTTCGCCGGTGACCTGCTGCGGATGTACACCCGCTACGCCGAGCGGCACGGCTGGGTCACCGAGGTGATCGACGCGCAGGATTCCGACCTGGGCGGGGTCAAGGACGTCTCCCTGTCGATCAAGACCAAGGGTGTGCCGGAGGGCGGCAACGGCGTCTGGTCGCGGCTCAAGTGGGAGGGCGGCGTACACCGGGTGCAGCGCGTCCCGGTGACCGAGTCGCAGGGCCGGATCCACACCAGCGCCGCCGGGGTGCTGGTGCTGCCGGAGGCCGAGGACGTCGACGTCACCATCGACCAGAACGACCTGCGCATCGACGTGTTCCGCTCGTCCGGCCCGGGCGGCCAGTCGGTCAACACCACCGACTCGGCGGTGCGGATCACCCACCTGCCGACCGGCATCGTGGTCTCCTGCCAGAACGAGAAGTCCCAGTTGCAGAACCGGGAACAGGCGATGCGGATCCTGCGGGCCCGGCTGCTCGCCGCCGCGCAGGAGCAGGCCGACGCCGCCGCCTCGGACGCGCGCAAGGCGCAGGTACGCACTGTGGACCGCTCGGAGCGGATCCGCACCTACAACTTCCCGCAGAACCGGATCACCGATCACCGGATCGGCTACACCGCGTACAACCTGGACCTGGCGCTCGGCGGCGAGCTGGACGGGGTGCTGGACGCCCTCACCGAGGCCGACCGTGCCGCCCGGCTCGCCGGCGACACCGAGCTGTCCCGCCGCTGATCGCGGCCCACCTCGTCGATCATGGACTTGTGGTGGGTGAATTGTTGTGCCCTGGGCTTTTTGTGAGGCACCACAACTCCTTGATCGACGCCACCCCCCGGGCGGTCAGCTCGCGCGGGGGCGGGTCTTGGCGCGGAGCATCTCGCGGTCGGCCTGCTCGAACGCGACGCTGAGCGCGTCGCGCAGCCCGCTGCCGCCGGAGACCTCGGCGAAGCCGATGCTCACCCCGACCGGGGTGCCCGGCACCAACGATTCCCAGTCCTCCAGTCGGACCGCTGCCTCGATCCGGCGGGCCACCTCGGCGGCCTCGGCCATGCCGGTGTCCGGCAGCACCACCACGAACTCGTCACCGCCGTAGCGGGCCACGAAGTCGCCCCGGCGCATCACCCGGTTGATCACGCCGGCGATGCGTTGGAGCACCAGGTCGCCGGAGTGGTGCCCGTGCCGGGTGTTGACCGCCTTGAAGCCGTCCAGGTCGCAGACGCCGATCACCACCCGTTCGCCACGGGTGACCACTGCGGTGATGTAGCGCTCCAGCCGGCGGCGGTTGGGCAGCCCGGTGAGCGGGTCGGTCAACGCCTCACCCTCGAAGCGCGCCGCCTCGCGGCGCATCTCCTCGTGGTCGATGCGAGCGGCGATGCCGTCGATGTACACGTCGCGCAGCCGGTCGTTGCGCTGCGCGGCGAGCCGGAACGCCAGCCGGTCGGCCCGGTGCGCGGCCAGGTGGTCCCCGGCGCGGGTCAGCGCGATGCTGCGCAGCCGGGCCGGCTCGGCCGCCCCGAGCGTCTCGTTGGACACCTGGACGGTGTCCAGCCGGGCGACCGCTTCGATCGGCCGACCGTCGGCGACCGCGAGGCACACCTGCCCGAGTTGACGCAGGTCGCGGGCACGGGCGCTGTCCCCACCGTGGCTGATCAACCGGGCTGGCTCGGTGCCCTCGGTCGCCACCTGGTCGCCGAGCGCCGCCTGTCGGGCGGCCGCGTAGCCGTACGCGGCGAGGCTGCTCGGGCGCAGCTGCCCGGCCCGCCCGGCGCGGACGAAGCGGGCCAGGTCGGCCGCCACGTCCCGCAGCACCCGCAGGCAACCGTCGCTGTCGCCGTTGTGGTCCAGGGCCACGGCGTTGCGCAGCCGGATGCCCGGTGCGGCGAACGTCTCCTCCGGGATCCCGGCGGTCAGCCCGAGCTGGCGGGCCCGCTCGATGGCGCCCAGCGCGTACCCGTGGAAGCTCAGGTAGCTGTAGGCCATGGCCAGGTCGTGCCAGCCCCAGGCGGTGTCCCGGTCCGGGTCGGCGACGGCGCCCAGCGCGCGGGCCGCACGGACGAGGTGCATGACGCAGCGGTCCAGTGCGCCCTGGTGGTGCGCGGCGAGCGCGGCCAGCGCGTTGAGGTGACCGTGCAGGTACGGCTCGGCGAGGTCGCGGACGGCCGCCGACGCCTCCTCGATGGCCCTGGTGAACTCCGCGGTACGGCCGAGATTGATCAGCGCGGAGAGGCGCTGCACCATGGCGTCCGCTCGCGCCGCCGGGTCGTTGGTGGTGCGGATCACACGCTCCAGCAGGACGTACGACTCCGCGGAGCGGCTGGCCTCCTGCAACGCCCGGGCGTGCGTGAGGGCGTCAACCTGGTCCTCGACCCGGTCGAGCCAGCCCACCCGCCAACCTCCTGTCGTGCGCGCCAGGGCGCACCTGTTCGTCACGTCGCCCGCGACGCTTCATGATTATGTCGTGAGTACTTTGCCGCAACACCCCCCCGAAGGGACAGGCCCGGTCCGGCCGTCCGCCGCGGTGGCCCGGGCGGCCCGCTCGCTCGCCGCCGCCGGGGTCGGCTCCGCCCGCGTGGAGGCCGAGGTGTTGGCGGCGTACGTGCTGGGGGTTCCCCGGGGCCGACTGGCGCTCGCCGACGACCTCAGCGGCGACCAGTTGGTGCGGCTCGACGAGCTGACCCGCCGCCGCGCGGCGCGTGAGCCGTTGCAGCACCTGACCGGCCGGGCCGGGTTCCGACACCTGGAGCTGTCGGTCGGCCCTGGTGTCTTCGTGCCCCGGCCGGAGACCGAGCTGCTGGCCGGCTGGGGTATCGAGCAGGCCCAGGGTCGGCCGGAGCCGCTGGTGGTGGACCTGTGCAGCGGCTCGGGCGCGATCGCCCTGGCGGTGGCCCAGGAGTTGCCGGCGGCGCGGGTGGTCGCCGTGGAACGGTCCCCGGCGGCGCTGACCTGGCTGCGGCGCAACGCGGCGGAGCGGGCGGCGGCGGGGGACCGGCCGATCGAGGTGGTCGAGGCCGACGTGACCGCGCCGGACCTGCTGGCCGAGCTGGTGGGCCGGGTGGACGTGCTGCTGTGCAACCCGCCGTACGTGCCGGACGACGTGGTGGTCCCGCCCGAGGTCGCCGGGCACGACCCGGCGGAGGCGGTCTTCGGGGGCGCGGACGGTCTGGCGGTGATCCGGCCGGTGGTCGCCCGGGCGGCGGTGCTGTTGCGCCCTGGAGGCGTCCTCGGCGTCGAGCACGACGACACCCACGGGGTGGCGGTGCCCGGGCTGCTCGCCGAGCACGGCGGCTTCACCGCCGTGGCGGAGCATCCGGACCTCACCGGGCGTCCCCGCTTCGCCACCGCGTCCCGACGGGCGGACGGCCAGCGGGCCTAGATCGGGGAGGCGTGGCAGACTGACTCCTCGTGATGCTCTACGACTGCCGGTCGCCCGCCGATCGGGACCGCGGCATCGCTGCGGCGATCGAGGCGGTCAAGAACGGCGAGCTGGTTGTTCTTCCGACCGACACGGTGTACGGGATCGGCGCGGACGCGTTCACCCCGTACGCGGTGAAGGCGCTGCTGGATGCCAAGGGCCGGGGTCGGCAGATGCCGCCGCCGGTGCTGATCGGCTCGCGGCACACCCTCGACGGGTTGGTCTTCTCGCTGCCCACCGCCGCCCGGGACCTGGTGGAGGCGTTCTGGCCGGGTGCGTTGACGATCGTGGTCGAGCACTCGCCGAGCCTGCAGTGGGACCTGGGCGACAAGACCGGCACGGTGGCGGTGCGGATGCCGCTGCACCCGGTGGCGTTGGAGGTGCTGCGCGAGACCGGCCCGATGGCGGTGTCGTCGGCGAACAAGACCGGCCAGCCGGCCGCTGTCACCGCCAACGAGGCGCGTGATCAGCTCAGCTACTCGGTGCGGGCCTATCTGGAGGCCGGGCCGTGCCCGGACCCGGTGCCCAGCACGATCGTGGATCTGACCGGTGAGGTGCCGCAGCTGTTGCGGGCCGGGGCGATCCCACTGGAGAAGCTGCGCGACGTGGTTCCGGATCTCGTCGACGGTCGGGCGGTCTGAGTGCCCCCGTTCACGGTTCTGCACGTGTGCATGGGCAACATCTGCCGCTCGCCGATGGCGGAGCGGCTGCTCGCCCTGGCGGTGCGGGAGCGCCTGACCCGGCGTGCGCAGGACCCGGCCCAGGCCGAGGAGCTGGTGCACAGCCACAGCGCCGGCACGGGTGGCTGGCACGCGGGCGAGGAGATGAACCCGCCGGCGGCACGGCAGGTCACCGGCCGTGGCGGGGACGTGGACGGGTTCGCGGCGCGCAAGCTGCGCTCGGACCACATCGACGCCGCCGACCTGGTCCTGACCGCCACCGCCGACCAGCAGGAGTACGTGGTGGCGCTCCGCCCGGACGCGGCGGCCCGCACGTTCGTCCTCGGCGAGTTCGGTCGGCTGCTGGCGGCGGTGGACGCTGCCGCACTGCCGCCGGGCGACGCCACCCCGGAGGCCGTGTACGCCCGGGGCGTGGCAGTGGTGGCGGCGGCCCACGACGCGCGGCTGGGCGCTTCGGCGCTGCCCACCGATGACCTGGACGACCCGTGGGGTCGTGGCGACCAGTGCTTCAGCCGGGTCGCCGACGAGATCGAGGAGACGGTCCACCCGCTGGCCGGCGTACTGCTGCCCTGAGCATGGTGCGCGCTGCCGCTCAGGGCGTGGTGCGAGTTTCCTCCGGGTTTGGGGAAAACCCGGGGCTAAAGGTGCGTTCCGGGTCATTCTGAACGGGTCCTAGCGTGACCGGCTCCTGCGGGGAGAGCTGATGATCCGGGCCCATCTCGACAAACTGCTGACCGTGGTGATCGCCGGCGTGCTGGCCGGGCTGGTGCTGGCCGCCGCCGCCCTGCCCCTCGCCCTGGTCTTCGGGATCGGCTTCAGCGCCCTGTCGACGCCGTACTCGGAGCTGCCGAACACACTCCGTACGCCGCCCACCGCGCAGCGGTCCAACCTCTACGCCAACGACGGCACCACCCTGATCACATCCTTCTACCAGGAGGACCGGGTGGACGTGCCGCTGCACGAGGTGGCCCCGGTGATGCGCCAGGCGATAGTGGCTGCCGAGGACGTCCGGTTCTACCAGCACAGCGGGGTCGACCTGCGGGGCGTGGTCCGCGCGTTCACCGTCAACAAGCGCGACGGCCAGACCCGCCAGGGCGCCTCCACGCTGACCATGCAGTACGTCCGCAACGTGCTCAGCAACGACCCCCGGCTCACCGAGGCGCAACGGGAAGCAGCCACCGAGCTCACCACCGTCCGCAAGCTCCAGGAGATGCGGTACGCGCTCGCCCTGGAACGGGAGCTCGACAAGGACGAGATCCTGACCCGCTACCTCAACATCGCCTACTTCGGGGCCGGGGCGTACGGCATCGCGGCGGCCAGCAAGCGGTACTTCTCCCGGTCCCCGGCCGAGCTGACCCTGGCCCAGGCGGCGCTGCTCGCCGGCCTGGTGCGCTCGCCGGACAGCGACGACCCGATCAACGGCGACGCCGACAGCGCGGTGGCCCGGCGGGCGTACGTCCTGGAACGGCTGGTGGAGTCCGGGCAGGTGCCGGCGGACGCGGCGGCGGCGGCGCGCGCCGAACCGCTGCAGCTGCGGCCCAGCGCGACCCCGAACGACTGCACCGGGGTGCCCGACGCGCACAACGACTGGGGCTTCTTCTGCGACTGGTTCACCCGCTGGTGGAGCAGCCAGTCCGCGTTCGGGGCGACCGCCGACGAGCGACAGCGCGCGCTGCGCCGGGGCGGGTTCTCCATCGTGTCGTCGCTGGACCCGGGAGTGCAGCGGGCCACCACCGAGCAGGTGTTGAAGATCTACCCGATGAGCCGGGCCGAGGCGGTGCCCACCGCCGTCGTGCAACCGGGCACCGGGCGGGTGCTGGCGATGTCGGTGAACCGCGCGTACAGCGTGGCGGACAACCCGGTCGGGCAGAAGAACCACCCGAACACCGTCAACCAGTTGATCGCCGGCGGTGGCGCGATCGAGGGGTACCAGGGCGGTTCGACGTTCAAGCTCTTCACCCTGCTGGCGGCGTTGGAGTCGGGCCTGCCGCTGTCGACCGAGTTCGTGGCGCCGACCCAGTTGCTCACCCGCTTCCCGGTGACCGGGGCGGCGAGTTGCGACGGCCGCTGGTGCCCGGCGAACGCCAGCCCGTCGTCGATGGACGGCCCCCGCACCATGTGGGGCGCGTTCGGCCGCTCGGTGAACACGTACTTCGCCTGGCTCACCGAGAAGGTCGGTGCCGACCGGGTGGTGGAGATGGCCGAGCGGCTCGGCATCGTGCTGCGGGCCAAGTCCGACGCCGAGCTGGCCCGCTACGGCGCGAAGGACTGGGGGCCGTTCACCCTGGGCGTGGCCGCGACCACCCCGCTGGACCTGGCCAGCGCGTACGCCACGGTGGCGGCCGAGGGGACCTCGTGCGCGCCGTTGCCGGTGGTCTCGATCAGCGACTCGAACGGCCGGCCGGTCGACGCCGCCAAGCCGGACTGCCGGCAGGTGCTCGACGCCGACGTGGCGCGGGCGGCCACCGACGCGGCTCGCTGCCCGGTCGGGGACCAGTCGATGTACGGGCGCTGCGACGGTGCCACCGCACCGGGGCTGAGGGCGAAGCTCGGTCGCCCGGTGGCCGGCAAGACCGGCAGCTCGGAACGGTACGAGACGGAAACGGTGGTGGCGTTCACGCCGCAGCTCGCGGTCGCCTCGATGGCCGCCAACCCGGACGATCCCCGCGACGCGGTCGGTCAGGCGGTGCAGGCCCAGATGGTGAACGCGGTCGGTGCGGTGCTGTCGTACGCCCTGCGCGACGAACCGGTCCGCGACTTCGTCCCGCCGAGCGAGCGAACGGCCTTCCAAACCCAACCCCAGGCCGGCAACTAACCGACGACGTCAGCGGGGTTGTTCGGCGTTGCGGGCTATGTTGCGGGCCATTCCGCCGAAGACCACAGCGTGGAACGGGGCCACCGATCCCCAGTAGGCGTGCCCGGCGAGGCCGCGCGGCAGGAAGACCGCGCGCTGCTGGTAGCGGCTGCGGTCGCCCTCGGCCGGCAGCACGCGCATCTCCAGCCAGGCCCGGCCGGGCAGCCGCATCTCGGCACGCAGTCGCAGCAACTCGCCCGGGACGATCTCCTCCACCCGCCAGAAGTCCAGCGCCTCACCGACCTGGAGGCGGTGCGGGTCGCGTCGACCCCGCCGCAGCCCGACCCCGCCGACCAGCCGGTCCAGCCAGCCCCGGATCGACCAGGCGAGGGGGAAGGAGTACCAGCCGTGCTCGCCGCCGACGCCCTCGACGACCCGCCAGAGCGCCGCGGGTGGGGCGTCCACCATCCGCTCCCGCACGTCGGTGTAGGCGGTGCCGCCGGACCAGTCCGGGTCGCTGGGCAGCGGCTCGGCGGGCGCGTCCGGGCCGCTCGCGGTGGACCAGCGGGTCTCCACCTGGGCGTCGCGTACCTTGGCCAGCGCCAGCGCCACCGCCTGGTCGAAGCCGGTCAGGCCGTCGGGCGGGTCCGGGACGTAGCGGGCGATGTCGTGTTCGTGGGCGACCGCCTCGTGGATCAGGCTCTCCACCAGCGGGCGGGCGATCTTGTTGGGCACCGGGGTGACCAGGCCGACCCAGTGCGACGAGAGCGACGGGGTGAGCGGACGGACCGGCACGATGACCCGTCGGCGCAGGCCGGCCACCCGCGCGTAGCGCTGCATCATCTCGAGGAAGGTCAGCACGTCCGGCCCGCCGACGTCGAAGCCCCGGTTGACCTCGGCCGGCAGGTCGGCGCAGCCGGCCAGGTAGTGCAGCACGTCGCGGACCGCGATCGGTTGGATCCGGTTGTGCACCCACCGTGGAGTGACCATGACGGGCAGTCGCTCGGTCAGGTAGCGCAGCATCTCGAACGACGCCGAGCCGGACCCGATGATCACCGCGGCCCGGAGCACCGCCGTGGGCACCCCGCTGGCCAGGAGGATCCGGCCCACCTCGGCGCGGGAACGCAGGTGCGGGGATGGCACCTCCGCGTCGGAGGCCGGTTCCGGGCCGCCCAGGTAGACGATCCGCCGTACGCCGGCCGCCCGCGCCGCCGCCGCGAAGTTGGTCGCCGCCGCCCGGTCGGCCGCCTCGAAGTCGGACCGGCCCAGCGAGTGCACCAGGAAGTACGCGACGTCCACGTCGGCGAACGCGGCGGCCAGCGTCTCCGGTTTGCTGAGGTCGCCCTCGACGATCTCGGCCGCCGAGGCCCAGGGGACGTCGCGCAGCCGCACCGCCTTACGGGCGAGGCAGCGCACGGTGTGCCCGTTGGCGAGCAGCAGCGGCGTCAGCCGCCCGCCGATGTAGCCGGTCGCTCCGGTGACGAGGCATCTCACGGGTCCCAGTCTGCTGCCCCCTAGACTCGTTTGCTGTGGAGACCGAGACGAGCACCTTCTGGGGGCCGGATTTCGCCCAGCTCAGGGCCACCGATCCGGAGATCGCCGGGGTGGTCCTCGGCGAGTTGGACCGGTTGCGGGGTGGCCTGCAGCTGATCGCCAGCGAGAATCTGACCTCGCCCGCGGTGCTGGCGGCGCTCGGTTCGACGCTGACCAACAAGTACGCGGAGGGTTACCCGGGCCGGCGCTACTACGGCGGCTGCGCCGAGGTGGACCGGGCTGAGGAGATCGGCATCGCCCGGGCCAAGGAGCTCTTCGGGGCCGAGCACGCCAACCTCCAGCCGCACTCCGGGGCGAGCGCCAACCTGGCCGCGTACGCCGCGCTGGTGCAGCCGGGGGACACGGTGCTGGCGATGGACCTGCCGCACGGCGGGCACCTGACCCACGGCAGCCGGGTGAACTTCTCCGGCAAGTGGTTCCACCCGGTCGGCTATCCGGTCCGGCCGGACACCGAGCTGATCGACTACGACGAGGTACGCGACCTGGCGCGGGCGCACCGACCAAAGTTGATCATCTGTGGAGCCACCGCCTACCCGCGCCTGATCGACTTCGCCCGCTTCCGGGAGATCGCCGACGAGGTCGGCGCGTACCTGATGGTCGATGCGGCGCACTTCATCGGCCTGGTCGCCGGCCGGGCGATCCCGTCCCCGGTGCCGTACGCCGACGTCGTCTGCGCCACCACCCACAAGGTGCTGCGTGGCCCGCGCGGCGGCATGATCCTGTGCCGTGAGTCGTTGGCGCAGCGGATCGACAAGGCGGTCTTCCCGTTCACCCAGGGTGGCCCGCTGATGCACGCGGTCGCGGCCAAGGCGGTAGCGCTGCGCGAGGCCGCCCAGCCGGAGTTCCAGACGTACGCCCGGCAGGTGGTCAGCAACGCCCAGGCGCTCGCCGCCGGGCTGGCCGACGAGGGGATGCGCCCGGTGTCCGGTGGCACCGACACCCACCTCGCCCTGATCGACCTGCGGGAGCTGGGGGTGACCGGCACCGAGGCCGAGCGTCGCTGCGACGCCGCCTCGATCACCCTGAACAAGAACGCGATTCCGTACGACCCGCAGCCGCCGATGGTGGCCTCGGGCATCCGGGTGGGCACACCGAGCGTGACCACGCAGGGGATGCGCGAGGGGGAGCTGCGCCAGGTGGCGACGATGATCGCCCGCGCGGTACGCACCGATCCCGACGCTCCGGGCGGGGCCGATGAGCTGACCCGGCTCGGTGCCGAGGTGGCCGAGCTGGTCGCGACGTTCCCGGCGTACCCCCGTGGCTGAGCCCGGGGTGGTCGAGCCGGACACCGACCGGCGGTGGCGGCTGCGGCACCTGCCGGTGCTGCTGGCCGCGTCGGCGGTGCTGGCCGCGGTCGCCGCGCTGGTGGGCGGGGTGACCGGCGGTCTGACCGGGGCGCTCGGCGCGGCGGCCGGCGTGGGTGTCACGGTGTTCAGCTACACCCTGACCACTGTGGTGCTGGCCCGGGCCGACCAGGTCAACCCGCAGTTGCTGCTGCCGCTCGGCGTCGGGCTGTACGTGCTGAAGTTCAGCCTGCTGGGTGGGGTGCTGGTGGCGGTGGCGTCGACCGGTTGGGCGGGGTTGATCCCGCTTTGCCTCGGCATCGTCGCCGGGGTGGCAGTGTGGACGGCGGTACACATCTGGTGGCTGACCACGGTGCACGCTCGTCGCGCGCACAGCTGACCTGACGGTCGTCCCACCTTTCGGACGCGCCGCAATGTGTCGGCCTCCGGTCATTTTCCGACGGGCGGAAGGGGAGTAGCGTGCCCACAGACGACGGCGCCCACGAGAAGCCCACACAACCACGGTTGTGCGGGGGGTGAGGCACAGCCTCGTCTTCCCGGCTGATATCGTTCGCCCCGTCATGGCTGGTGACCAAACCCCCCGTCCCGCCGGTGAACCGGACGATTATCCGTCCGGCGCCGGTCAGGGTTGGACCGCGCTCAGCTACCTCGTCGGAGGCATGCTCGTGTGGGGTTTCATCGGCTGGTTGGTTGACCAGTGGCTCGACACCGGTGGCGTCGCCACCGGCATCGGAGTCGTGCTCGGTATGGCCGGGGGGATCATCCTGGTCGTTCGCCGGCTCGGCACGCCAACTTAGGAAGGGACGCGGTGTTCGGACAGGCGAACGTTCTGGCAGCGGGCCAGGCGGGATTCCCACCCACGGTGGACGACTTCTACCTGCCCAGCATCCTGCCCTGGGGTCAGGACTCAATCTGGTTCACCAAGATCACGGCGATGGTCTGGATCGCGGTCGGCGTCCTGATCATCTTCTTCCTGGCGACCTACCGGAACCCGCAGCTGGTGCCGACCAAGAAGCAGTGGTTCGCCGAGTCGATCTACGGCTTCGTGCGCAACAACATCGCCGTCGACATGATCGGTCACCAGGGTGTGCGGTTCGCGCCCTACTTCACCACGCTGTTCTGCTTCGTGCTGCTGACGAACTTCTTCGCGATCGTGCCGCTCTTCCAGATCTCGCCGAACTCGCACATCGCCTTCCCGGCGATCCTCGCGATCATCAGCTACGTGCTGTTCAACTACATCGGCATCAAGAAGCACGGCTTCGTCAAATACTTCAAGAACTCGCTCATCCCGCCGGCACCGTGGTACATCCTGCCGCTGCTGATCCCGATCGAGCTCTTCTCGACCTTCATCGTCCGGCCGTTCTCGCTCGCGGTTCGTCTCTTCGCGAACATGTTCGCCGGTCACATGCTCCTGCTGGTCTTCACGCTCGGCGGTTTCGCGATGCTGAGCGCCAACGCCTGGCTTGCTCCGGTCTCGGTGCTCTCCTGGGTGATGACCATCGCGCTCACCTTCCTCGAGTTCCTGGTGATCTGCCTGCAGGCATACGTCTTCACCGTCCTCACCGCCAGCTACGTGCAGGGCGCGCTCGCCGACGAGCACTGATCCACCGCACCAACCGTTGTCGTCCCGCGTGAGAGTCACGCGTGATAACCAGGAGGAACCACACCAATGGACGCTAGCGTTCTCGCCGAGGTCACCGGTAGCACCGCTGCCATCGGCTACGGCCTCGCCGCCATCGGCCCCGGCATCGGCGTCGGCCTGGTCTTCGCTGCCTACATCCAGTCGACCGCCCGTCAGCCGGAGTCGTCGCGGATGACCCTGCCGTACGTCTGGATCGGCTTCGCCGTCATCGAGGCGCTGGCGCTGCTGGGCATCGCCTTCGGCTTCATCTGGGCCGGCTCCGCAGCCTGATCCACCCTTTGACCGGGAGGTAACCATGATTTTCCTCGCCGCTGAGGGTGGTGAGTCGACCCACAACCCGATCATCCCGCTCTGGCAGGAGGTCGTGGTCGGCTCGGTCGCCTTCGCCGTGCTCTGCTTCGTGCTGATGAAGTTCGTCTTCCCGCGCATGGAGCAGACGTTCCAGGCTCGGGTCGACGCGATCGAGGGCGGTATCAAGCGCGCCGAGGCCGCCCAGGCCGAGGCGAACCAGCTGCTCGAGCAGTACCGTGCCCAGCTCGCCGAGGCCCGGACCGACGCCGCCAAGATCCGTGACGACGCTCGGGCCGACGCCGAGGGCATCCGGCAGGACATCCTCGCCAAGGCGCGGGAAGAGTCCGACCGGGTCATCCAGGCTGGCAAGGATGCGCTCGCCGCCGAGCGGGCCACCATCGTGCGCGAGCTGCGCGCGGAGGTCGGCACCATCGCGGTGGACCTGGCCAGCAAGATCGTCGGCGAGTCGTTGGCCGACGAGGCACGGCGTAAGGGCACCGTCGACCGGTTCCTGAGCGGTCTCGAGAGCACGGGGGCCCGCTGATGCAGGCCGCCAGCCGGGAGTCGTACAAGATCGCGGCCGAGCGCCTCGACGCGTACGTCCGCGGCGCGGAGCCGTCGGCGGTGGCCTCCACCGCCGACGCCATCCTCTCCGTGGCGACCCTGCTGCGGCGTGAGCCGCGGCTGCGCCGGGCGCTCTCCGAGCCGGCCCGGTCCGGCGAGGATCGTGGCGCTCTGCTCGGCGACATGCTCGGCGGGCGGATCGGCGCCGACGCGCTCGATCTGCTCGTGGTGCTGGTCTCCGGCCGCTGGTCGGCACCGTCGGAGTTGCTCGACGGCACCGAGCGCCTCGGCGTGGAGGCGCTGCTCGCCAGCGCCGACTCCGCCGGCGAGCTGGGCGAGGTCGAGGACGAGCTGTTCCGCTTCGGCCAGGTCGTGGCCGGTCAGCCGGCGCTGAGCAACGCGCTCGCCGACCCGGTCGCCCCGGTCGAGCAGCGGGCCACCCTGGCCCGCGAGCTGCTCGCCGACAAGGCCCGTCCGGTCACCGTCCGCCTCGTCGAGGCGGCGCTCGGCGGGTTCGGGGGACGCTCCTTCAGCGGAGCGCTCACCCGGCTGGTCGAGCTGGCCGCCGACCGGCGTGACCGGCAGGTGGCGTACGTGACCGTCGCGGCCCCGTTGAGTGACGAGGATGAGCGTCGGCTGGGTGCGAGCCTCACCGCGATATACGGTCGAGAGGTGTCCGTCAAGCAGACGGTCGACCCCGCCGTCCTCGGTGGCGTGAGCGTCCGGGTCGGCTCCGACCTGTACGACGGCACCATCCTGCGCCGCCTCAACGAGACCCGCAACGCGCTCGCGAAGCGCTGAGCGGCTTCGCCGCCAGCAATGCGGTGGTTCCGCCGCCTCACCGTTGGGGCGGCTCCGCCGCCGCAGCGCCCGGATTGACAGACGCCATTCGGACCGGTTGGTACTAGGTATCCCGGGCCCCTGAATTTTAAGGAAGCAGAGGATGGCCGAGCTGACCATCTCGACGGAGGAGATCCGCGGCGCCCTGGAGCGCTACGTCTCCTCCTACACGTCCGACGTCTCCCGCGAGGAGGTCGGCACCGTCGCCGACACCGGTGACGGCATCGCCCACGTCGAGGGCCTGCCCTCGACCAAGACCAACGAGCTCCTGGAGTTCGAGGACGGCACGCTCGGCGTGGCGTTGAACCTCGACGTGCGGGAGATCGGCGTCGTCGTCCTCGGTGACTCCGCCAAGCTGGAGGAGGGGCAGCGGGTCAAGCGCACCAACCGGGTGCTCTCGGTTCCGGTTGGTGACGCCTTCCTCGGCCGCGTGGTCAACGCGCTCGGCCAGCCGATCGACGGGCTCGGCGACATCGCCGACGAGGGCTACCGCGAGCTGGAGCTGCAGGCTCCGAACGTGATGTCCCGGCAGTCGGTGTTCGAGCCGCTGCAGACCGGCATCAAGGCGATCGACGCGATGACCCCGATCGGTCGGGGCCAGCGGCAGCTGATCATCGGTGACCGGAAGACGGGCAAGACCACCGTCGCCCTGGACGCCATCCTCAACCAGCGCGACAACTGGCGCACCGGCGACCCGAAGAAGCAGGTTCGCTGCATCTACGTCGCCATCGGCCAGAAGGCCTCCACCATCGCCTCGATCAAGGGGCAGCTGGAGGAGGCGGGCGCGATGGAGTACACCACCATCGTCGCCTCGCCGGCGTCCGACCCGGCCGGCTTCAAGTACCTCGCCCCGTACACCGGCTCGTCCATCGGACAGCACTGGATGTACGGCGGCAAGCACGTCCTGATCGTCTTCGACGACCTGAGCAAGCAGGCCGAGGCGTACCGGGCCGTGTCGCTGCTGCTGCGTCGCCCGCCGGGCCGTGAGGCGTACCCGGGTGACGTCTTCTACCTGCACTCGCGCCTGCTGGAGCGCTGCGCGAAGCTCTCCGACGAGCTGGGTGGCGGCTCGATGACCGGTCTGCCGATCATCGAGACGAAGGCCAACGACATCTCGGCCTTCATCCCGACCAACGTCATCTCGATCACCGACGGCCAGATCTTCCTGGAGACCGACCTGTTCAACCAGGGCGTTCGTCCGGCGATCAACGTCGGCACCTCGGTCTCCCGGGTCGGCGGCGCCGCCCAGGTGAAGCCGATGCGCAAGGTCGCCGGCTCGCTGCGGCTCAACCTGGCCCAGTACCGCGAGCTGGAGGCGTTCGCCGCCTTCGCCTCCGACCTGGACCGGGCCTCCCGGGCCCAGCTGGACCGCGGTGTCCGGCTGGTCGAGCTGCTCAAGCAGCCGAACTACTCGCCGTACCCGGTGCAGGAAGAGGTCGTCTCGGTCTGGGCCGGCACCGAGGGCAAGCTGGACGACATCCCGGTGGGTGACATCCGGCGCTTCGAGTCGGAGTTCCTCCAGTACCTGCGGCACAAGCACGAGGGTGTGCTGGCCGGGATCGCCGACAACCAGTGGGGCGACGACATCGTCAGCTCGCTGGACACGGCGATCACCGAGTTCAAGCAGGTCTTCCTCAACAAGGAGGACGAGCGCAAGGTCAACGACGCGCCGGCCGCCCCGCTTGAGGGCGAGGAGAACCGCGAGACGGTGACCCGCTTCCGCGACGGCGCGACCGACCGCCCGGCCGAGAGCTGATCTGATGGCGGCCCAGGTACGCGTTCTTCGTCAACGAATCCGCTCGGCGAAGTCGATGAAGAAGATCACCAAGGCGATGGAGCTCGTGGCGACGAGCCGGATCGCCAAGGCTCAGGCCCGGGTGCAGGCGTCCCTGCCGTACGCCCAGGCCATCACCGGTGTGCTCACGGCGCTGGCGTCCAACGCGCGGATCGACCACCCGCTGCTCACCCCGCGCGAGCGGGTGCGGCGGGCCGGCGTCCTGTTGGTCACCAGCGACCGTGGCCTGGCCGGTGGTTACAGCTCCAACGCGATCAGGATGGCCGAGTCGCTGATCGCACGCCTCAAGGCGGACGGCAAGGAGCCGGTGCTCTACGTCATCGGGCGTAAGGGGGTCGGGTTCTACCGGTTCCGCGACCGGCCGATCGAGGCGAACTGGACCGGGTTCAGCGAGCAGCCGTCGTTCGAGGACGCCCGCGCCGTGGGTGAGACGCTGATCAAGGCGTTCACCGCCGGTGCGGACGACGTCGACGGCGGCGCCGGAGCGGACGGGGTGCTCGGCGTCGACGAGTTGCACATCGTCTACACCGAGTTCCACTCGCTCATGACGCAGAACCCGGTCACCAAGATCATTGGTCCGATGCAGGTGGAGGACCGGCCGCGCTCCGAGGGGCTGCTGCCGGCGTACGAGTTCGAGCCGGAGGCGGAGGCGCTGCTCGACGCGCTCCTGCCGAGGTACATCAACACGCGGATCTACGCGGCGTTGATCGAGTCGGCGGCGAGTGAGTCGGCGGCGAGGCGGCGGGCGATGAAGAGCGCCACCGACAACGCCGAAGAGATGATCGAGAAGTACACGCGTGAGATGAACTCGGCCCGCCAGGCTGGGATCACCCAGGAGATCAGCGAGATCGTCGGCGGCGCCAACGCGCTGGCCGCGTCGGGAAGTGAAGTGTGATGACTGCCCCAGTAGAGACCAAGACGGCCACGGGTCGCGTGGTCCGGGTCATCGGCCCGGTCGTCGACGCCGAGTTCCCGCGCGACGCCATGCCTGCCCTGTTCAACGCCCTGAACGTCACCGTGGACCTGTCCGGCGGTGAGAAGACGCTGACCCTGGAGGTCGCCCAGCACCTGGGTGACAACCTGGTCCGCGCCATCTCGATGCAGCCGACGGACGGCCTGGTCCGCGGCGCGGAGGTTCGTGACCGCGGCGAGCCGATCACCGTTCCGGTGGGCGACGCGGTCAAGGGCCACGTGTTCAACGCGATCGGCGAGGTGCTCAACCTCAAAGAGGGCGAGACCCTCACCCCGGACGACCACTGGGGTATCCACCGCAAGGCCCCGGCCTTCGCGGACCTGGAGCCGAAGACCGAGATGCTGGAGACCGGCATCAAGGTCATCGACCTGCTCGCCCCGTACGTCAAGGGCGGCAAGATCGGCCTGTTCGGCGGCGCGGGCGTGGGCAAGACGGTGCTCATCCAGGAGATGATCACCCGTGTTGCCCGTAACTTCGGTGGTACCTCGGTCTTCGCCGGCGTGGGTGAGCGCACCCGTGAGGGCAACGACCTCATCGCCGAGATGACCGAGTCCGGCGTTATCGACAAGACCGCGCTGGTCTACGGCCAGATGGACGAGCCGCCGGGCACCCGTCTGCGGGTGGCGCTCTCCGCGCTGACCATGGCGGAGTACTTCCGGGACGTGAAGAAGCAGGAGGTGCTGCTCTTCATCGACAACATCTTCCGCTTCACCCAGGCCGGTTCGGAGGTCTCCACCCTGCTCGGCCGGATGCCGAGCGCCGTTGGTTACCAGCCGACCCTGGCCGACGAGATGGGCGAGCTCCAGGAGCGGATCACCTCCGTCCGGGGCCAGGCCATCACCTCGATGCAGGCGATCTACGTGCCGGCGGACGACTACACCGACCCCGCCCCGGCCACCACGTTCGCCCACCTGGACGCGACCACCAACCTGGAGCGGTCGATCTCCGACAAGGGCATCTACCCGGCCGTGGACCCGCTGGCGTCCTCGTCCCGGATCCTCGCCCCGGAGTTCGTCGGCCAGGAGCACTTCCAGGTCGCCACCGAGGTGAAGCGGATCCTGCAGCGCTACAAGGACCTGCAGGACATCATCGCCATCCTCGGTATCGAGGAGCTCTCCGAGGAAGACAAGATCACCGTGGCCCGGGCCCGGCGGATCGAGCGCTTCCTGTCGCAGAACACGTACGCGGCGGAGCAGTTCACCGGCGTGCCGGGCTCGACGGTCCCGATCAAGGAGACCATCGAGGCGTTCCGCAAGATCAGCGAGGGTGAGTACGATCACTTCCCCGAGCAGGCGTTCTTCATGTGCGGCGGTCTCGACGACCTGGAGAAGAAGGCTGAGGAGCTGATGAAGGGCTGACCAGCCCTCTCGGATCCGCAACAAAAAGACTGCCCCGGCAATGCCGGGGCAGTCTTTTGTTCATGTTCGCGTCTTACCATCGTCGCGGTCCGTTACTCGTGGTCGGCACTTCCGCGACTCCCGAGCTACGGTTCGTTCCGCGCGCTCACCTGAACGAGCGTTGATCTTTGCAACCTTTCGAGGACGTGCGCCCGTCTTTCTCGTCGTGGGCGTAACGAACGGAGATGCTCGTGGGTAAGGCCGGCAAGAGTGGCCGCAAGCCGTCCATCTGGCGAGGTGTGCCACGGTGGGCCAGGATCTGCACGGTGTTCGGCGCCGTGCTGACAGTGCTCAGCGGTGCGGTGCTGGTTGGCACCGAGGTGCTCATGGCCCGCTACGAGGGGGCCGTCGGCAAGGCCGACCTGTTCGGCGACCAGGCGGCGGGTGCCCAGGCGAAGAAGAGCGAGATCAAGGGTCCGCTCAACATCCTGCTCGTCGGCATCGACCCGCGTACGCCGACGGCCGCGCCACTGGCCGACTCGATCATGGTGCTGCACGTGCCGGCGTCGATGGACCGGGCCTACCTGTTCTCGCTGCCGCGCGACCTCTACGTGCATATTCCGGCGTTCAAGAAGGCCGAGTTCCCGGGCGAGACCACGAAGATCAACGCTGCCATGTCGTTCGGCAGCAGGGTGCCGGGGGCCAACCCCGACGCGGCACGGGGCTTCGAGCTGCTGGCCACCACCGTGCAGAAGGTGACCGGCATCAAGCGGTTCGACGCGGGCGCGATCATCAACTTCACCGGCTTCCAGAAGATCGTCGACGCCATGGGTGGTGTCGACATGTACATCGAGCGCGACGTGCGGTCCGAGCACAAGAAGCCGGACGGCACGCCGCGTCCGGGCAACACCCGTGGCGAGGGCTACGTCGGCCCGCAGGCGGTCTACAAGAAGGGCAACCAGCACCTGAGTGGGTGGCAGGCGTTGGACTACGTCCGGCAGCGGTACCCGAAGAACGGCGTCCCGGACTCCGACTACGGGCGGCAGCGCCACCAGCAGCAGTTCGTCAAGGCCATGGTCGGCCAGGCGTTCAGCGCCGACGTGGTGTCCAATCCCATCAAGCTGGACAAGGTGCTCCGCGCCGCCGGGCAGTCGCTGATCTTCAATGGTCGGGGAAACAGCGTTGTCGACTTCGGGCTCGCGCTGAAGGACATCCGCCCGAACACCATCGAAATGATCAAGCTGCCCGGTGGTGGCGTCTTCGACGGTAAGAAGTACCTGGGTGAGCAGTTCAAGGAAGGGGTCCCGGACTTCTTCACCGCCCTGCACAACGAGCAACTCGACCCGTTCCTGCTCGAGCACCCGGAATTCGTCAACAAGACCAAGTAGTCCCGGCGTCGTTGTCCCCACCCGCGTTGGGCGCGCCGCACCGTCAGGCTAGACTTTCGGCAATCCGTAGCCGCAGCAAGGAGACAGCGTGGCACAGCAGCTTCACGTCGAGCTCGTCGCCGTTGAGGAGAAGGTCTGGTCCGGTGACGCCGAGATGGTCGTCGCCCGGACGACCGAGGGCGAGCTCGGTGTCCTGCCGGGGCACGCGCCGCTTCTCGGCCAGCTCGCCGAGCCCGGCCAGGTGCGCATCAAGCTCGCCGGCGGTGAGCAGGTCGCCTACGAGGTGGCCGGCGGCTTCCTCTCGGTGAGCGCCGACGGTGTCACCGTGCTGGCCGAGAGCGCAACCCCGGTCTCCGCGCAGAGCCGCTGAGCCACACCGGGGATGGAGATCGTCGAAGGTTTCGGAATCGGCGTTGTCGTCATCCTCGGCGCGCTTCTGATCCTCTTCGTCCGGCGAGCTCTGGTCACCCGCAGCGGCGGCATCATCCGGCTCAGCGTCCGGGTCTCCACCATGCTCGACGGCCGTGGCTGGTCGCCCGGCTTCGGTCGGTTCGTCGGTGACGAGCTGCGCTGGTACCGCATGTTCAGCTTCGCCATCCGGCCCAAGCGGGTGCTCTCCCGTAAAGGGCTGGCCGTGGAGCGCCGCCGGTTGCCCGAAGGTCAGGAACGGTTCTCCATGCCGGCCGACTGGGTGATTCTCCGCTGTACCAGTCACCACGCACCGGTGGAGATCGCCATGGCGCGATCGACAGTTACCGGTTTCCTCTCTTGGCTCGAGGCCGCCCCTCCGGGGGCGGTCTCGCCGCGTATGGCCTCCCAGGACTGGCCGGCTGCCTGATCTGCTCGCCTGTGGTTGCTCTTCTGGGTTTCCGGGGCAGCCCGCCCGGCGCAGGGCGGTCAGGCTTGATC
>NZ_JARVKT010000035.1:0-69140 GCF_029809455.1 Micromonospora sp. DH14 | reverse complement strand
AAGGCCTCACCAAGAAAGAGATCATCCGCTGCCTCAAGCGATACGTCGCCCGCGAGGTCTACGAGGCCCTCACCAACCCCGCCCAACCCCCACCGACCACACCTTGACATCCATAGGAGCATCCCCCGGCCTCCCTCGCCCTGCCCCGCCCCCTCGGCCCACGCGATCTTGCACTTTCGGTCGTCGGTTCGCCTCTGATGCGGCATATGTCGGAGCAGAAAGTGCAAGAACGGCGCGGGTGAGGGGGCGGGCGGGTGAGGGGGTGGGGTTTTCGGGGGTGGTGGATAGGGTTGTGGTGGGGGAACGGGTGGGGACGGGAAAGGGAGTGCGTCGGTGAGGGTTCTGGCGGCGATGTCGGGTGGGGTTGACTCGGCCGTGGCGGCGGCGCGGGCGGTGGCGGCCGGGCACGACGTGACCGGCGTGCACCTGGCGCTGGCCCGCAACCCACAGACCTATCGGACCGGGGCGCGCGGTTGCTGCACCCTGGAGGATTCCCGGGACGCCCGGCGGGCGGCCGACGTGATCGGTATCCCGTTCTACGTGTGGGACATGGCCGACCGCTTCCACGAGGACGTGGTCGACGACTTCGTCGCCGAGTACGCCGCCGGTCGTACCCCGAACCCCTGCCTGCGCTGCAACGAGAAGATCAAGTTCGCGGCGGTGCTGGACCGGGCGGTGGCCCTGGGCTTCGACGCGGTGGTGACCGGGCACCACGCCCGCCTCGGCGCGGACGGGCTGCTGCGACGCAGCGTCGACCTGGCCAAGGACCAGTCGTACGTGCTCGCCGTGCTCACCCGCGAGCAGCTCGACCGGTCGATCTTCCCGCTCGGTGACTCGACCAAGGCGCAGGTCCGTGCGGAGGCCGCCGAGCGTGGCCTGGCGGTCGCCGACAAGCCGGACTCGCACGACATCTGCTTCATCGCCGACGGGGACACCCGCGGCTTCCTGGCCGGTCGCCTCGGTGAGGCGCCCGGCGACGTGGTGGACGCCACCACCGGCGCGGTCGTCGGCAGCCACAGCGGCGCGTACGCGTACACGGTGGGGCAGCGTCGCGGGCTGCACCTGGACCGGCCCGCCCCGGACGGCCGACCGCGCTACGTGCTCTCCATCACCCCGAAGACCAACACGGTGACGGTCGGGCCGGCCGAGGCGCTGGAGGTGTCCGACGTGCACGCCGTCCGTCCGGTCTGGACCGGCGGCGCGCGTCCGGACGCGCCGGTCGAGTGCGAGGTGCAGTTGCGCGCGCACGGCGACGTGGTGCCGGCGACCGTCGCCCTCGACGGTGACCGGCTGCACGCCGAGCTGCGCCGACCGGTACGCGGTGTCGCCGCCGGCCAGGCCGTGGTGGCGTACCGGCCGGACCCGGCCGGCGACGTGGTCCTCGGCTCCGCGACCATCACCGGCTGACCGCACGCGCCGGGTGCCCGCGGGATAGCCTTCGCCAGTGACAGATCAGGCGTGGCAGTGGCCGGCCGGCGCGGCAACCGGAATCGGTTCACTGCCCGGGACCGACATCGGCGAGGCCCAGCGGGTGGTCCTCGGTGAGCTGCCCGAGCTGCCCCACCTGCCCGAGTTGCCGGCCCGTGGCCCCGGCGCGGACATGGTCGGCCGGTCCGCCGGGCTGCTCGTCGAACTGCCCGTCGAGGTGTACGCCGGGCGGTGGCGGGTCGCCCCACGCGCGGGCCGCGACCTGCGCCGGGCCCGTGACCTGATGGAACGCGACCTCGATCAGCTCACCGAGCAGGCCGAGGGATACGCCGGGCCGGTCAAGGTGCAGGCCGCCGGCCCGCTCACGCTGGCCGCCTCCCTGGAGCTGCCGATCGGTGGCCGGCTGTTGCGCGATCCCGGCGCGGTCCGCGACCTCACCGGCTCCCTGGCCGAGGGGCTGCGCGCGCACGTCGCGGCGGTCGCCCGCCGGCTGCCCCAGGCGTCGGTGCTGCTGCAACTGGACGAACCGTCACTGCCGGCCGTGCTGGCCGGGCGGGTGCCGACCGAGAGTGGCTTGGGCGCGTACCGGGCGGTCGAGTCGGTGGACGCCGCCGCCCTGCTGCGCACCGTCGTCGAGGCGGTCGGCGTGCCGACGGTGGTGCACTGCTGCGCCCCGGACGTGCCGTTGGAGCTGATCCGCTCGACCGGTGCCGTCGCTGTCGCCCTCGACCTGGACCTGGTCACCGACCTCGACCCGCTGGGCGAGGCACTCGACGCCGGCCTCGGGCTGTTGGCCGGGGCCGCGCCGACCCGGCCGCCGTCGGCCGGTGGCGCGCCGACCTCCGCCCAGATCGCCGACCGGGTACGCCAACTCTGGGACCGCCTCGGTTTTCCCCGTCGGCAACTCGCCGAGCAGGTGGTGGTCACCCCGGCCTGCGGCCTCGCCGGCGCGACCCCGCAGTACGCCCGGGCCGTGCTCGCCGCGTGCCGGGACGCCGGCCGGCGCCTCGTCGAAGCCTGAGGTTTCCTGTCGTACCGGCTGGGCAGGATGACGGTCATGATTGGACAGCTGCGTTCAGTGGTGCTCGACTGCCCGGATCCGCGGGCGTTGGCGACGTTCTACTCCGAGCTGCTCGGCATCCCCTTCGCCGAGGGTGAGGCCGAAGACGACTGGGTGGTGCTGGGCGGTCCGCCCGGTCACCAGCCACGTCTCGCCTTCCAGCAGGCGCTCAACCTGCGGCCGCCGGCCTGGCCGGACCCGGAGCGCCCACAGCAGTTCCACCTCGACGTGACGGTGGACGACATCGAGGCCGCCGAGAAGGCGGCGCTGGCGCTCGGGGCCCGGCGGCTGCCGGGTGAGGGCGAGGGGTTCCGGGTCTACGCCGATCCGGTCGGCCACCCGTTCTGCCTCTGCTGGGACTGAGCCCGCAGTGGGTTGCGGCGGCCGGGCATGATGGCCGCCGTGATCCACACCTCCGCGCTGCGCGCCTCCGGCTCCCTGTTCGGCCTCGCCTACGGTGACGCGTTGGGCAAGCCGACCGAGTTCCTGACCGTCGCCGAGATCGAGCGCCGGTACGGCCCGGGCGGCCCGCGTGAGCTGTCCGGCGAGCCGGCGCTGGTCACCGACGACACCCAGATGGCGCTGGCGGTGGGTTGGGCGCTGCACGAGACGCCGTCGTTCACGCCGGAGGCGGTGCAGCCACTGCTGCGGCGGCGCTTCCTGGCCTGGGCGGTCAGCCCGGACAACAACCGTGCCCCGGGCATGACCTGCCTGCGTGCCTGCGCCGAACTGAGCCGTGGGGCGCGCTGGCAGGAGGCGACAGTGGTCGGTTCGAAGGGCTGCGGGGCCAACATGCGGGTCACCCCGGTCGGGTTGCTCGACACGGACCTCGACACGCTCGCCGGGTTGGCCCAGTTGCAGGCCGGGCTGACCCACGGCCACCCGACCGGGCTGGCCGCCAGCGAACTCACCGCGTACGCGGTCTTCGCGCTGCGCACCGGCGTCCCGCTGGCCGAGCTTCCCGGGGTGCTCACCGAGCGGGCGCTGTCGCAGCGCCTGGTCTACCAGGAGCGGTGGCTGGGAGACCTCTGGCAGCGCGCCGGTTCCGGTGCTCCTGAGGAGTTCATCGCCCAGGGCTGGGACGACTGCCTGGCGGTGCTGCGCCGACTGACCACCGCCCTGGCCGAGCCGGACGACGGCGCCGACCCGTGTCGGGTCACCGGCGAGGGCTGGGTGGCCGAGGAGGCGCTGGCCACCGCGCTGCTCTGCGCCGTACGGCACGCCGACGATCCGGTTTCGGCGCTGGCCCGGGGGGCGACCACCGCCGGCGACTCCGACTCGATCGCCGCCCTCGCCGGCGCCTTCGTGGGCGCGGCCGTCGGCATGACCGCCTGGCCGCGCGAGTGGGCCGATCGCATCGAGTACGCGGACCAGCTCGCCGCCCTGGGCGCGGCCTGGGACTGACCTCGGGACGGCCCGCCGGCCGTGCGGTTACGCGGCCCGTCGGGCGTGCGGTGAGGCGGCCGCCGGGCGTGCGGTGAAGCGGCCGCCGGGCGTGCGGTGGCGCCCGTCGGGCGTGCGGTGGCGCCCGTCGGGCGTGCGGTGGCGCCCGCCGGGCTTGATCAACTCGGGGTTCTGAAAACCGGGGTGTTCGGGACCTTGGCACACCGCGACTTTCAGGAACCCGAGTCGATCACGGCCGGCCAGCCAGCCAGCCAGCCAGCCAGCCGGGTGGGTGGGTGGGCGGTCGGGCGGTCGGGCACGGGGGTGGCCGAGGGGTCGTCAGGTGGTGGGGAGGTGGCGCAGGCTGCGCACCTTTCGCCACAGGTCGGCGTCGCAGCGACCGGCGTGGTCGGCGAAGGCTGCCGGGTTGAGTCGGATCGGCTCGGTGAGGCTGAGGTAGCTGTCGTGCTCCGCGCCGGGGTCCCAGTCCCGGGTGGGAATCCGGACGTGGTCGTCCCGGTCGCTCTTGTCCTGACTGGTGATCTTCAGGACGTCGGCGCCCTTGGAGTCCGCGCGCAGCACCAGGCACGGGCGTACCTTCGACCCGCTGCCGTCGGCGTACGGCACGTCGGCCCACCAGATCTCACCGGGCGCGGGGGTGTCGTCGTGCCGGTCGGCGTCGCGGCGGCGCGACGGGGTGGACGGGCGCTCGCCACCCCGGGGGCGTGGCGGGCTGGGACGACGCCCGCCGGTGCTGGCCCGACCCGGCCGGGTGCCCGGACGTCGGTTGGTCACCCGGTGCCGCCAACTGTTCCACGCCCAGCCGGCGACCACCGCCAGCAGGATCGCCACCGCCCAGAGCAGTGCCTCGGGCATCCGTACCTCCGCCTCCCGGTCGCATCGTTCGGCGATCCTTGCACGTCGTGGCCCGTGCCGCCTGCCAACCACACCGCGGCTGCCCGATCACCCCGAGCCGCCGTCCGGGCCCCACCTGATCATCTGGTGGTTGGTCAGGTTCGGCTCGTCGACACCCACCGGGCATCCCGGCTGAGGGCGACGTCGCTCCCGGCGCGGGCGGGCGACGGATTGTCCCACCGGCCCGATACGGTGCCGGAGTAGCGTGATCAGGGAGGTCGCAGGCGTGTCCGAAGGTGGCGGTGTGTCCGAGGAGCAGATCGGTCAGCAGGTCAGCCCGGCGCAGGAGGCGGCGGCCGGGGCCGAGCCGACGCCGCAGGCCCGGGAGCGGCATGCCGCCCTCAGCCAGGAGTTGACCGAGCACCAGTACCGCTACTACGTCCTGGACGCGCCGACCATCCCCGACGCCGACTTCGACAGGCAGTTGCGCGAGCTGGAGGCGCTGGAGGCCCAGTTCCCGGCGCTGCGGACGCCCGACTCGCCGACCCAACGGGTGGGCGGCACGTTCTCCACCGACTTCACCCCGGTCACCCACGCCGAACGGATGCTGTCGCTCGACAACGCCTTCGCCGACGAGGAGTTGGCGGCCTGGGCCGAGCGGGTCGAACGGGACGCGGGCGGCCCGGTGCCCTACCTGTGCGAGCTGAAGGTCGACGGGTTGGCGATCAACCTGACCTACGAGAAGGGTCGACTGGTCCGGGCCGCCACCCGCGGCGACGGGCGCACCGGTGAGGACGTCACCGCCAACGTGCGCAGCATCCGGGACGTGCCCAGCCAGCTCACCCCGTCCGCCGAGTTCCCGGACATTCCCGAGCTGGTGGAGGTCCGGGGCGAGATCTACTTCCCGATCGCCGCGTTCGCCGATCTCAACGCGGGTCTGGTGGAACAGGGCAAGGCACCCTTCGCCAACCCGCGCAACGCCGCCGCCGGCAGCCTCCGGCAGAAGGATCCACGGGTCACCGCCACCCGGCCACTGCGCCTGGTGGTGCACGGCATCGGCGCCCGCCGGGGCTTCCAGCCCACGGCGCAGTCCGAGTCGTACGCCGCGCTCAAGTCCTGGGGGTTGCCCACCAGCGACCGGTGGCGGGTCGTCCCGGACCTGGCCGGTGTCGCCGAGTTCATCGCCTACTACGCCGAGCACCGGCACGATGTCGAGCACGAGATCGACGGGGTGGTGGTCAAGGTCGACCCGGTCTCCATCCAGGGCCGGCTCGGCTCGACCAGTCGCGCGCCACGGTGGGCGATCGCCTTCAAGTACCCGCCGGAGGAGGTCACCACCAAGCTGCTCGACATCGACGTGAACGTGGGGCGCACCGGCCGGGTCACTCCGTTCGCCGTGCTCGAGCCGGTGCGCGTGGCCGGTTCCACAGTCGCGCTCGCCACCCTGCACAACGCCCGTGAGGTGGAGCGCAAGGGCGTGCTGATCGGCGACACGGTGGTGCTGCGTAAGGCCGGCGACGTGATTCCCGAGGTGCTCGGCCCGGTGGTCGACCTGCGGCCCGTCGACGCCCGGCCGTTCGTCATGCCGACCAGTTGCCCCGCCTGCGGCACGCCGCTCGCCCCGTCGAAGGAGGGCGACGTCGACATCCGCTGCCCCAACACCCGTAGCTGCCCGGCGCAGTTGCGGGAGCGGGTGTTCCACCTCGCCGGCCGGGGCGCGTTCGACATCGAGGTGCTCGGTTACAAGGGTGCGGCAGCCCTCCTCGACGCGGAGATCATCAGCGACGAGGGCGACCTGTTCCAGCTCGACGCCGAGCAGCTGTCCCGCTCACCGTTCTTCGTCAACAAGGACGGCAGCCTGGGCAGCAACGCCACCAAGCTGTTGGACAATCTCGCGGTCGCCCGGGAACGGGACCTCTGGCGGGTGCTGGTGGCGCTCTCCATCCGGCACGTCGGCCCGACGGCGGCCCAGGCGCTCGCCCGGCACTTCCGTTCCATGGACGCCATCGACGCGGCCTCGGAGGAGGAGTTGTCCTCCGTCGACGGGGTCGGTCCGACCATCGCGGCCAGCATCCGGGAGTGGTTCGCGGTGGACTGGCACCGCGAGGTGGTCCGCAAGTGGGCCGAGGCCGGCGTACGGATGGCCGAGGAGGCGGTCGACGAGGGGCCGCGCCCGCTGGAGGGGCTGACGGTGGTGGTGACCGGCACCCTCGCCGGGTTCTCACGCGATCAGGCCGCCGAGGCCGTGCAGAGCCGGGGCGGCAAGGTCAGCGGGTCCGTCTCCAAGAAGACGAGCTTCGTGGTGGTGGGGGACAACCCCGGCTCGAAGGCCGACAAGGCCGCCAGCCTCAAGGTGCCGGTGCTCGACGAGGACGGGTTCCGGCTGCTGCTGGACGCGGGCCCGGACGCCGCGCGGGACGTCGCTCAGCTGGGCGGTTGACCCCGCCGACGGCTGGCCACGGCGACTGGCCGCGTATACCAACTTAATTACGACTACGACCGATTCGTGACTGTCATACCGGGAAACTGGGGGCCGAGGGCGTTTCATTGGGTCACGGCGTGCGCACCGGCACGCCACTGGTCGGTCGGGAGGTGTGGTGGAGGTCGCCGACCCACGCAACTCGCTTCCTGCGGGACGGGTCGCACCGTTCGCCGCCTTCGTCGCCAGCATCCTGGCGGTCGCCGCGCTGACCGCCGCCGTTCCACTCGCGACGCTCCCCGACGACCTGCCCCGGCTGCCGGTGGCCTTCTGGACGATGGCCGCGCTCGCCGTGGTCTGCGACGCGCGCCCGTTCGTGCCACCCGGGCGCCGGCAGACGTCGGCGGTGTTCCCGTCCACCTGCTTCACCTTCGCGATCCTGCTCGGCTGGGGTCTCGGCCCGGCGGTGATGGTGCAGGCGGTGGGGGTGGTCGTCTCGGGTTGGCGGATGCGGCACGCCGCGTGGCGTACGGCGTTCAACGTCGGCCAGTACGCGTGTGCCCTCGCCGCCGCGTACGGGGTGATCCAACTCGGGTCGGGCACGATCTTCTCCGGCGGGCGGTTGCACTGGACCGACGTGGCCGTTGTCGGCGGCGCCGCGCTGGCCTGGTTCGTCGTCAACTACGGGTTGGTCAGCTGGGCGGTGCGGCTGCGGTTCGGCGATCGCTGGTGGCCCACCGTCCGTCAGGGCCTCGGCTTCGAGCTGCTCTCCACCGGCTCACTGCTGCTTCTCGCCCCGGTGCTGGTCGCCGCGGCGCGGGTCAGTGCCGCGCTGATTCCGCTGGTGCTGGTGCCGCTCTTCGCCGTCTACCGGATGGCGCGGCTGACAAACGAACAGCAGCACCTCGCCGCCGCCGACCCGCTGACCGGGCTGCCCAACCGCAAGGCCCTGCTCGCCGAGGTGGCGGAGCAGGTGCACGTGCACGCCGAGCGGACCGCCCGCGGTGAACCCGACGGGCAGTTGGCGCTGCTGCTGCTCGACCTGGACCGCTTCAAGAACGTCAACGACGCCCTCGGGCACGCCGTGGGTGACCGGCTGCTGGTCGAGGTCAGCGCCCGGCTCACCGACGTGCAGCCCCGGCCGCAGATGATCGCCCGGCTCGGTGGTGACGAGTTCGCCATCGTGATGACCGGGCTGAGCGACGTGGGTCAGGCGCGGGAGTTGGCCGACCGGGTCGTCCAGGCGCTGGCCGAGCCGGTGCCGCTCGACGGACTGCCGTTGGACGTGGGCGGGTCGATCGGGATCGCCCTCTTCCCCGAGCACGGCGAGGACTTCGCCACCCTGATGCGCCACGCCGACGTGGCGATGTACGACGCCAAACACCGCAACGACACGGTGGCCGTGTACGCCCCGGAGTCCGACCACAACTCCGCCGAGCGACTCGGCCTCCTCGCCGACCTGCGCCGCGTGCTGGAGGCCAGCCCGTCGGCCGAGGCGCCGGCCGACGCCGAGCCGGCTGTTGAGGCCGAGCCGGCTGTTGAGGCCGAGCCGGCTGTCGACGTACCAGTTGTCGCGACGGCGGAGGTGCGCGGCGGTGACGGGGCGGCGCTGCCCAGCGCGGCGCCGGCCCGGCCCGCGTCAGCCGCGGACCCGGCGCTCGCCGCGGCGACGCGGCACGGTGGCCGGTGGTGGGTGCGCCGCCGACGCACCGACGCCGAGCTGCTGCACTCCGACGAGCTGATCAACCAGATCGCCACCGGTGCCGACCCGATCCGGGGCCGCAACGCCCGGGCCACCGTCGACGGCACCCGTTCGGGCTCGGTCCGGGAGCGGCGCGCCGGGGGCGGGAACGGCCGCCGGTCCCCGAACGGGAGCGCGGTGGGCAGGGGACGTGGCGGGGCGCGCCGGGACGTCGGGCCGGGTACGCCCGGTCAGCCGCTCGAACCGACCGGGTGGGCGCACGCTGACGACGAACCGGCCGACGACGCCGGGGAAATCACCATGTACTACCAGCCGCAGATCGCCATCGCGACAGGTGAGGTGGTCGGCGTCGAGGCCCTGCTGCGGTGGCGACACCCCCGGCGGGGCATGGTCGACCCGGAGGAACTCATCCGGGTCGCCGAGCAGAGCGCCGTGATGCGACTGCTGACCCGTCGGGTCGTCGACGACGTGGTGGAGCAGCTCGCCAAGTGGTCGGCGGCCGGCATCGGCCTGCGCGCGGCGCTGAACGTGAGCGTGCGCGACCTGCACACCGGCGAGATCGCCGATCAGATCGCCGACCGGCTGGCCCGCTACGGGGTGCCGGCCGACCGGTTGCAGGTCGAGATCACCGAGGGGGCGTTGATGGCCGACCCGCGCCGGGTGCTGGCCACCATCTCCCAGCTGCACCGGATCGGGGTGGCCATCTCGCTGGACGACTTCGGCACCGGCTACTCCTCGCTGCAGCATCTGCGCCGCCTGCCGCTGTCCGAGGTGAAGGTGGACCGGTCGTTCGTCCTCGGCATGGCCGACGACGCCGACGACGCGGCGATCGTCCGGTCGATGATCGAGCTGGCCGGCGCGCTGGGGTTGCGGGTGGTCGCCGAGGGTGTCGAGGACGAGCGGACCTGGCGGATGCTGCACGCCGCCGGCTGCGACGCCGCCCAGGGCTGGTTCTACGCCCGGCCGATGCCGGCCGAGGAGTTGGTCACCTGGCTGGCCCGGTACCGGCCGGTCCGCCCGACCGGCGGGCACCCGCAGCCCGACGTCGCCCGCCGCCCCACCCGCTGACCCGGCACGAGGGCGGGGGAGGGGGGGAGTCGGGGACGCGGCACCGGAGCGGAACAATAGACTCGCTCCGGTCACCGCGTGTCACGCTCCACCTGTCGCGCGGCCGGCACACCGCCCGACCAGCAGGAATTCAGAAGGGGGCACGGATGGCCGCCATCTCCCGCGAGGAGGTCGCGCACCTGGCGCGCCTGTCGCGGCTCGCCGTCACCGAGGAGGAGCTGGACATGTTCGCCGGCCAGCTCGACGTGATCCTCCAGGCGGTCGCCCAGGTCGGCGAGGTCGCCGCCGCGGACATCCCGCCGACCTCGCACTCGGTGCCGCTGACCAACATCTTCCGCGAGGACGTCGTCACGCCGTGTCTGACCCCGCAGGAAGCGCTGTCGGGCGCGCCCGACGCCGAGGACCAGCGGTTCCGCGTACCGCGGATCCTGAGCGAGGACGTGGCCTCATGAGCGAGCGGCAGCGAGCGAATCGTCGGTGCAGCGCCGTGGTGCCTCATGGCGTCGCGGAGCGAAGCGGAGTGACGGCATGAGCGATCTGACCAAGATGACCGCGACGGAGATCGCGAGCCTGGTCGCCGGGGGCGAGACCTCCGCTGTCGAGGTGACCCAGGCGCACCTGGACCGGATCGCCGCGGTCGACGAGCGGGTGCACGCCTTCCTGCACGTGGACACCGAGGGCGCGCTCGCCGCGGCCCGCGCGGTGGACGAGCGTCGGGCGGCCGGCGAGGTGTTGGGCCCGCTCGCGGGTGTGCCGGTCGCGGTCAAGGACGTGCTCGCCACCCGGGGTGTGCCGACCACCGTGGGGTCGAAGATCCTGGAGGGCTGGCGCCCGCCGTACGACGCGACGATCGTGCAGCGGCTGCGCGAGGCCGGCACGGTGATGCTCGGCAAGACCAACATGGACGAGTTCGCGATGGGTTCCTCCACCGAGTACTCGGCGTACGGCCCGACGCACAACCCGTGGGACCTGAGCCGGATCCCGGGTGGCTCGGGTGGTGGTAGCGCCGCCGCGCTGGCCGCGTACGAGGCGCCGCTGGCGATCGGCTCGGACACCGGCGGCTCGATCCGTCAGCCCGGCGCGGTCACCGGCACGGTGGGTGCCAAGCCCACCTACGGCGGCACCTCCCGCTACGGGTTGGTGGCCTTCTCGTCGTCGCTGGACACCCCCGGTCCGTGTGCCCGCAACGTGCTCGACGCGGCCCTGCTGCACCAGGTGATCGGTGGGCACGACCCGATGGACTCGACGTCGATCCCGCAGCCGGTGCCGGACGTGGTGGCGGCGGCGAAGCTCGGCGCGACCGGTGACCTGACCGGTGTGCGGCTCGGCATCGTGAGCGAGTTCGTCGGCGAGGGCGCCGAGCCGGGTGTGATGGCGGCGTTCCGCGAGTCGGTGGACGCGCTGACCAAGATGGGCGCCGATGTCGTCGAGGTGTCCTGCCCGACGTTCGCGTACGCGCTGCCGGCGTACTACCTGATCGCCCCGAGCGAGTGCTCCTCCAACCTGGCCCGGTTCGACGGTGTCCGGTTCGGCCTGCGGGTCGGCGACGACGGCAACCGGTCGCTGGAGGAGGTCATGTCGCTGACCCGGGAGGCCGGCTTCGGCCCGGAGGTCAAGCGCCGCATCATGATCGGCACGTACGCGCTGTCGTCGGGTTACTACGACGCGTACTACGGGCAGGCGCAGAAGGTCCGGACGCTGATCACCCGGGACTTCAACGCCGCGTTCGAGCGGGTCGACGCGCTGATCTCGCCGACCACCCCGTCGGTGGCGTTCCCGATGGGCGCGCGGACCGCCGACCCGTACCAGATGTACCTGGCCGACCTGTACACGATCCCGACGAACCTGTACGGCGGGCCGGGCATCTCGGTGCCGTGCGGGCTCTCCGAGGGGCTGCCGGTCGGTTTGCAGGTGATGGCCCCGACGATGGCCGACGACCGGATGTACCGGGTCGCCGCCGCGTTGGAGTCCGCCGTCGGCACGTTCACCCCGCCGGCGCTCTGAGGGCGGGCGGGATGCTGACGCGGATCGAGATCGACGGGTTCAAGTCGTTCCGTGATTTCTCGTTGGACATCCCGCCCTTCCTTGTGATCATCGGACGGAATGCGGCAGGCAAGTCGAACCTGTTCGACGCTATCCAGTTCCTCGGTCGACTGGCTGGCGACCCGGTCCTCGAAGCCGCCCAACACATGCGTGGCGACATCGTGGACCTGTTTCACAAGCACACCGACGGATCCTCGGTCGAGGTGATGTCGTTCGCTGTGGAAGTGCTGCTGGACAGGTCGGTCACCGACGCGTTCGGCGACACGGCCGAAGTCAATCATTCGCGACTTCGCTACGAGTTGACGCTTGAACTCAGGTCGACCGGTCACAGCGGGACGCAGCGGCCGTATGTCCTCCGTGAGGCGGTTCGGAGAATCCGGCGCGCCGATGACACCTGGGTCGCCCGGTTCGACGCCGAGCAGCGTAAGCGGTTGGCGGCCTACCGCACCGGCGCCGATCCGTTGGAGACGGAGCAGGACGAGCAGAACCGGCCGGTCTTCAGCATCAGGCAGCAGGGCAATCAGGGGCGTAAGCGTCGCCTTCCCGCGACGGCTGCCACCGCAACCGTCCTGTCCAGCCTGACCACGGCCACAGACTTCCCCCTGCTGTACGCGCTCAAGCGGGAGATGCAGTCGTGGCGTCTGCTGCACCTGGATCCCAGCGCGCTGCGCGCCCCTGATTCCTACGATGACCCCGACGGCCTCGCCGCCAACGGAGGTCACCTGGCCAACACGCTGCGGCGGTTGGCGGATGAGACCGGCAGTGACGACAGGCCGGAAGGGGCGCTGAACGACCTCTCCGCCGACCTGGCCGCCGTCATCCCGGGTGTCATCCGGGTTCGTCTCACTGAGGATGAAGCCCGCCGGCAGCGGCAGGTGGAAGTGCTGACCCGAGAGGAAGCGCCGTTCTCGGCCAGGGTGGCCTCGGACGGCACCCTCCGGGCGATCGCCCTCCTGGCGGCGCTGTACGACCCGAGGGGTGCCGGTCTCATCTGTTTCGAAGAGCCTGAGAACGGCATCTTTCCGCAACGGCTGGCACAGTTCGTCAGGTACCTCCGGAACCTCGTCGAACGGGCCATCGACGCGAGAACCGAGGGCGCTGCTCTGACCCAGCTCATCCTGAGCAGTCACTCGCCGGCGATCCTGCGGGCGCTGGAACCCGCCCAGGCTCGGACGCGGACCGACGCCGTCTTCATGGACGTTGTCAGTCGCGTCCAACGCGGCCAGGCCCGTAGTCGGGTCAGTCGGTGGAGATCGATTGCCGGGGCCCAGCAGCTTACGATCGACGACGCGTTTGATGTCGGAAGCGTGGTGAGCCCGAGGGAGATTGCCGAGTTCGAGGTCATGGCGGAGTTGGACGACTGATGCGCTATCTGACCTCCGCGTTGGTCTCCGAGGGCGTCACCGATGATCAGTTTCTTCCCAGGTTGCTTGCCAGGGCGTTGACCGAGATCTGCTTGACCGAATTCGAGGACGCGGTCGAGGTCGCTGACGTCCAGCCGTTACGCGACCGAAAAGGCCCGTGCTCGATAGCTGATGTCATCGGGCTCGTCGAGCAGAATCCGGCAAGCTTTTCCCTGATCTTCTTTCATCACGATCAGGGCGCCAACTCCGAGCGAACTGCCGCGGAGTGGCTGCGACCGCTGCGTGAGGCGTGGGGGGAGCGTGCGGAGCAACTGGTAGCAGTGGTTCCGGTGCGCGAGACGGAGGCGTGGCTTCTAGCGGATGGTGATGCACTGCGAAGTGCTCTCGGCGTCAGGTGGACCGATGCTGAGATGGGGCTTCCTGCACAGCCGCGACTGGTGGAGCGAGTGACCGATCCCAAGAGCGCGCTCAACAGCGTGATGGGCCGGGTGAGCCGTTCAACCACCGACCACTACGGCCAACTTGGCGAGTTGGTCTCGCTAACTCGTTTGCAGGGGGTGCCCGCGTACCAACGGTGGTGGGCCGACACCCGCGACGCGCTGATGCGGCTGGGTTACCGCTCGGCCTGACCCAAGGTCGGGTTGGTGAGGTAGCGGCGGGCCCGTTGGGTGGCGCGCCACTGCTGGTAGAACACCACCGCCCAGGCCGCCGCCCCGAGTCCGGCGACCCAGCGGTTAGCCGTCCGATCGGTGCCGACGGCGAGCAGCACCTGCATCGCCAGGGCCACAACGAGGACCCAGGGCAGCCACCGCCGACGTACCTGCTGCTCTGCCTCCTTGCGGGCCAACGCGTCGATCCGCGGATCGGGGCTCCGCCCGTCGCGCAGTGCCGCCTTCACCCGCCGCAGGCTGGTCGGGTCGGCGCCGTCCGACGGTCTTCTGCTCAGCAACGCGTTCACCAGCAGTGCGATGGCGACGCCCACCGCTGCGGGTAGGAGGAACAGCAGCGGCAGCAGGCCGCCGGCGTTCCGTTTCCCGTCGGCGATCAGAACCCCGACGGCGAACGCGGCCGGGACGCTGGCCAGCAGCAGCACCACGGCAGCCAGGGTCAGCCGGTTTGATCGCCGTCGGGCCACCGCGATCAGCCGGGCGCGTTCCGTCTCCGTCGGTTCGTCTCCCGTGTTCGTCACGGTCGATACCTACCCCGTGGGCCGTCTCGATACGCCGGGGCGTGGGCCGGTTGCCGGGTGTTCTTGAAACCCCAGCGAAGCCGGGAGCGGCAACCCCATTAGGCTGGACAGGTTCTGTCCGGATCGCGCCTGGAGCGTCTCATGACCACGACACTGCCCGCGTACGACGAGGTCGTCGCGCGCTTCGAACCGGTGATCGGCCTGGAGACCCACGTCGAGCTGGGCACGAACACCAAGATGTTCTGTGGGTGCCCGACCGACTTCGGTGGCGAGCCCAACACCCGGGTCTGCCCGGTGTGCCTGGGTCTGCCCGGCTCGCTGCCGGTGGCCAACAAGGCGGCCATCGAGGCGATCATCCGGATCGGTCTCGCGTTGAACTGCTCGATCGCGCAGTGGTGCCGGTTCGCCCGGAAGAACTACTTCTACCCGGACATGCCGAAGAACTTCCAGATCAGCCAGTACGACGAGCCGATCTGTGTCGACGGTTACCTGGACGTCGAGGTCGGCGGCGAGACGGTGCGGATCGAGATCGAGCGGGTGCACCTCGAGGAGGACACCGGCAAGACGCTGCACGTCGGCGGTGCCACCGGCCGCATCCACGGCGCGACGGAGTCGCTTGTCGACTACAACCGGGCCGGCATCCCGCTCGTCGAGATCGTCACCAAGCCGATCACCGGCACCGGTGCGCTCGCCCCCGAGGTGGCCAAGGCGTACGTCGCCGAGCTGCGCGACGTGATCCGCACCCTCGGCGTCTCCGACGTGCGGATGGAGGAGGGTTCGCTGCGCTGTGACGTGAACACCTCGCTGAACCTGCCGGGCGCGGAGTGGGGCACCCGTACCGAGACGAAGAACGTCAACTCGCTGCGGTCGGTGGAGCGGGCGGTCCGCTCGGAGATGCTGCGGCAGGCGTCGGTGCTGGACGCGGGCGGCCGGATCACCCAGGAGACGCGCCACTTCCACGAGGACACCGGCGACACCACCCCGGGTCGCTCGAAGGAGACGGCGACCGACTACCGGTACTTCCCGGAGCCGGACCTGGTGCCGATCGCGCCGGACCCGGCCTGGGTGGCCGAGCTGAAGGCCGCCCTGCCGGAGCTGCCCCGGGTGCACCGGCGTCGGCTCCAGGAGCAGTGGGGCCTGTCGGACCTGGACATGCAGTCGGTGTTGAACGCCGGCGCGGTCGAGCTGATCGAGGCCACCGTGGCCGCCGGCACCACCCCGGCGGCGGCCCGCAAGTGGTGGCTGGGTGAGCTGTCCCGGCGGGCCAACGAGAGCGGCGTGGAGCTGGCCGAGATCGGCGCCACCCCCGCCCAGGTCGCCGAGCTGCAGGGGCTGGTCGACGCCGGCAAGCTCAACGACAAGATGGCTCGCACGGTGTTGGAGGGTGTGGTCGACGGTGAGGGCTCGCCCACCGAGATCATGACCAGCCGTGGCCTGGAGGTCGTGTCGGACACCGGCGCGCTCACCGCCGCCGTGGACGAGGCGATCGCCGCGAACCCCGCCATCGCCGACAAGATCCGCAGTGGCAAGGTCGCGGCGGTCGGCGCGCTGGTCGGCGCGGTCATGAAGACCACCCGCGGGCAGGCCGACGCGAAGACCCTGCGGGAGTTGATCCTGGAGCGCCTCGGCGTCCAGGGCTGAGACCCACCCGACGCCAAAGCGTCGATCATGAGGTTGACGGCGGTTTGAAGATCGACGACTGCCGTCAACCTCATGATCAACATGTACTGCACCCCTCGCGAGGGCGTCAACGGTGACGCCTGGATGGAGTTTCCGTGACCCGGCACGACCTTGATGTCCTCGACGAGATCCAGCGGCGGGTGCTCTGGCTCGCCACCCGGATCGTGGACGCCGCCAACCATGACCGGGCCACCGGCGACGGTGTGAAGGTCGGCGGCCACCAGGCGTCCAGCGCCTCGCTGGTCACCGCGATGACCGCGCTCTGGTTCGCGCACCTGGACGCCGAGGACCGGGTCGCGGTGAAGCCGCACGCCTCCCCGGTGTTCCACGCCATCCAGTACCTGCTCGGCAACCTGGACCGCTCCTACCTGCCCCGGCTGCGGGCCCGGGGCGGCCTTCAGTCGTACCCGTCGCGCACCAAGGATCCGGACGAAGTGGACTTCTCCACCGGTTCGGTCGGCCTGGGCGCGGCGGCGCCGCTGTTCGCCGCCGCGACCCGCCGCTACGTCGACGCGCACTTCGGCGTCCGGCCGCACTCCCGGTTCGTGGCGCTGATCGGCGACGCCGAGTTGGACGAGGGCAACATCTGGGAGGCGGTCGCCGACCCGGCCACCACCGGCCTGGGCAACGTCATGTGGCTCGTCGACTTCAACCGGCAGTCGCTGGACCGGGTCGTCCCCGGCATCCGGATCAACCAGTGGCGGGGCCAGTTCGAGGCGGCCGGCTGGCACGTCGTCGAGGTCAAGTACGGCCGTAAGCTCGCCGAGGCGTACGCCCGCCCGGGTGGGGAGGCGTTGCGGGACTGGATCGACGCGATGCCCAACGAGCAGTACCAGTCGCTGTTCGGGCTGACCGGGCCGGCGCTGCGCAAGCAGTTCCTGGACGGCGCGCCGGCCGGGATCGCCGAGCTGATCGCCGGCATCACCGACGAGGACCTCGGCCCGCTCGTCACCGACCTGGGCGGGCACGACCTGCAGGCGATGCTGGACGCGTACGCCCAGTGCGACGCGGTCACCGACCGGCCCAGCGTCGTCTTCGCGTACACGGTGAAGGGTTGGGGTTTGCCCATCGCCGGCAACCCGCGCAACCACTCGGCGCTGCTCAGCACGGAGCAGGTCGACGCGTTGCGCGCCGCGCAGGGGCTGACCTCGGAGACCGAGTGGGACCGCCTCGACCCGGCCTCACCGGCCGGGATCCGGGCCGGCGCCCGCCGGGAGGCGCTGTCCCGCGCGCCCCGCGAGCGCGCGCTGGGGGTCACCGTCCCGGAGAGCACGGGAGTACGCGCAACCAAGCCGATCTCCACCCAGGAGGTCTTCGGTCGGGTGCTGGTGGACCTGGCCCGGGACCGGGAGGTGGGCCGCTACCTGGTGACCACCGCACCGGACGTGGCCACCTCCACCAACCTGGCCGGGTTCATCAACAAGACCGGGGTGTTCGCCCCCACCGAGCAGCGATCCTGGACCGAGGACCGGATGCTGCGCTGGACCGAGAGTCCCGCCGGGCAGCACATCGAGCTGGGCATCTCGGAGATGAACCTGTTCCTGCTGCTCGGCCAGCTCGGGCTCTCCTGGGACCTGTCCGGGCAGCCGCTGCTGCCGGTGGGCACCGTCTACGACCCGTTCGTGCTGCGCGGCCTCGACGCGTTCCTCTACGGGACCTACTCCGGCTCCCGGTTCGTGGTGGCCGGCACCCCGTCCGGCATCACCCTCGCCCCCGAGGGTGGCGCCCACCAGTCCACCATCACCGCGTCGGTCGGCCTGGAACTGCCCGGGGTGACCTTCGTCGAGCCGGCGTACGCGGCCACCCTCGACTGGCTGCTCTGCGACGCGCTCGGGCAGATCGCCGGTGGGTCGGCCCCGGCCGCGACCGCCGCGCCCGCTGAGGACGGCGCGTACTACTTCCGGTTGAGCACCCGACCGCTGGACCAGGCGCCGTTCGAGGCGGCCCGGGCGCGGCTCGGCGACGCGGTGCTGCGCCGGCAGGTCGTCGCCGGGGCGTACCGGCTGGTCGACGCGCACCAGGCGTACCCGCACCTGGTCGACGCCCCGGTGGTGCAACTGGCCGCCTCCGGCGCGGTGCTGCCCGAGGTGCTGGCCGCCGCCGCGGAGCTGGCCGACGAGGGCATCGCCGCGCACGTGGTGGACGTGACCTCGCTGGACCGGCTCTACCGGGCCTGGCAGCGCACCCTGCGGCAGGGCGTACGGACGGCCACGGTGCCCAGCGTGCCGGGCGCGCTGCGCTCCGCGTTCGTCGACCGGGTGCCGGTGGTGACAGTGCACGACGCCGCGTCGCACGCGATGGCCTGGCTCGGTTCGGCCGTCGGCGCGCCGGCGGTGCCGCTCGGGGTGGACCAGTTCGGCCAGTCCGGCAGCGTCGCCGACCTGTACGAGCTGCACGACCTGCTGCCCGGCAGCATCGTCAACGCCGCGCTGGCCGCGATCGCCCTGCGCTGACCCGTCCGCGCCCGCCGGCGTGGGCTCAGCCGGTCGGGGTGGGCGTGGGTGTGGGGGTCTGTGTGGCGGGCACACCCCCGCTCGGGGTGGGCGTCGGCGTGGCGGAGACACCGGCGTTCGGGTTCTCCACCAGGCGTCGTTCCAGGTTGACCTGGGCCTGGCCGGTGCCGCCGACGGTGATCGTGTCGTACGCCTGGAGCATCTTCTGCTGGTCGAAGTAGAGCACGCTCATCGACAGCGGGGTGGGCTTCTCGCCCTCCAGGCCGCGCAGCCCGGCACCGCCGGTGGAGCCCTCCACCATCAGCGTGGTGGGCTGCTGCCCGGGTGTCTCGGGCAGCTTGGACACCTGGCGGGCGTGGGTGTGCCCGGCCAGCACCAGCGGGCAGGTGCCGGCGAGCGGCCCGGCCGACGCCGGGTCGTGCACGAGAGCGATGTTGACCGGTCGCGGTGAGTTGCGGATCGTCGCGGCGAGCTGGTTGCCGGCCCCGATCACCTGGTCGGCCACCTGTTGGGTCAGTCCGCTGCCGGCCGGGGAGGTGTTCTTGTCCGGGGTGAAACGCGGGTCGCCGATGCCGGCGATGGTCAGCCCGGCGACGGTCGTGGTGGTGTTGTTCAGCACTATCGCGTTCGGCTGGCGGGCGACCGCGGCGGCGGTCTTGCCGGAGTCGTGGTTGCCCCGGATGAAGACGTACGGCTTCTTCAGCACGCCGATCGAGCCGACGAAGGAGGCCTCCGGTTCGCTGCCCCAGTCGGTGATGTCCCCGGTGTCGATCACCACGTCGATGCCGAACTGCTCCACGACCGTCCGGATCAGCTGCCAGCCGGTCGGGTTGAGGTGCATGTCGGAGACGTGCAGCACCCGCGTGGTGCCGGGGGTCGGCTCCAACAGCGGAAGCGCCGAGACGGTGGTGTAGAGCTGGCTGACGTTGCCGACCAGCCGCTGCAACTGCTCCGCGTACTTGGTGTAGTCGTTGGCGATCCGGCGGGCGTCACCGACGATGGCCGGCGCGTTCACCAGCAGCCCCTCGTAGCGCGGCTCCTCGATGGCCTGCGGCCGGAGGGTCGCCGCCGCCGTGCCGAGGCTGCCGGCGGTGACCAGCAGCGCCAGCCCACCCGCCCAGGCGGTGCGCCGGACGTTGCGGAAGATCAGCCCGGCCAGGATCAACGTGACCAGCACCGACGCGCCGAGGGTACGCAGGCCGAGGCGCATCACCCCGGAGCGGACGTCCTCCACGGCGCTCTGGCTGGCCCGGCTGATGCTGGCCGGGTCGTCGATCAGCGCCTCGGTGCGCCCCTGGTCGAGCGCGCCCAGCCGAACGGTGAGGTGGGTCGGCCCGCTGTGGCTGTCGAGCAGCAGCGCGCCCAGCGGCGGGATGTCGACGGTGGTGCCGCCGTCGCGGGCGGGGGAGATGCTGAGGTTGGCCCGGAACGGGCCGATGTCGGTGCTCACCTGACCACCGGCCAGCACCCCGAGCACCGCCCCGGCCAGGGCCACGGCGAGGACGGCGACGACCAGCCCGAGGCGGCGCAGCGGGCCGGCGGCACCGGCCCACCGACTCGGGCGCGCCCGATCGTCGCCGGTCACCGGGTCGTCCCGGTCATCGGCGTCGTCGTTTCGCTCGTCGCGTTGCCCGTCCATGCTGAAAGTCTGGCCTGCCCGTCGGAAGATCTTGGTAAACCTGAACGGATGGTGACGGAATCAGCTGCGCCCGCCGTCGCCGCCCGCGAAGACCACCCGCAGCAGCCGGTCGTCGTCGCCTGCCGGGTCGCCCCGCCCGTCGTGGTTGGAGGTGCTCACCCAGAGTGACCCGTCCGGTGCCGCTGCCACCGCGCGCAGCCGGCCGTAGCGGTTGGTGAGCAGCTCACTGGGCTGACCGAGCAGCGTCCCGGTGTCGGTCAGCTCCATCACCCAGAGGCGCTTGCCGCGCAGGCAGCCGGTGACCAGCAGCTGGTCGGTGGCGGCCAGCCCGGAGCAGGACGCGTCCGAGGTCGGCCACTGCGCGATCGGGTCGGTGAACCGCTTGTCGCCGGCCTTACCCTCGACCTCCGGCCAGCCGTAGTTGCCGCCCTTGGTGATCTGGTTGACCTCGTCCCAGGTGTTCTGGCCGAACTCGACGGCGTACATCCGCTTCGCGGCGTCCCAGGTGAAACCCTGCACGTTGCGGTGCCCCATGGACCAGACCGGGGAGTTGGGGTACGGGTTGCCGGCGGCGGGCTTGCCGTCCGGGGTGACCCGGAGGATCTTGCCGCCGAGGCTCTTCACGTCCTGCGAGAGCGGGCGCTGACCGGCGTCACCCGTGCTGACGTAGAGCTGTTTGTCCGGGCCGAAGCCCAGCCCACCGCCGTTGTGCACGTTGGCCTTGGGAATGCCGGTGAGGATCGGGGTGGGCTGCCCGCCGAGTTGCAGCCGGGCGACCCGGTTGTCCCGTTCGGCGGTGTAGTAGACGAACACCGTCCGGTCCCGGGCGTAGTCGGGGGAGACGGCGATGCCGAGCAGGCCGCCCTCGCCCGCCGCCGCCACGTCGGGGATGGTCTGCACCGGTCGGACCCGCAGCCCGTCCGGCCCTGACTCGGGGCCGACCTGGAGGATCCGGCCGTTGTCCCGTTCGGTGACCAGCGCGCCGCCGTCCGGGAGGAAGGCGATGGCCCACGGCACCCGCAGGCCCTTGGCGAGCACTGTCGCCACCGCCTGCTGACCGCTGCCGCCGGGGCTCGCCGACGCGGACGGGGTCGGCAGGTTGGGCGGTTCGCCGGCCGGGTCGGGCTCCGGCTCACCGAAGCTGCAACCGGCGGTGAACAGCAACGCCGCGCAGGACGCCGCGAGAGCCGCCCGGAGGCGGCGGATGCGAGGGTACGGGGGACGGGCGCTCACCCGGCCCAGGGTAGCCCGCCGCGCGGCCCGACCGGGCCGTCGAGATCCAACGGGTGCCAAACGGACCCACCGGACGGGTGCCGGTGGACCGGTCAGCGGGCCCGTACGGCCAGCAGCGCGGTGTCGTCCTCGCGGTGTCGGATCGAGGTGAGCAGCAGGTCGCAGAGGTCGTCGAGGGGCAGCGTGTGAGTGCCGGCCAGGCGGCCCATCAGTTCGGCCAACCCGTCGTCGATGGACCGGTCCCGCCGTTCGATCAGCCCGTCGGTGTAGAGCAGCAGGGTGTCACCGGTGGCCAGACTGGTCGAGTGGCTGCTCCGCCGCACCGGGCGGGCCAGGCCGAGCAGCGGCTCCGGCGTCGCCGCCAGGACCTCCACCGCCCCGCCGACGCGGACCACCAGGGCCGGCGGATGCCCGGCGTTGGACCAGGTCACCTCGTGCGCACCGGCGCGCTGCGGACAGATCCGCACCAGCGTCGCGGTGGCGGCGATCGGCAGCCGAAGGCCACGGATGGCGGCGTCGAGGTCGCTCATCAGGGACCCGACCGCGTCCGGCCGGCCGAAGGCGTTGCCCCGCACCAGGTTGCGCAGCTGGCCCATGGTCGCCGCGGCCTCGATGTCGTGCCCGGCCACGTCCCCGATCGCCGCGATCACGTCGCCGTCGGGCTGCACGAAGGCGTCGTACCAGTCGCCGCCGACCTCCACCCGGTCGGCCGCCGGCTGGTAACGGGCCGCCAGCTCCAGCTCCGCCACCACCGGCAGCCGGGGCAGCATGCTGTGTTGCAGCACCTCGGCGACGTGCCGCTGCTCGCCGTACATCGAGCTGTTGCCGACGGCCTGGCCGGCCCGGCGGCCGATGTCCACCGCGGTCAGCAGGTCCCGGTCGTCGAACTGCTGACGGTGCCCGTCGTTCACGAGGGTGATCGCCCCCAGCACCGTGCCGCCGACACCCCGCACCGGCACGCTCAGGTAGGAGGCGATGCCCAGCCGGCCGGCGATGGAGACCATCTCCGGGTGGATGGTGCCCCGCTCCACGTCGGCCAGGGACGCCATGCTGCCGAGCCGGGGCTGGCCGGTGCGCAGCACCGCCCGGACTATCGAATCGGGGCCCAGCCCGGTGCGCAGCAGCTCACCGAAGCGGTCGACGTCCGCGGCGCGGGCCGGGTCCCGGTGCACCGAGACCACCTCACGGGGCAGGCCGGTCGGCCCGATCAGGGTGAGCAGGCACCAGTCGGCGAGCAACGGCACCATGGTGGCGGCGAGCCGGCGCAGGGCGACGCCCACGTCCAGGGTGCCGGCCAACGTCTCACTCACCCCGGCCAGCAGCTCCAGCCGTTCGTGCGCCTGCACCACCCGCCGCCGCGCCTCCTGCGCGCCGTCGAGCGCGATCCGCAGGCGCAGCTCCGACGAGCAGGCGGCGGCCAGGTCGGCCAGGGTCCGCAGTTGGGCGGCGGTCCAGGCGCGCGGTTTGCTGTCGATGGCGCAGAGCGAGCCGAGCACCCGACCGGAGAGGTCGGTCAGCGGCATCCCGGCGTAGGCGACCACGCCGAGGTCGTCGATGGCCAGGTTGTCCCGCACGCGCGGGTAGAGCCGGGCGTCCGGCAGCACCATCGGCACCTCGATGTCCACCACGTGCTGACAGAACGAGTGACTCAGCGGAGTCTGCCGGCGCTGCGACCAGGGCTCGGGCAGACCGACCGCGCCGGGGAAGAACTGCCGGTCGGCGGAGACCAGCGAGACCAGCGCCACCGGCACGTCCAACAGGTCGCTGACCAACCGGGCGAACCGGTCGAACGCTTCGTCCGGAGCGGCGTCCAGCCCGGTGTCGGCGAGCGCGCGCAACCGCGCTGGGTCGCCGAGCGCCGAGGGGGGCGCGATCGGTCGCCGGGGGGAGGCGGGGGAGCCGTCGGTCATCGTGCACCTGTCTGCCGGGCGGAGGAGGACGGCCCTCCGACCCTTCCTTATACCTCGCGAGGGCCCGGCTCGAACCTCGCTGTGCTGAGTCTCGCCCGCCATGGCCCCGTGCGCCACCGCCCGAACGCCGGTTCACCGCCGTGCCCGCACCGTCCGCGCCGTCGGGGACTATCGTCGGCGGACGTGAAGGTATGGATTCCGCACCAGGCCGGCCTGAACCTCCTGGGCGAGCTGCCCCCGGACGTGACGGTGGAGGTCTTCGAGCACACCGACCGGATGCCGTCCGAGGCGGCCGGCGTCCGCTTCTGGGTGCCGCCGTTCCTGGGCGGCTCGGACGGGACGACGGTGCTGGGTGAGCTGCCCGACCTGGCGGTGGTGCAGCTGCTCTCCGCCGGGGCGGACGCCTGGGCCGGCCGGACCCCGCCGGCTGTCACGCTCTGCGACGCCCGGGGCGTGCACGACCCCGCCACCGCCGAGTGGGTCGTCACCGCGATCCTCGCCCAGCTGCGGGCGTTCCCGGCGTTCGTCCGCGCCCAGGCCGAGCGGCGTTGGGCGTACGCGGAGCACACCCCTACCGATGAGCTGACCGGCAAGCGGGTGCTGATCGTCGGCGCCGGCTCGATCGGCACCGCGGTGTGCGACCGGCTCGCCCCGTTCGACGTGAGCTTCACCCTGGTCGCCAGGACGGCCCGGCCGGAGCAGGGGGTGCACGCCGTCGAGGAGCTGCCCCGGCTGCTGCCCGACGCGGACGTGGTGGTGGTGCTGGTGCCGCTCACCGACCAGACCCGTGGCCTGATCGACAAGGCGTTCCTGGCGGCGATGCCGGACGGCTCGCTGTTGGTCAACGCCGCCCGGGGGCCGGTGGCGCACACCGATGCGCTCGTCGCCGAGCTGGGCACCGGTCGGATCTCGGCGGCGCTGGACGTCACCGACCCGGAGCCGCTGCCCGCCGACTCCCCGCTCTGGACCATGCCGAACGTGCTGCTCACTCCGCACGTGGGCGGGTCGGTGCGGGGGTTGCTACCGCGTGCCTACCGACTGGTGGGCGATCAGGTGCGCCGCTTCGCCGCCGGGCAACCGCTGATCAACACGGTGGTCGACGGCTACTGACCGGGCGCGTCCGCCGGGGCGCCCGGCAGCGGCTGGCCGGTTGCCGCGACCAGCCGGGGCAGGTCCGCCCCGCGGACGGCCGGCAGGGTGACCTGCTGGCCGTCGTCCAGCCGGGCCACCGCCCGCCCCCGCTGGTCGGTGGCCAGCTCCAGGACCTGCTCCCAGCCGATCCGGCGTTGCCCGACCAACGCCCGCAGGCGCAGCTCCCGCGCGTCGGCGTCGGTGCCGGCCCGCCAGGCCCAGACCGCGACGGCGAGCGGGACGAGCAGCACCGGCAGCAGGTAGGCCCGGGCGTTGGCCAGCGGCAGGGCGCCGACGAAGGCGATGATCGCGGCCACCAGGATGGCTTGGTTGTACCGGAAACGGACCGTGTCGGGCTTACTCACCCTCCGATGATCCCACTCCGTGCCGTTTCGGCTCGCGGCGGGCGGTGCCACCGGCCGGGGGTACGCCGTACAGTGACACCGGTCGTTGTTTTCCCTGAGTAACCGGCAAGTAACCACTTCGGCCGTCCATCGTTGTCAATCGTGGGTAGCGGACTCGCAACGTCCGGTGCCCCGCACCGCCGCACCGCCCCCGTGCCCCCTCACGAAGGCGTCCGCCGTGCTCCTCGCGTACCCGTTCCGCGTCCTCGTCCCCCGTCGTGCGGCACCCGAGGCCGCCACGTCCGTGGCGGTGGCGCTGCTCCTCCTCGCCGCTGCCGCCGGCCTGGTCCCGACCTCGGTGGTGATCGCGCTGGGCGCCGGCGCCGGCGCCACACTCGCCGGGCTGCGACTGTCCCGGCTGGCCAGCCGGCGTGGCACCGACCCGCCGCCGCGCGCGGCGGGCGTGCTGCTCGACGCGGCGGTGGTGGCGGCCGGTCTCACCGCCGTCGTGCTGCCCCTGGCGGACATCGGGCACACCCGCGCCGTGCTGATCGGGTCGCTGGTCGTGGCGGCCCTCTCGGCGAGCGGTCTGTACCGGCTCCCCGGGCGCTCGCGGCCGGCGGCCCCGGTCCGGTTGCGCGGGCTGGTCGAGTCGACCGGCCCGGCCGTCGGTCTGGCCCTCGCCGGCTGGCTGCTGCTGCCGTGGGACGGTCTGCCGGTCCCGGTTCGGCTGGGTTGCGCGTTGACGCTCGGCGGGCTGGGGATGGCCGCGTTGAACGCGTTCGCGGGGCCGTGGCGGCGCTCGGGTGCGGCGATCTGTCGGGGTGGCGTCCTGCTCACCCTCTGCGGGTTGGTGCTGCTGGCCGTGTCGCCGTCCGCAGCGGCCGGGCGGGTGGCCCTGCTGGCCGTACCCCCGTTGGTGTTCGGGATGTTGCTCGTCGCGGTCGGTGCCGCTGATGCGGCGGACGACGCGCAGCCGGCGGAGCCGGTGGCGGCGGCCTGGCCTCGGTCGGTGCTCCCGGCGGCGGTGCTGCTGCTGGCGGCGGGTCTGCACCTGGCCGCCGGCCGCGCACCGGACCGGACCAGTGTGCTGTTGGCCCTGGCGGCGGTGCCGCCCCTGGTGCTGCGCGAGCTGCTGCGCGCCGGTGACGCGGCCACGTCCGTTCGGCGGGCCGCCCACCGCCGGCCGGCCGGTCGGTCGCTGCGGCGCCGCCGTTCGGGCCCGGTCCGCTGGTCGGGCACGCCGCAGCCGTCGCCGGACCACGGCCTCGACGCCCCGGCGGTCGCGGCCCCCGGAACCGGCGCCGACTCGACCTGGTCGCCTGAGCACAGCCCCGCGTGGTCGGGGCTCGACCGCCGGCAGTTCGCGGCCGCGAACAACACCCCCGGCGACCGGGCCGCCCTGCTGGACGCCCTGGCCGCGATCGGCGACGTTCCGGTGCCGGCCGGCGCGCTGCTCCTGGTCGACCTGCACGGCACCGAGGGGATCGGCCCGACGGCGCGGGAGGACGTGCTGGCCGAGGCGGTGCACCGGGCTCGCGCGGTGATCGCCCCCGGCGATCTGGTCACCGGGTGCGCGGGCACCGGCTTCGCGGTGGTCACCGCCGCCGGCCCGGTGCTGGCGTACGCGCTGGGCACCCGACTGTTGAGCGCGCTCGGTCCGCCCTACCGGCTGGCCGGCGCGGTGCTGCGGGTGCAGACGAGTATCGGCCTGGCCGAGGTGAGCGGGGTGGGGCCGGCGGACGTGCTCCGGCAGGCCGAGCTGGCCCGACGACGGGCCGTGCAACTGGGCCGGGACCGGGTGGAGTGGTACGACGCCTTCCTCGAGGAACAACTGGTCCGCCGGCTCGACCTGGAGCGCGAGCTGCCCGGTGCGGTGGCGCGCGGCGAACTGGATCTCGTCTACCAGCCGGTGGTCGACCTGGCCGACGGGCAGCCGGTGGGCGCGGAGGCGCTGCTGCGGTGGCGCAGCCCCGTGCTCGGCACGGTGCTGCCGGCCGAGCTGCTGCCGGTCGCCGAGGACCTTGACCTGGTCGGTGAGCTGGAGTGGTGGGTGCTGGATCGGGCCTGCCGGCGGTTGTCCGACTGGTCGGTGGGCACCCGGGAGCTGTGGATGGCGGTCAACGTGACGACCCGGGAGCTGACCACTCCCGACTTCGTGCAGCGGCTCGCGGCCGTGCTGGCCGCGTACGGGGTGCCGCCGGAGCGGCTGGTGGTGGAGGTCAGCGAGCCGAGGGTGGCCGGTGACCTGTCGACAGTGGTGGCCCGGCTGGCCGGGCTCCGGTCGCTGGGCGTGCGCACCGCGCTGGACGACTTCCGGGCCGAGCACGCCTCCCTGGCGCAGCTTCGCCGACTGCCGATCGACCTGCTCAAGGTGGGCCCGGAGCTCGTGGACGCACGGCCGGACGGGCAACCACCGCTGATCGACGTGGTGGTCAACGTGGGCGAGCGGCTGGGCGTCGAGATCGTCGCGGAGGAGTTGGAGTCGTCGACCCAGGTCGAGGGGGCACGCCGGGGCGGTTGCCGGTACGGGCAGGGGTTCGCGCTGGCCCGCCCGGCCACCGCGGAACGGGTCGAGGCGTACTTCGAGGAGTTCCCGTCAGCATCACGCTGAACCGGTTCATCTGATTCGGGGCGGGGCGGTGCTGCCGCGCGGGGTGAGGTGGGGTGTCTCGTCCTGCACCCGGCCGGCCGGCTGCCCGGCGACGACGGCGAGCAGCTGCCGGGCGGCGTGGGCCCCGTACGCCGGGATGTCCCGGCCCAGCGCGGTCAGCGGCGGGTGCACCAGGCGGCACAACGGTGAGTCGTCCCAGGCCACGATGGACAGGTCGCCGGGCACGGTCAGGCCCATCTCCTGGGCGACGGAGAGCCCGGCGACGGCCATCACGTCGTTGTCGTAGATGACCGCTGTGGGCCGGTGGGCGGAGCTGAGCAGCCGGCGGGTGGCCCGGCCGCCCTCCTCGCCGGTGTAGTCGGACCACACGGTGACCGCGTCGTCCAGGTTGAGCCGCTGGCGGACCGCCGCGAAGGCGTCGGTGCGGATCTCGGTGTGCCGCAGGTCGGGCAGGCCGGCGACCCGGGCGATCCGGCGGTGCCCGAGCGCGACCAGGTACTCCACCGTCTCGGTCAGCGCGGCGGCGTCGTCGGACCAGACACTCGCCAGCTCGCCCGTGCCGCCGGGGCCGCCGATCACCACCGCCGGCAGGTGCAGCTGTTCGAGCGCGGGGATGCGACGGTCGTCGGTGCGCAGGTCGCAGACGAGCACCCCGTCCACCCGTCGTTCGCCCCACCAACGGCGGTAGACCGCGATCTCGGCGTCGTGGTCGGCCACCACCTGGAGGGTCAGCGCGTACGAGCGGGCGGAGAGTTCGGCTTCGACGCCGCTGATCAGCGCCATGAAGAACGGCTCGACGCCGAGTGTCCGGGCCGGTCGGCACAGGGCCAGGCCGATCGCGCCGGCGGTGGCGGCCGAGAGGGCGCGGGCCGCGCTGCTCCGGCTGAACCCGATCTCCGTGGCGATGGCCAGGATGCGCTGCCGGGTGGCCTCGGAGACGCCGGGCTGCCCGTTCAACGCGTACGACACGGCACCCTTGGACACCCCGGCGCGTTGGGCGACGTCGGCAATGGTCGGCCGCTTCACCGGCGTGCTCCTTTGCTGCTGTGAGAGTGCCGCCGCGGGCGTCAACGGCCGTTGACACGTGCGGGGCCGAAACGTACGGTTGCCTAGCTTATCCGGTTCAGTAAACGTCTTTCGATGCGGAAGGTGCGGTGAGGTCTTGCGCCGACAGGCACTCTACGACGGTTGGACAGTGCGAGCGGCCCCCGGAGCACAGGTGCCCGAGGAGGTCGCCGACCGGTCCGTGCCGGCGACCGTGCCGGGCTGCGTGCACACCGACCTGCTCGCCGCCGGGCTGATCGAAGACCCCTACCTCGACGACAACGAGCGGGCGCTGGCCTGGATCGGGCGCACCGACTGGGTCTACCGGTCCACATTCGTCCACCGGGCGGGCGACGACGACCGCGTCGACCTGGTCTGCGCCGGCCTGGACACCGTCGCCACGCTCACCCTCAACGGCGTCGAGGTCGGCCGCACCGCGAACATGCACCGCGGCTACCGGTTCGACGTCCGACCGCTGCTCCGCGACGGTGACAACGACCTGGTCGTCACGTTCGACTCCGCGTACCGCTATGCCGAGGCACACCAGGAACGGCTCGGCGAACGCCCGAACGCCTACCCGGAGCCGTTCCACTTCATCCGCAAGATGGCCTGCAACTTCGGCTGGGACTGGGGGCCCACACTGGTCACCGCCGGCATCTGGCAGGAGATCAGCCTGCACGCCTGGTCGACCGCCCGGCTGGCCACCGTCCGTCCCCTCGTCACCATGGACGGTCGCGACGGCCGGGTCGAGGTGCACGTCGAGGTCGAGCGGGTCGCGGACGTCCCGCTGACCGTCCGCGCCGCAGTGGCCGGCGCGCACGCCGAGGTGGTCGTCCCGGCCGGGCAGCGCACGGCCGTGCTGACCCTCAGCGTCCGCGAGCCCGCGCTGTGGTGGCCCCGGGGGTACGGCGAGCAGGCGCGTCACCCGATCGATGTGACACTGCACGCGCCGGACGGCGACCTGCTGGACAGTTGGTCGCACCGGATCGGCTTCCGCTCGGTCCGCCTGGACACCACACCCGACGAGCACGGCACCCCGTTCTCGTTGTCGGTGAACGACGTTCCGGTCTTCGTGCGCGGGGTCAACTGGATCCCGGACGACGCGTTCCCCACCCGGATCACCCGGGCCCGGCTGGCCGAGCGGTTCGACCAGGCGGTCGCCGCCAACGTCAACCTGCTGCGGGTCTGGGGCGGCGGCCGGTACGAGTCGGCCGACTTCTACGACCTCGCCGACGAGCGCGGCCTCCTCGTCCAGCAGGACTTCCTGTTCGCCTGCGCCGCGTACCCGGAGGAGGAACCGTTCGGCACCGAGGTGGCCGCCGAGGCCGCCGAGCAGGTGACCCGGCTCGCGCCGTACCCGTCGCTGGTGCTCTGGACCGGCAACAACGAGAACATCTGGGGCTGGCACGACTGGGACTGGCAGCAGGACCTCGCCGGGCGCACCTGGGGGCGTGGCTACTACCTCGACGTGCTGCCCCGGATCGTCGGCGAGCTGGACCCGACCCGCCCGTACTGGCCGGGCAGCCCCTGGTCAGGCACCGAGGCGATCCACCCCAACGACCCGGCGCACGGCACCACCCACATCTGGGACGTGTGGAACACCGACGACTACACCAGGTACCGGGAGTACGTGCCGCGCTTCGTCGCCGAGTTCGGCTACCAGGCCCCACCGTCGTACGCCACGCTGCGCCGGGCGCTGAGCGACGAACCCCTGGCGCACGACTCACCGGGCATGGCGCACCACCAGAAGGCGGCCGACGGTGACGCCAAACTCCAGCGGGGCCTCGACGCGCACCTGCCCGCCCCGGCGGACTTCGACGACTGGCACTACCTGACGCAGCTCAACCAGGCCCGAGCCATCCAGCTCGGGGTGGAGCACTTCCGCTCCCACCGGGACGTCTGCGCCGGCACCATCGTCTGGCAGCTCAACGACTGCTGGCCGGTCACCTCCTGGTCGGCCGTCGACGGCGACGGCCGTCGCAAACCCCTGTGGTACGCGCTGCGACACGCGTACGCCGACCGGCTCCTCACCGTGCAGCCCCGGGACGGTGGCCTGGCAGTGGTCGCCGTCAACGAAACCGCCGAGGACTGGACGGCGTCCGCCGCGGTCACCCGGTGCACGCTCACCGGGGAGCCGAGGGCGAAGACCTCGGTCGACCTCGACGTCCCGGCGTACTCCTCGGTGGTGCTGGCGCTGCCGGCGGAGCTGGCGCGGCCGGACGAGGGCCGTCGGGAGTTGCTGGTCGCGGAGGCCGATGGCACCGCGGAGCGCGCGCTGTGGTTCTTCGCCGAGGACCGCGACGTGGACTGGCCGGCGGCGGCCTGGGACGCGACGGTCGAGCCGATCGGCGGCGGGCAGCGGGTCCGGGTCACCGCCCGCACGGTGCTGCGCGACCTGGCCCTCTTCCCGGACCGGCTGGACAGCACCGCCACCGTGGACAAGGCCCTGGTCACCCTGCTGCCGGGCGAGTCGGCCACCTTCACCGTGCGCGCCGGGGCCCCGCTGGACGACCGGGCGCTGACCACCCGACCAGTGCTGCGCTGCGTCAACGACATCCGCCAACGCTGAGCCGACCCCCGCTTAGAGCAGAGGCTCATGGGTCGACCCGATCACTTCCCTGTTCGGGCACGATCATCGCGCAGCGCGGCGATGATCTGGCCGACGGAAGTGGACGGGTTGCCCTCCGGGGACGGGTCAAGCCGATCAGCCCGTCGGCAGGCGTCCTCAATCCGGTCGCGGAAGTTGGCGAAGTCGAGCGCGGTCTTGTCCCAGGCAGGGTTGTGTTCGCGCAACAGGTCGCGGGCCCGCTTGGCATTCTCCAAGAACCTGGTGTGGTTGCTGTAGTGGAGCAGCAGCCACACCTCGAAGCAGGGATTGGACCAGGCCAGCCTGACATCGGTAGCGACAGCTTCGCGGGCCGCCTGCTCCGTGGCGAATTCATCGACGTCGCAGACGGCCCATGCCTCGTCGAAGTCGTCGCGTTGACCGCGTCGTGCTGCACCTCGTACCACGTTGACCGGTGAGCCGCGTTCTGCCACGACGACCACCCGGGGCCGTACCCACGCCTCCTGCTTGAGGCCGTTGAAGTAGGCCCGTTCCGTCGATTCACCGTTCGTGGCAATCAGGATGGTTGTCCGTTGTTCCCGGGTCGACGCGCGTCGTCGCAGGTCGGTCTCCCGGCCACGGCCGGACCGCGAGCCGGCGGCTTGCCGATTACCCTGCCGTGGCGTCATTCGGGCCTCCACGGTTGGCAAGGGCCTGTTCGAACAGGTCGGTGGACAGGTTGGGAACCGCGCCGTAGTTGCCGTTCAAGTAACGGCGCTGACGGTTCTCGCCTTCCTTACGGGGCTTGAAATCGGTCAGCGGGTACAGCGAGGACGCGCCCTCGTCGTCCTTCTCCACGAACCAGATCTCGTCGCGGCGCAGGATTTCCTCCCCGTCGAGGGTGCCGAGTAGGGCGGCGTCGTGACTGGTGAAGATGAGTTGGCTGCCCAGAGGGTTCGCCCGCGGACTACGGAACAGGCTGACGAGCTTCGCGGTGAGCACCGGATGCAGGCTGGCATCGACCTCGTCGATCAGCATCGTGGCACCGGTGCGCAGCATCGTGGCGGCGTGCAGACCCAGGGTCAGTAGTCGCCGTGTGCCGGTCGACTGGTTCTGTAGGTCGAGCAGTGCGAGACCGCGCGGTCCCTGATGCTTGAACAGGATGACCGGTGGGCGCCGGGCTCCCGCCATGGCCTTTTTTACCCGCGCCCTCATGCCCTGTGCCGACGACTCGGCCCAGGCGGAATGGTCGTCGGCTGGATCCGAGAGAACTACGACGTCGACAATCCCGACGTCGGCGGCCTGCAACAGATCCACAGCGAGCCGGCGTACCTCGTCGGCGTCCGATTGGCCGATGCGGATGAGAGCGGACAGCCCAGGGGCGGGGTCAGTGCCTTGGCCCATCAGGTAGAACCACCGGTAGGTGTCGTGCAGCGGTTGGGGGTCTGCCGGGTCCGACTGGGGGCGGCTGTGACCAAAGCGGGCGACCGTGCTGAGGAAAAGTGCTGTCGGAGCGGTGATGCCGGCGATCTGCTCCAGGTCGTTACGTCGGCCCGTCTCCTCGCCCCAGGAAAAGGTGTCGCCGTCCCGCTCGAACACGCGGCGCCTGCGCCCAACCGGATAGTGGTAGAGCCATTCCTCCAGCACCTGGTCGTCATCGATCGTGAAACCGTAGGTGTGCCGGACGCCGCTGAGCAGAAGGTCGACGACATAGCGTGACGGCTGGGTGGCGAGTTCCGGATCCAGCCCGAACGGCTCCCGGTGCAGACCTAGACCAGGCTCGACCGCGCGGTCGGATTCCACGACGGTCTGCCGCATAAACGCAAGCGCGCCGAGGCAGTTTGACTTGCCAGAGGCGTTGGCCCCGAAGATGCCGACGACCTGGACCGCCTGTGGGGCCGGCTCGACGGCCGAGGCCCCGTCCCCGTAAACGGGCGTCAGATTGAGCTGGTGCTCGTCGCGGAACGATCGATGGTTGGTGAAGCGGAAACTCAGCAGCATTAGCCGTATGCCCCTAGTTCGTGGGGTGTTACAAGCGCATCCCTGCGAGTAAACCACGACAAGCGATGCAAAGCCCGTTGCAGACCAGTGCCGCCGCGGCGGGGTGCCCCCATGTGGGTCAGCGATTGAAGACTTCTTCAAGTGATAAAGTCTTCGCATCGATCGGGAGAGGTGCTCATGTCGGTCCCGCTGTACCAGGCGAAGGCGGAACTCTTCCGCACCCTCGGGCACCCGGTGCGCATCCGGGTCCTCGAACTGCTCCAGGACGGCCCGAAGCCGGTCCGTGACCTGCTCGCCGCGATCGAGGTCGAGGCCTCCAACCTCTCCCAGCAGCTCGCCGTGCTGCGCCGCGCCGGGATGGTCACCTCACACCGCGACGGTCCCCTCGTCGTGTACGCGCTCAGCACCCCGGACGTGGCCGACCTGCTGGCCGCCGGGCGCCGGATCCTCGGCGCGGTCCTCACCGACCGGGACGGCCTCCTCGGGGAGCTGCGCGCCGCCGGCGCGGACCGGTGAGCCGCGTCATCCCGGTGGCCCGGGCGCGGCTCCTCGGGCTGCTGCCCGGCCGGGCCGACTGGGCGGCGGTCCACCGCTCGCCGCGCCGGGACCTGCTGGCCGGGCTCACCGTGGCGGTGGTGGCGCTGCCGCTGGCCCTGGCGTTCGGCGTCACCTCCGGGCTGGGCGCCCAGGCCGGGTTGATCACCGCAGTGGTCGCCGGTGCGGTGGCCGCCGTCTTCGGCGGCTCCAACCTCCAGGTCTCCGGGCCGACCGGGGCCATGACAGTGGTGCTGGTGCCGGTGGTGCAGCAGTTCGGAGCCACCGGCGTGCTGATGGTCGGGGCGATGGCCGGCCTCGTGCTGATCGCGCTCGCCGTGGCCCGTCTGGGCCGCTACGTCCGCTACCTGCCCACCCCCGTGCTGGAGGGTTTCACCGCCGGCATCGCCGTGGTCATCGCGCTGCAGCAGGTGCCCGCCGCACTCGGCGTCAGCGACGCGCACGGGGAGAAGGTCTGGGCCGTCGCCTTCGACGCGGTCGCCCGGTTCGTCGTCCACCCGCAGCCGGCCGCGCTCGCGGTGGCCCTCGCCGTCGCGGCGCTGATGCTGCTCGGCGCGCGGTGGCGACCCGGCCTGCCGTTCTCCCTGCTCGGCGTGGGGGCGGCCACCGTCCTCGCCGAGGTCCTCCCGGTCGACCTGGCCCGGATCGGCGCGCTGCCGCAGGGCCTGCCCGCGCCTTCGCTCGGCTTCCTCGACCTCGCCGCGCTCGGTGTGCTGCTGCCCAGCGCCCTCGCCGTCGCCGCGCTCGCCGCCCTGGAGAGCCTGCTCTCCGCCACCGTCGCTGACGGCATGACCGTCGGCGAGCGGCATGACCCGGACCGGGAACTGTTCGGTCAGGGGCTGGCCAACCTCGCCGCCCCCCTCTTCGGCGGCATTCCCGCGACCGCCGCCATCGCCCGGACAGCGGTCAACGTCCGCGCCGGGGCGGCCTCGAAGTTGGCGGCCCTCACCCACGCCGTCGCCCTCGCGGCGATCGTGCTGGCCGCCGCGCCGCTGGTCGGCCGGATCCCGCTCGCCGCCCTGGCCGGGGTGCTGCTCGCCACCACCGTCCGCATGGTGGAGGCCGGCTCGCTGTGGGCGCTGGCCCGGGCCACCAGGGGCGATGCGGTCGTGCTGGTGCTCACCTTCGCCGTCACCGTGATCTGGGATCTCGTCACCGCCGTCGCGGTCGGCGTCGGCGTCGCCGTGGTGCTCGCCCTGCGCGCGGTGGCCCGCAGCGCCCGGCTGGAACAGGTGCCCCTCGATCCGGGGGAACACAGCGCCGAGGAGCACGCGCTGCTCAGCGAACACATCGTCGCGTACCGGCTGGACGGGCCGCTCTTCTTCGCTGCCGCCCACACCTTCCTCCTGGAACTCTCCGAGGTCAGCGACGTCCGTGTCGTCATCCTGCGGATGTCCCGGGTGACCACCATGGACGCCACCGGTGCGCACGTCCTCGGCGACGCGATCCGGCGGCTGCGGGGACGCGGGATCACCGTCCTGCTCTCCGGTATCACCCCCGCCCACGACCAGGTCCTCGCCACCCTCGGAGTCGCTGACGACCTGCGCCGCGAAGGGCTGGTCTTCAACGACACCCCGGCCGCGATCCGGTACGCCCGCGCGGCGGCGCTCCCCGTGGCAGGTAGCCCGGCCGATCGGTCGTAACGGTCGGAGGTGGGTGACCGGGGCGGCCCGCGAGCAGACCGTCGGACCGCGGTCCTTCCGGACGGCGGTCCTTCCGGACGGGCCACGAACTGTCCCGAGAGGACTTTGCTGTCGTCTTCCGGATAGCAGGGATCACGTCGGCCGGTTGGGGCCGGTTCAATGGCGGGCATGCGGGGGATCAGCGGCAGGGCGGCGGCGAAGGCACTCATCCTGGCGGCCGGCCCCGTCGGTGCGGTCGGCTTCTTCGTGAGCGACGGGTGGGCGATCATCGCGATCGTCGCGGACCTCGTTCTGCTCGGCGTCGGCGGTGGCCTCTGGTGGAAGGACCGCTGGACGCGGCTGTGGTCACGCCTGTTCCCGATCGGCTACTACCGCGGGCCCGAGGCCGACGAGGATCCGGACGAGGGCGGCACCGACTTCGCAGAACCGGGGTCGACGATTTACGCGTCACGTCGGGTCCGTCGGCATCAGCTGACGTTGTCGACGACGAGCCGGCTTCGCCGCTCCGTGATGCGGCGTTCCCTCAGCGGCGAAGACTCCGGCCGGGCCGAGGACCTGGCGATGGTGGCGAACAGCCTGACCCAGATCCAGAGCGGGCTCCAGTCGGCACAGCGGAACGCCAGGCGGGAACAGCTGTGGTGGCTGGTCGCCGGGCTGGCGGCGTCCGTCCCGATCGGCGTCGCCATCAACCTCGCCACCGGCTGACCGGCGGAGCCCGACGGATGGGGGCAGCGGGTCCGGATCACGGCCCGCACGGTGCTGCGCTGCGTCAACGACATCGTCTGATGTCCCGCGATGCTGAAGAACGTGATCGCGCTCGATCCAGGATGTAGTGGCCTCCCGCAGTAAGGAAGCCACTACATCCATGTTCGAGCACGATCAACGCCCGGGAAGCACGACCTCCCCCGCGCCCGGAGCGTGGACGGTCAGGCGCGGGCGGCGGCGAGCACCTGGCCGACCAGCGCGCCGGAGGTGCCCGAGCGCTCGTACTCGGGCCGGTTCAGGCTGCCGCCCATCAGCGGGGCCGGGTTGCGGTGCACGGCCGGGCTGTCCGAGCTGACCAGTGCCGCGAAGTGGTACTCGTCAGCGCCGGTCGCCTCGACGATCCGGGCGATGTTGCGCGGGGTGATGCCGCCGCCCGGCATGACGATGATCCGGCCGGCGGCGCGGCGCACCAGGTCGGCGATGAGCGGGGCACCCTCCAGCACGCTGACTTCCTGGCCCGAGGTGAGCACCCGGTGCACGCCCAGCTCGATCAGCTGCTCCAGCGCCGCGTGCGGGTCGCGGGTCATGTCGAACGCCCGGTGGAAGGTGATGCTGACGTCGCCCGCGGCGGCGATCAGCCGGCGGGTGGTCGGCACGTCGACGTCACCCTCGGCGGTCAGCGCACCGATCACGATGCCGTGCGCGCCGGCCGCCACAGCGGCCCGCACGTCCCGCTCCATCGCCTCGATCTCGAACGGCGAGTAGATGAAGTCGCCGGCCCGCGGCCGGACGATCACGTGTACCCGGATCCGGTCCACGGCGCGCAGTGTCGTCTCGATGGTGCCCAGGCTGGGGGTCAGCCCGCCGTCGAAGAGCGCGGAGCACAGCTCCACCCGGTCGGCGCCGGCCTCCTCAGCGGCGACCGCCCCCTCGACGCTGTCGATGCAGATCTCGAATGTGTTCATGATTCTTCCTTTTCCGTGCGTGGCGGTGCCGCTTCGGTCCGAGACGTGGTCCAGTCGATGACGGCCGTGACGGCGCCGACCGGTGCGCCGCCGCCGAGCACCGGCACCTGGCGCAGCGCGTCGGCCCCGCCCACCGGTACGCCAACGGCGTCGAGGGCGGCGAGGGCGATAGCGGTGGTGGCTCGCGGTGATCCGTCGACCACCTTCACCGCGACGGCGTGACCGTCCGGTGCGGCCACCCCGAGCACACCCTCGGCTCCGCCTTTGGCGAGGACGCCGGGCAGCGCCCGCATCAGGTCGGTGTTGGGGTGGCCGTGCCAGCCGCCGACGTACTCCGGGTGTTGGCGCATGGCCTGCGCGACCAGCGCCTCGTCACTGCCGGTGGGTGCGGTGACCAGGGCCTGGAAGGTGCGGGCCAGGCCGGTCAGCGGCAGCCCGAACAGCGGTGCGCCGCAGCCGTCGACAGCGTGGTGCGCGATCGGTGTGCCGGCGAGCCGGGCGACGGCGGCGGCGGTCTCCCGCTGGATCGGGTGGTCCGGGTCGAGGTAGTCGTGGGTGCTCCAGGACCGGGCGACGCAGGCGACGAGCATCGCGGCGTGCTTGCCGGAACAGTTCATCCGGATCCGCTCGCGCTGCCCGCCGGCGCGGATCAGCCGGTCCCGGGTTGGTTCGTCCTCCGGCCAGTCCTGCGGGCAGCCGAGCGCGTCCTCGGTCAGGCCGGCACCGGCCAGCATCGCGCGGACCACCTCGACGTGCCGGTCGTCACCGGTGTGGCTGCCGGCGGCGAGCGCCAGCGCCGGGCCGGTCAGCTCGTCGCCCGCCGCGATCCGGCAGGCCAGCGCCTGCACCGGCTTGAGGGTGGAGCGGGGGAGAACCGGCTCGTCGGGTACGCCGGCGGTGAGGGCGACAGTCCCGTCCGGGGCGAGCACGACGACGCTGCCGTAGTGCCGGCTCTCGACGAAGCCGTTGCGCACGACCCGGGCCAGTTCGGCGTAGCGGAAGATGGTCACCGGGGAGTGTTCCCTTCGAGAAGTGGCGGGGGCAGCTCAGCGGTCCGCCGTCCGCGTCGGCCGCCGAAGCGGCCGTTGCGGGCCTGGAGTACGCGGGCGAACTTCGACAGCGAGGCGTTGACCACCAGGTAGATCAGCGCCACCACCAGGAACGTCTGGATCAGCAGGTGGGTGTACGAGGCGAGCACCTGCCCGCTGTAGAGCAGCTCGGTGTAGCTGACCACGAAGCCGAGCGAGGTGTCCTTGAGCAGCCCGACCAGCTGGCTGACCAGGGACGGGGCGAGCTGGAGCAACGCCTGTGGCAGGACGACGAGCGCCATCACCTGCCCTCGGCGCAGCCCGACGGCGAGGCCGGCCTCGGTCTGTCCCCGGTCCAGTGCCAGGATGCCGGACCGGAAGATCTCGGCGAACGCCGCCGAGTTGGAGACCACCAGCGGGACCACGAGCTTCCAGAACAGCGGGAAGTTCAGGCCGTACTGCGGCAGGGCGAACAGCGTCACGTAGATCAGTAGCAGGGTGGGGACGGTTCGGAAGATCTCCACGTACGCGCCGGCCAGCCAGCGCAGCGGTCGGTGCGTCGACAGCCGGCCGAGCGCCAGGATCAGCCCGAGCGCGGCGCTGAGCACCGCGGTCGCGGCGGCGGCCCGCACGGTGGCCCAGAGACCGTTGAGCAGGTACCGCCAGATCGGCCAGGTGGTGAACGGCTCCCACCGGTCGGCGGCCAGTTCGCCGTGGCTGGCGAACTGGTAGACGGCTGCGGCCAGGGCGCCGGCCAGCCCGATGGCGCCCAGCACGGTGGCGATCCGGATCCGCCGTTGGGCGCGGGGGCCGGGCTCGTCGAAGAGGATCTGTTGGGTCTTGTTCATCGGACGATCGCCAGCCTTCGTTCGAGCAGGCCGGTGACCTGACCGATGATCAGCGCCAGCAGCATGTAGGCGAGGCCGGCACCGGTGAAGACGGCGATCGGTTGGGCCTCGACCAGGTTCACGTTGTTGGCCGCCTGGGTCAGCTCGACCACGCCGACGGCGGCGGCCAGCGAGGTGTTCATCAGCAGCGCGATGCAGATGTTGCCGATCGGCTGGATCACCGCCCGCAGTCCCTGCGGCAGGATCACGTGCCGCAGGGACTGGCCGAAGGTGAGCCCGATGGCACGGGCCGCCTCGGCCTGGCCCACACCGACGGTGTTGACCCCGGCGCGGATCGCCTCGGCCAGGTACGCCCCCTCGTACACCGCGATGACGATCGCGGCGGAGGTGAACAGCGGGAACGTGATGCCGATGGTCGGCAGCGCGAACACGAAGAGCACCAGCAGCGCCAGCAGCGGCAGGTTCTGGAACACCTCGACGTAGGCGGTGCCGATGGCGCGCAGCAGTGGCACGGGGGCGATCCGCAGGGTGGCCACGACGATGCCCAGCAGCATCGCGCCGACGGTGGTCACGACGGTCAGTTCGACCGTCGTGACCAGGCCGTGGCCCAGCTGGCTCAGGTGAGCGGTGAGGGCTTCCATCGGTACGAGAAACTGCTCAGGAGCCGTCGACGGAACCGAGGGCCGGCGGGGTGGGTGCCCCGCCCTCGACCACCGAGCCGAGGGTGCCCTCCCAGACCTTCGCCCACGTGCCGTCGGCCTGGATCTTCTTCAGCCAGTTGTTGACGAACTCCTTGAACTGCGTGTCCTCCCGGTTGAGGCCGATGCCGTACGCCTCGGTGGTGAACGGCTCGCCCACCACCTTCATCCCCGGGTTGGCCTTGGCACCCGACGCGAGCAGCGTGAAGTCCTGCACGTACGCGTCGCCGCGCTTCTGCAGCAGGGCCTGCAACGCCTGCGGGTCGGTGCCGAAGGCGATCTGCTTCGAGCCGGGTGCGGCGGAGGGCAGCGCGGTGACGGCGGGGGTGTTCGCCCCGACGATCACGGTCTTGCCGGCGAGGTCCTTGACGCTCTTGATGGAGGTGTCGTCCTTGCGGACCCCGACGGCGAGGCCGGAGGTGAGGTACGGCCCGGCGAAGGCGACCTGGGTGGCCCGCTGCGGGGTGATCGTGTACGTCTGGAAGACGGCGTCGACCGACTTGGCCTGGAGCATGGCCTCCCGGGTCTGGGTGCCGATGGTCGTCGTCTTCACCTCGGGCTTGCCGATGATGTACTTCGCCAGCAGCTTCGCCATGTCGGCGTCGAAGCCCTCGATGGTGCCGCTGACCGGGTTCTGCTGGGCGAGCAGCGGCGCGTCCAGGGAACCGCCGATGTTCAGGTAGCCGCGCTTGCGGATCGCGTCCATGGTCGAGCCGGCCGGGATGTCCGCGTCGCTGGCGACCGGGGCGGCGTCGTACACCGACTGGGCGACCACTCCGTCGCCACCGAGGCCGGCGTCGCCGGGCAGCTTCGGGGCGCTGCTGTCGCCGTCACCGCCGCAGCCGGTGGCGACGAGGGCCACCGCCACGGCGGTCGCGGTGAGGGCGAGCGAGCGCCGCCGGGTGAAGCTCTTCTTGAGGATTGACATGACACCCTCCCGTTGGGGGCTAGTGCTGGAGGATCTTGGAAAGGAAGTCGCGGGCCCGCTCGGTGCGCGGAGCTGCGAAGAATTCGTCGGGGGCGCCGGATTCGACGATGCGGCCGTCGTCCATGAAGACGACCCGGTCGGCGGCGCGACGGGCGAAGCCCATCTCGTGGGTGACCACGATCATGGTCATCCCCTCCTTGGCGAGGGAGACCATCACGTCGAGCACCTCGTTGACCATCTCCGGGTCCAGGGCCGAGGTCGGCTCGTCGAAGAGCAGCACCTTCGGTTGCATGGCCAGCGCCCGGGCGATCGCGGCCCGCTGCTGCTGCCCACCGGAGAGTTGGGCCGGGTGGTGGTTCGCCTTGTCGGCGATCCCGACGCGTTCCAGCAGGGCCATGGCCTGCTGCCGCGCCTCGGGACGGGCGATCCTGCGGACCCGGGTGGGGCCGAGGGTGACGTTGTCCAGCACCGTCTTGTGCCCGAAGAGGTTGAAGGACTGGAAGACCATGCCGACGTCGGCGCGCAACCGGGCCAGCGCCCGACCCTCGGCCGGCAGCGGTTCACCGTCGATCTCGATGCTGCCCTGCCCGGCCGTCTCCAGCCGGTTGAGGCAGCGGCACAGGGTCGACTTGCCGGAGCCGGACGGCCCCACCACGACGACCACCTCGCCGGCGGCCACCGTGAGGTCGATGTCCTTGAGCACGTGCAGCGGGCCGAACCACTTGTGCAGGCCGCGTACCGACACCATCGGTCGGTCCGCACCCGTCGTCCCCGGTGCCACCAGACGGCCCCACTTTCTTCGATCACCGAATCAAGTCGGCTTCATATCGAACCAACAGCGCCATCTAAAGGTAGCCAGGAAACTAAGTCAACCAGTTGCTTGAACAAACTGTGGATGCTAAGAACCTGACGTGACGATTGACGACGCGCCACGCGAAGCCCTCCGGGGCGGCCCTCGGGAGCTGCTGCGCTGGGTGGCCACCGGAGCGGCAGTCAGTCGTGCCGACCTGTCCCGGCTCTCCGGGCTGTCTCCGTCGACGATCTCCCAGCGGGTCGAGGCCTTGATCAACCAGGGGTTGCTGGAGGAGACCGGCGCCGGGCGGTCCCGAGGTGGGCGCCGGCCGCGCCAGCTCGCCGTGCCCACCGGCGGCGCCGTGGTCGGCGCCATCGACCTCGGCGCGCACCACGCCCGGGTCGGCACCCTGGACCTGTCCGGGCGGGTGGTCCAGGCCCGCACCCTGCCGGTCCGCATCGAGGACGGCCCGGAGCAGGTGCTCGGTTCGCTGCTGGCCGAGGTCGCGGCGTTGGCCGCCACGCCCAGTGACCCGACGTCCGCCGGTCCCGTGTCGTCAGCCTCGACGGCGGACGGCGACCCGGGTGCGCTGCGAGGTCTCGGCATCGGCATTCCCGGCCCGGTGCAGCACGCCACCGGCCGGATCGTCAGCCCGTCCCGGATGCCCGGTTGGAACGGCTTCGACGTCGCCGCGTTCTGCGCCGGCCGGGTCGACGTGCCGATCATCGTGGACAACGACGCCAACCTGATGGCGCTCGGCGCGCACCGCACCGCACACTCCGAACTGGACCACGCCGTCTACATCAAGGCCGGCACCGGGATCGGCTCCGGTGTCATCTCCAGTGGACGGCTGCATCGAGGTGCCCAGGGGTCGGCCGGGGACATCAGCCACTGTCGGGTGGTGGCCGATCCCGCGCCGCTGTGCAGCTGCGGCAACGCCGGTTGCCTGGAGGCCGTGGCCAGCGGCGCGGCCCTGGTCACCGCGCTACGCGAACAGGGCGTGACGGTCTCCGACCTGACCGGTGTGATCCGCCTGATCGACGACGGCGACCGGCACGCCACAGCGCTCGCCCGGCAGGCCGGCCGGGCCATCGGCGAGATCCTGGCCGTCGTGGTCAACTTCTTCAACCCGCAGGTGGTCGCCATCGGCGGCCGACTCGCCGACTGCGAACCGCTGCTGGCCAGCATGCGGGCCACCCTCTACGAGCGTTGCCTGCCGTTGGCCACCCAGACCCTGCTCATCGAGCGGGTTGCCACCAGCCAGGACATCGGCATCACCGGGGCCGCCCACCTGGTGATCGACCACGTCGTGGCGGCCAACTGACCGTCAACCGTCGCGGCTCAGCGCAGCCGCGCATGATCAACACGACTTCATTGATATCGGGGCCTCCGGGGCGACAGGAGGCCCCGATATCCCAGAACTCGTGTTGATCGAGCAGCTCGGCGGAGCCGCGGCGCTGTCGTGTGATGATCTGGGCATGGGCAGCCCATCCGATGCGGGATCCGCCGTTCGAAGTGTCAGCCAGCTAAGCGAGAAACTCCGGCATTTCGCCCAGGAACGCGAGTGGCAACAGTTCCACACTCCGAAGAACCTGGCCATGGCGCTCTCCGGCGAGGTGGGCGAGCTGCTGGCTGAGCTGCAGTGGCTGACACCGGAGCAGGCGGCCCAGGTGATGGCGGACCCGCAGGCGGGCGCACGAGTACGCGCGGAGATCGGCGACGTCATGATTTATCTGGTCCGGCTCGCCGACGTCCTCGATATCGACCTGGTCGATGCTGCCACGGAGAAGCTGGCCGACTCGGCCCGGCGTTACCCGGTGGAGACCGCGAGAGGGTCAGCGGCGAAGGCGCCACGGGCGTAGCCGCCCACTGATCACCTCGATACAGTCGTGGCCGTAAGGCGGTCCGACGGGCTTCCGATGCAGGGACATGCCCCCATCCGCACGATCATTTCGTGCTGCCCGGGGGCACCTCTCAATGTCGGCGTACCGTACGTCAGCTGCTGGTCTGTTGCGTCTCGCTAACGATGGCACCCTTGTCGGAGTGCTGACCGAACGGCTTCGCTATGGCGGTCACGGGGTCAGCCCCGCCGAGAAACGATCGTGGGCGCGCAGCCTCCCGGTACTCGCGCAGGATCTCGCCGACGCGGGTCTGGCCGATGTCGAGGTGCTCGTCGAGTACCAGCTTCCGTTGACCAGCCGTCGGGTGGATGCCGTTCTGGCCGGTGTGGACCCGCGAACCGGCGATGACTCCTATCTCGTCGTCGAGCTCAAGCAGTGGTCCTTTGCCGCCGCTTACGAGGACTCCGACACTCTCGTCGCCGTTGAGCAGGCTTCTGGGCCACGGTTGCACCCCGGCGTCCAGGTGCAGGACTACTGCCATTATCTCAACGACTTCCTGGGTGTGCTGGGCCGCGATCAGAAGCTGCTGCGCGGGGCTGCCTATCTGCACAACGCGGTGGATCGCGACGTCACCGACCTGTTCGACCGACCGGCCACGGAACAGAGCCGGATCTTCACCGGGCAGCGTCGTGGGCAGTGGCTCGACCACCTCCGGAGCCGGTTCGCGCCCGCTTCGGGAGCTGGCCCGGCGGACCGGTTCCTGACCAGCACCGTACGGCCCAGCCGGCACCTGCTCGCGTACGCCGCCGCCGAGCTGAAGGAACGGTCGCACTTCACCCTGCTCGACGAGCAGCATGTGGCGTACGAGTTGGTCATGCACGCCATCGAGCGGGCCCGGACGGCGAACCACAAGCGGGCGGTGGTGGTTGCCGGCGGGCCGGGTAGCGGCAAGAGCGTCATCGCCCTCGCGGTGCTCGGTGAGCTGGCCCGGCGGGACCGGCCGGTGCTGCACGCGACCGGCTCCCGGTCGTTCACCCTGACGCTGCGTCGCTACGCCGGCCGTGGATCGACCCGGGTACAGAGCCTGTTCAAGTACTTCAACAGCTTCATGAACGCCGAGCCGAACGACATCGAGGTACTGATCTGCGACGAGGCGCACCGGGTGCGGGAGACATCGGTCAACCGCTACACCCCGAAGGCACGCCGGGACGTGGCACGCCCGCAGTTGGAGGAACTCATCTCCGTCGCCCGAGTGCCGGTCTTCCTGCTGGACGAGCACCAGGTCGTGAAGCCTGGTGAGATGGGCAACGTCGAGGTCATCTCCGCCCATGCGAGGAAGCTCGGTGTGGAGGTTGACGTGGTCTCCCTGCACGACCAGTTCCGCTGTGGTGGCAGCGAGGCGTACGAGGAATGGGCTCTTGATCTGCTCGGCCTCGACGGAGGCGAGCCGACCGTCTGGGCTGGCGACGGCCGGTTCGACGTGCGAATCGCCGAGTCGCCCGAGGAGATGGAGGCGCACCTCGCCGACCGTCAGGCGGTGGCCGGCACGGCCAGGATGTCGGCCGGCTACTGCTGGCCTTGGAGCGACCCCAGGCCGGACGGCACGTTGGTGCCTGACGTGACGATCGGCGGCTGGGCGCGGCCGTGGAACGTGAAGAGCGAGCGCAGCGTCGGCTCGGCGCCGGGCAGCGCGTTCTGGGCCACCGACCCGAATGGGTTCGGTCAGGTCGGCTGTGTCTACACCGCTCAGGGCTTCGAGTACGACTGGTCGGGCGTCATCATCGGACCGGACCTGGTGGCCCGCGACGGTCAGCTGGTGACCCGCCGCGACGAGTCGAAGGACCCGGCTTTCCGCAGTCGCAAGTCGCTCAGCGACGAAGAGGCGGACCGGCTGATCCGCAACACCTACAAGGTGTTGCTGACCCGGGGCATGCGCGGCACGGTGCTCTTTGCGACCGACCCGGAGACGCAGGAGTACCTGCGGAATCTGGTGCGCGTCCGGCGGCAACCCGAGGTCGTGTTCGACGGCGAAGCCGGGTAGCGGCAACCACACAGTGTCGATACTGTGACGGCCAGTTCAGCGGATCGACGGGCTTCCTTCGACGGACACGCCCCCACCGCACGAGATCTTCGTGCCTCGGGGGCCTGTCAGTGCTGGCGTTTCGCACCACACCTAACGAGATGCTTCTCCTGAATCGGGAAGGGCGCCTTGACAGGGAGATAGCGAATTTTCTGCGCGCCGCTGGCTATAACGTCCGGCCCGCCGAGAAGCGATCATGGCGCGAGAGCCTGGGGGAGCTTGCCCGGCATCTCACCGAGGTGGGGCTCGGTGAGATCGATGCGCTCGTCGAGTACCAGATGCCGCGCAGTAGCCGGCGAATCGACGTGATACTTGCCGGAACCCACCCGGTCACCGGCCAGGATGCCTACCTGGTGGTGGAGTTGAAGCAGTGGAGTTCCGCGGTCAGTCTCGCCCCCGAGGCAGGTCTGGTCGACGTACCCGGGATGGTTGGCCCACAACTTCATCCTCGCCTGCAGGTGGAGGGGTACTGCGATTACCTCGCGGATCATCTGGCGGCTCTCTGGGATTGGCCGGACGCACTGCACGGCATGGTTTACCTGCACAACGCTGCCAGGGAGAAGGTCTCCGACCTCGTCGCCGGAGACTGGACGTATAAGAAACTCATCTACACCAGGGAGCGCAGGGAGAAGTTCGATGGTTACCTGAGGGGCCGATTCGCTCCGCGAGGCGGCAGGCGAGCAGGGGACCGTCTCCTGAGCAGTACGGTGCGGCCGAGTCGCCAGTTGCTTGCGCACGTTGCCGCAGAACTCGGCCGCCGGCGCATTTTCGTGCTAATCGATGAGCAACGCAGGGCCTATGAGCTGGTGGCGCAGGCGGTTACGGAGTCCAGACGGGGCAGGAAGAAGCGTGCCGTCATCATTACGGGCGGCCCGGGGAGCGGCAAGAGCGCCGTCGCGCTGTCGTTGCTGGCTGATCTCGCGGGCGAGGGCAGACTGGTGGCCCACGCAACCGGTTCCAAGGCGTTCACCCTCAGCTTGCAGCGCTATGCCCGCAGAGACCCGCGGGACCCGCGACAGCGGACTCGCCCGCTGTTCAGCTTCTTCCGCGACTTCATGGATGACGAACGGGACAATCTCGATGTCCTGGTGTGTGATGAGGCGCACCGCATTCGGAAGCACTCTGACAAGGGCGGCCGCTCCGGCGACATCCCGCAGGTGGACGAACTGCTGTCGGCGGCGAAGGTGCCGGTCTTCCTGCTCGACGACCACCAGGTCGTGCGCCCAGGCGAGGTCGGCGGGGCGGACATGATCGAGAGGGCCGCTCGGCGACAGGGATATGAAGTCGACCTCGTCCACCTCGACGCCCAGTTCCGGTGTGGCGGAAGCGCGAAGTACGACGAGTGGTTGTTGCACCTGCTGGGCATGGCCGATGCCGGCCCGTACCCGTGGCCGGGAGACGATCGGTTCGAGGTCGGCCTGGTTTCGTCGCCCGAGGAGATGGAGGCCATTCTTCGGGCGCGGGAGCAGGCGGGTGAGACCTGCCGGATATCTGCTGGCTTCTGCTGGCCCTGGACGAGGCGTCAGAACAAGGACGGCAGTCTTCCCCTCGATGTGCGGATAGGTTCGTGGGCCAAGCCCTGGAACGCGGCACCGGAAAGGCCAGTCGGGGGAGTCCCGGCCAGTTCCTACTGGGCCACGGATCCTGCCGGGTTCGATCAGATCGGTTGCATCTACACCGCTCAGGGCTTCGAATATGATTGGTCTGGCGTGCTCATCGGTCCGGATCTCGTCGCTCGGGGCGGACGGCTCGCAAGCGATTCCCGGAAGTCACGCGATCGGGCTCTGACCCACCCCGAGCGGCCGATGAGCCGCGAAGAGGCGGACCAACTCATCCGAAACACCTATCGAGTTCTGCTCACGCGAGGGCTTCGTGGCGTGCTGATCTATGCCACGGACGACGCGACGCGGCAATACCTGGCCGACTTCGTTCCGTCGGCGATGGCTGGGTTCAGGCCCGAAAGCGCAGGCGTCCACCGCGCTGTCCAGCCGATTCGAGCGCAGCAGCGGGCACCCGTCGCAGGTGTGCCTGTTCACGAGGATGTGTCGAGGCGCGGTGTTGGAACGGGTGGTAGCTGAGCCGACCTGGTGTCGGATTCCAGACTCTGCCCGGTGTCTGAACCGTGCTGCCATAGGCCGAGGACGTGCACAACATTGCTGTCACAGTGACGACTTTGCTGGAGCCCTGGGTTCACCAGGGAGAAGGGTGCGCTGGATGGCAAACGGGTCGTGAGTTTCGCGTCGCGTCAGCGTCCGGCCCGCTTCCACGCCCGATAGAACTCCTTGTACAGGAAGCGTTGTACTGGCGTACCGGTGGAAGACATTTGCTTGCCGATCAGCCGTGCGCCGATCCACATTCCCGAGACCTTCGGAACGCCAGGCACCGATTCAGCCACGGATGCCACGCTGTTTACGAGTTCCTGCTCAACAGCCGACAACGTGATCTTGCGGAGGCCGAGGCGTTCGAGCAACTGCTTCTTTGTCTCATCGATGTCCCGTGCGAGGCGTAGATGGTCCTCGTCGGTGACGCACCTGGCGACGGCCGCTCGTAAATCGGCTGCCTTCTGCCGATATTGGCCAATGCGACTGACCACCAGATCGAGCCACGCACCGTCTCCCAACCTGCCGGTCTCCGAGGCTTGCCAGAGTCGGCCGCCAAGTAGCGGTAGTTCCAGCTCAAGCAGCTGCACCTGATGGGTCTTGCTCTCGCTCGCGGCAGTGGCAAGTGACTGGTGGATACCGCGAATGGCTCTGATGACGTCGAGCACCACTCCCTCGGCGGCACCCTCCCGGGATAGGTCAAAGGTAAGGAGGAAGTCCCTTCGAATGGGGTGTGCCTGGTATGAAAGTCCAGTCGCGTCCGCTCTTGCCCGGTACTTGAGCCCGCGTGCAAGGGTGGCTGCGACGTAGACCTCTTCACCCGGTGGGGCCATCGACTGCAGTGCGCCCTTTAGGACGATCGAGGCCGCCCGCGCCCACTCACCGAACGGGTCGTCCTCAACGCCGTCGGCCGTCCCGATCCGATCCGTGTGATGGCCGGCGACCCGAACGTCTGTGGCTTGGAACGTGGACCAGCTGTGGATGCGCTTCGACAGCGAGTTGCGGGTGCCGGGCATGGCGTCATCACAGGCGAGTGCCTGCTCGACGAACTGCCCAAGCGCCCTGCCCCCTTGCCAGCTCTGCAGGTCTTGAAGAGCTGACTCCTCGGCAGTTCTAGCAACCCGGCTCTCGTTGACATCAAGCTGCAGCGGATGGAGCAGGTCGGCCTCGACCAAAGCTCGGAGCAGTAAGGGCCTCGCGCCGAAGTCAGCAGTGGTCGGTCGAGCGCGCACCGGGTGGGCTACCCAAACCCGGTTCATGAAGATCAAGGACTGGATCAGCTCGACGAATGCTTGGCGCGCGAACGGGTCTCCGGGCTGCGCGCGGCGGTTCTGAGCGGCGATGAAATCCTCGGCGCCGATGATCGATGTTACGTCGACGAGGACTTCCGTGTTTCGGTGCGGGAGCTCCGCGCTACCTCCACGAACCACTTGACTGCCTCCGGGCGACCCATCACGGTGCTGGCGAAAGTCGGTTCTGGCTGAGCGAGCGACTCCATAGACACTGGTAGGCGCTTGCTCCCGTCCATGTCTGTAGACATTAGACCGACGATCTCGCCGAGGCACAAGCCCGCCAAGCCGTCCCATACCTTCTGCTGGGGGCGATAGAAGAGGTCGAACCGCGGCGCACCCTCGGCAATCTCTGTGAGGTCTAGCGCTGTGCGGAGCATGTCGAGTGTCTGCGACGTGGTACGCGTCTTCAGCCGGTACCCGGCCTCGGCCATGGCCCACTCGTGACTTGGTGCCTTGGACGTCGAACTACGTGTCAGAGATGCGACAAGCGAGGGCACCGGGCCGTTGTTGAACGGTGCGGGCCGACCGTTGATCAGGATCAGCCTGTCGGCTCGGGACGCGCGCACGATAACTGGCGTGCGGCCGGTGCCGAGTTCTGGAGCCACGATGAGCGCCGCCACCGGCTCCCGTCGCTCGAGAAGGCAGACGACGGAGCAAAACTCGGTGTTCTGCGGTTGGACGAACTCCGCCGTGCCATCGATCGGGTCGATGATCCAGATCCGCTCCGGTTCCTCGTCGACGCCGGGCCTCCAAGTACCGCTTCCCGACTCCTCCGCGAGCACACGGGCTGCAGGATCTAGGGCGCGGATCTTGTCGATAATCATCCTTTCCACAGCAACGTCCGCCTCGGTGAGCAACGTCTGGTCGGCTTTCTCCTGTACCTCGATTTCCGCTATCCGGGACCGATAGGCGGCAAGGGTGTCCGGAAGCTCCCTCGCCAGTTCGGACCACAGCTGCTCAAGGTCCATCGACACTCCTACACGCTCGTGTGGAACAAGCCTGCTAGTGGACCCCCATCCTCCCACCGTCCTCGCTGTCCGCGGGAAGTGCCATTCGGCCCGGCGAGGCCGTCGGCACCTCGCCCCGTCGCGGCTCGCCGCGCAGCTGGGCGACGCTCCGTCGGGGAGATCCGCGCAACATCAGGGTTGTTGCTGTTTCACGCGTGCCGCAGGCGGCAACAACAGGGAAGTTGCTCGGATTTTGGTGCGTGGGGGTGCCGGGGGCCGGAGTGCTGGGGTGCCGCGGTGTTGGGGTTGGTCCCCCGCCTCCCCGGGTCGCAACGCTGCCGCGTGTCTATGCACGGTTTTCGAGTTCGGTGGGTGGCTGGGCGGCCCCGGGACACCCACCGAAGCCTCAGCGGATGGTGCTGGTCGCTCGCACGAAGGTGACCCAGGCGGCGGGAGCAAAGGCGAGGGCCGGGCCGTGCGGATCCTTGCTGTCGCGTACGGCGACGACGCCGGGGATGTTGTCGGCAACCTCGACGCACTCGCCACCGTTGCCCGCGCTGCGTGTGCTCTTGCGCCAGTGGGCGCCGGTCAGGTCAACCATGGTGAACCTCCCCGATGATCTTATTGATCAGTTGGAACGATTGTCCCTCGTCGAGGGTGAGTGAGAGCAAGCTCGACCAGACCTTCTCGTAGGTCGCGAACTCGTGAGGACGGTCGAGGTAAAGAGCGCCGGTGATCGCCCCGCTATAGACCAGCGGAGGCTCCGGGGTGGGTCGGTTCCCGAGCGGAAAGTCAAGGCGGACGAACTCGCCCGCAACGGTGCCGTGATGCGGCCCCGCGATGAGCGGCAACACGCGAATCGACACGTTCGGCAGCCGGGTCATCGCCAGCAGGTGGTGGAGTTGCCTGGCCATCGTCTCCGCGTCGCCCACCAGCCGGTGGAGCACCGATTCGCAGAGCACCACCTGCACCTGTGGAGCCCGTGGCAGACGACGGGTCAGGAGGGACTGTCGTTGCAGGCGAAGCTCGACCGAGCGCTCCCGGTCGTCGTCGTTCATGTCCGGCTGGTCGACGCGGTAGATCCCGAGCGCGTAGTCGCGGCTCTGAAGGATGCCCGGCACGAGATTGTTCTTGTAGAAGCGGAGCTTCCGCGCTCGCCTGGTGCGTCGAGTGCCTGACCGACGCCGTCGCCGGGGCTGCCCCGACCGACCCGACAGCGCCGATTCCGGTGCCCTGCTCGGGTTCGCGTGACGTCGCCGACCCCGAGCAGGACCTGTTGCGCCTGGCGGCCCGGCACGCCGGGCAGGTGATCACCGTGCGCTTCACCCGCGCCGGCTGCACCGTGCACCTGCAAGACGACGACGTACGCCTCCTCGCCGCTGCCCCCGACCTGCGCGACATCCCGATGGACTGAGGTTTGTCGGGCCGGCAGCCGGCCGTCGTGCTTATTCCGGGACGCGGCGGTAGGCACCGTCGCTGGCCGAGGTGGCCATCGAGGCGTACGCGCGCAGCGCCGCCGACACCGGGCGCTGCCGGTCGGTCGGGGTGTACGGCTTGTCGCGCTTCTCCTCGGCCACCCGGCGTGCCTCCAACTCGTCCTCCGGCACGTTGAGGGAGATCGACCGGCTCGGGATGTCGATGACGATCTCGTCGCCGTCGCGGACCAGGGCGATCATCCCGCCGGAGGCCGCCTCGGGGGAGACGTGCCCGATGGACAGCCCGGAGGTGCCACCGGAGAAACGGCCGTCGGTGAGCAGCGCGCAGGAGCGACCCAGGCCGCGTCCCTTGAGGAACGAGGTGGGGTAGAGCATCTCCTGCATGCCGGGGCCGCCCTTGGGCCCCTCGTACCGGATCACCACCACGTCCCCGGCGACCACCTGCTTGGCGAGGATCGCTGTCACCGCGTCGTCCTGCGACTCGTAGACCTTCGCCGGGCCCCGGAAGGTCAGGCAGTCGTCCGGCACGCCGGCGGTCTTCACCACACTGCCCTCGGGTGCGAGGTTGCCGTGCAGGATGGCCAGCCCGCCGTCGGCGGAGTACGCGTGCTCGCGGTCCCGGATGCAGCCGCCGGCCGCGTCGGTGTCCAGCGACGACCAGCGGTTGGTGGTGGAGAACGGCTCGACGGTGCGCACCCCGCCCGGCGCGGCGTGGAACAGCTCGACAGCGGTCGGGGTGGGGGAGCCGCCGCGCACGTCCCAGTCGGTCAGCCACTGCGCCAGCGAGGGGGAGTGCACGGCGTGCACGTCCCGGTTGAGCTGCCCGGCCCGGTCGAGTTCGCCGAGGATTGCCGGGATGCCACCGGCCCGGTGCACGTCCTCCATGTGGTACTGCGGGGAGTTGGGCGCGACCTTGGCCAGGCACGGCACCCGCCGGGAGATCGCGTCGATGTCGGCGACGCCGAAGTCCAGCTCCGCCTCGCGGGCGGCGGCGAGCAGGTGCAGCACCGTGTTGGTTGAGCCACCCATCGCCACGTCCAGGGCGACCGCGTTCTCGAAGGCGGCCTTGGAGGCGACAGTGCGCGGCAGCACCGACTCGTCGTCGCCGTCGTACCACCGCTTGGCGATCTCCACGACGGTCCGGCCGGCCTCGACGAAGAGCGACCGGCGGGCGGCGTGGGTGGCCAGCGTCGAACCGTTGCCGGGCAGCGCGAGCCCGATCGCCTCGGTGAGGCAGTTCATCGAGTTGGCGGTGAACATGCCGGAGCAGGAGCCGCACGTCGGGCAGGCGGAGCGTTCGATCTCGCCGAGCTGCTCGTCGGTGACCGCCTCGTTCGAGGAGGCGATCATCGCGTCGATCAGGTCGATCTTGCTGTGCACGACGCCCTCGATCGCCATCGTCTTGCCGGCCTCCATCGGGCCACCGGAGACGAAGACGGTCGGGATGTTGAGCCGCAACGCGGCCAGCAGCATCCCGGGGGTGATCTTGTCGCAGTTGGAGATGCAGACCAGGGCGTCCGCGCAGTGCGCGTTGACCATGTACTCGACCGCGTCGGCGATCAGCTCGCGGCTGGGCAGCGAGTAGAGCATGCCGCCGTGGCCCATCGCGATGCCGTCGTCGACAGCGATGGTGTTGAACTCCCGGCCCACCCCACCGGCCTCGGCGACCGCGTCGGCGACCAGGCCCCCCATGTCCTTGAGGTGTACGTGACCAGGCACGAACTGGGTGAAACTGTTGGCGATGGCGACGATCGGCTTGCCGAAATCGTCGTCGGTCATCCCGGTGGCCCGCCAGAGGGCCCGGGCGCCGGCCATCGTCCGACCGTGTGTGGAAGTCCTCGACCGCAGCTCAGGCATGCATACCAGCATGACACCGCCGGCGCGCAGCCCCACCCGGGTATCTGCCGTGTCCCAACAGATGCACACCCAGCCCCCCACGACGTGCGCCCATCCGGCACTCTTGGAGGCGTGCATTTTCCACCGGGCATGGTCGCTGTCGCGGCGCTCAGCGGGCTCGTCGCCGCGGTGGCCGTCGTGTTGCTGACCGTCGTCGCCCGGCGGCGGACGGGGCCGCGTCGACCGGCGTACGTGCTGCTCGCGGCAGCCGCCGGCGGTGCCCTGATCAGCCTCCTGGCCGGGGTGGTCGCCGCGCTCAGCGCGAACGACCACTGGGCCCACGAGCAGGGGCAGCGCACCGGTTGGGCAACCCTGGTGGCGATCGGCACGGCGGTGTGCGGGCTGGCCTTCGCCGCTGGTCTGCTCCGACTCCCCGGGGTGGCCGCCACCGCGGCGGGAACGACCCGGCTCGCCCTGGACGGGTTGGTCATGGCGGCGGCGCTGTGGTTCGTCGGTTGGGTGCTCTTCTCCGAGCCCACCCGGTTGCTCGGTGCCGCCACCCCGATGGCCTGCCCGGCGATCCTGGTGGCCACGGTGAGCGCAGCGCTCGGCGCCGGCCTCGCCGTGATCGTCGTCTTCCGGGCCGCCGCCCCACGGCGACGGCTCGCCGCGCTGTGCGCCGGCATCACCGCGGTGAGCTGCGGTGGGCTGGGGCTCAGCGCCGGGCTCTGCCAGGCCGGGCCGACCATGGCGCTGACCGGCGCGTCGCTGCTCGCCGCCGGCCTGCTGACCGTCGCGCTCGCCCTTCACCGGGCGGACCGGCCGGGGCAGGTCGACCTGGACGTGGTCGGTCGCGACGGCGAGTACGCCATCGCCCCGATGCTGGCGATGGCCGCCTCGGCGATGTACCACCTCGCCCAGGACGGCCGGTTCACCGCGGCCGGCATCGTGGCCGGCAGCGTCGAGGGTTTCGCCCTGGTGGCGCGGCAGTACCTCACCCTGCGCGACGTCCGGGGGTACGCGGGCCGCCTGGCCGAGCGGGAGGCGCACTTCCGGGAGTTGGCGCACACCGATCCGCTGACGTCGTTGGCCAACCGGCGCGGGCTGCTGCGGGCGCTGCACCGCAACGCCGCGGACCGCAACCCGTGCGTGCTGCTCGGCCTGGACCTGGACGGCTTCAAGAACGTCAACGACATGCGGGGCCACGACGTGGGCGACGCCGTGCTGGCCGAGGTGGGCCGGCGGCTGCGTGGCAACCTGCGCCCCGGTGACGTGGCCGCCCGACTGGGTGGCGACGAGTTCGCCGTGCTCATGCAGGGCCGGTCGGTCGAGGCGGACCGGGTCGCCGAGCGGCTCCTCGGCGTGCTCAACCGGCCGTACGACCAGCCGGAGGGGCCGGTCTTCCTGTCGGTGAGCATCGGGGTGGCCGACTGGGCCGACGAGCCGGACGTGGAGTTGCTGCTGCGGCACGCCGACCTGGCGTTGCGCTACGCCAAGCAGCGGGGCAAGAACCGGATCGAGCGGTACGACGCCGCGTACGACAAGCTGCTGCGCCGGCGGACGACGGTGGAGCACGAGCTGCGCGGGGCCATCGAGCGCGACGAGCTGCGGTTGGCCTTCCAGCCGGTGGCGTCGCTGCCGTCGGTGCGGCCGGTCGGCGCCGAGGCGTTGCTGCGCTGGCACCACAGTGAGCTGGGCAACGTCCGTCCGGACGAGTTCATCCCGCTCGCCGAGGAGTGCGGCATGATCGCTCCGCTCGGCGCCTGGGTGCTGCACCAGGCCTGCTACCAGCTCTCCCGGTGGCTGGCGGACGGGCACGACGTCTGGGTGTCGGTCAACGTCTCCCCCCGCGAGCTGCACGCCCCGGAGTACGTGGTCCAGGTCGCCGAGGCGTTGCGCGCCCACCACGTGCCGCCGCAGCGGCTGGTGCTGGAGGTCACCGAGCACGCGGTCGCCACCGACCTGGACGAGCTGATCCGGCGGCTGACCGCGCTGCGGTTGACCGGTGTCCGCATCGCGCTGGACGACTTCGGGGCCGGGTACTCGTCGCTGGGGCAGCTGCGTCGGCTGCCGATCGACATCCTCAAGATCGACCACAGTCTGGTCGCCGAGCACGAGCCGGTCCGCCCGGTCGACCAGGACGGCCCGGCCTTCGCCCCGATGGTCGACATCGTCATGCGACTGGGCCATCAGCTGGGGCTGGAGGTGATCGCCGAGGGGGTGACCACCCCGACCGAGCTGGCCGCCGTGGTGGCCGCCGGTTGCCGGTTCGGCCAGGGCGCGCTGTTCGGCTGGGGGGTGCCGGCCGAGCACCTGGAGGCGATGCTGGAGGCGGCCACGTCCCCGGGTGCGCGTCCCAGCGCGGTGCCGGCGCCGCGTCCCGCTCCGGGCGGGTCCGGGCAGCTCAACCCGTCTGCCGATGGCGCGTCGCCGACCGACGCGCCGACCTCCGTTAACCAACATGTGGGATCAGTTGACTCATCGCGTGAGATGCGTCAGGCTTAGCCGCATGTCGTCGTACCGGTCGCTGCGAGTACTTACCTGAGCGCACTCTCCCTCACCGAGAGTGCGCTGGCCCCGTGCATCTGCACGAGGGCCGTTTTTATTGCCATCGGAACCTGGCGAAGCGGGCCCCGCCCGCGTCGCATCGCTTGACTAGCCACCAGCCACTCCAGCCGAAGGCCAGAACCGCCATGACGAGACCCACGCCCGAGACCCTCGCCCACACCGCCCGCCGGGCCCGCGCGGCCGCCGACCCGACCCTCGACGTCGACCAGGCCGGCACGCGCACGGCCACCCCGGCCACCCCGGCGGTACGGCCCGCCGCCGCGACCCAGGTTTCCGGGGCCGGCTCGCTCGTGCGGTCCCTTGAGGCGCTCGACGTCGACGTCGTCTTCGGCATTCCGGGCGGCGCGATCCTGCCGGCGTACGACCCGCTCTACGACTCGACGGTCCGGCACATCCTGGTGCGGCACGAGCAGGGCGCGGGGCACGCGGCGACCGGTTACGCGCAGGCCACCGGCAAGGTCGGCGTCTGCATCGCCACCTCCGGCCCGGGTGCGACGAACCTGGTCACCCCGATCGCCGACGCGTACATGGACTCGGTGGCGATGGTCGCGATCACCGGTCAGGTGGCCCGCCCGTCGATCGGCACCGACGCCTTCCAGGAGGCGGACATCCAGGGCATCACCCTGCCGATCACCAAGCACAACTTCCTCGTGCAGAACGCCGAGGAGATCCCCCGGGTGCTGGCCGAGGCGTTCCACCTGGCCAGCAGCGGGCGACCCGGCCCGGTCCTGGTCGACATCCCCAAGGACGTGCTCCAGGCGCCGACCACCTTCTCCTGGCCGCCCACGCTGGACCTGCCCGGCTACCGGCCGACCCTGCACCCGCACGGCAAGCAGATCCGGGAGGCGGCGCGGCTGATGGCCGGTGCCCGGCGGCCGGTGCTCTATGTCGGCGGTGGTGTGCTCAAGGCGGGTGCCACCGACGGGCTGCGTCGGCTGGCCGAGCTGACCGGCATCCCGGTCGTCACCACGTTGATGGCGCTCGGGGCGTTCCCCGACTCGCATCGGCAGCACCTGGGGATGCCCGGCATGCACGGCACCGTCGCCGCGGTCTACGGCCTGCAGAAGGCGGATCTGATCGTCGCGCTGGGCGCGCGTTTCGACGATCGGGTCACCGGCAAACTGGACTCGTTCGCCCCGGACGCGGCGGTGGTCCACGCGGACATCGACCCGGCGGAGATCGGCAAGAACCGGCACGTGGACGTGCCGATCGTCGGCGACGCCAAGCACGTCATCGACGAGTTGATCGTCGCGGTCACCGCCGAGCGGTCGGCGGGGCGTACCGCCGACCTCGGTGACTGGTGGACGCAGCTGAACGACCTGCGCGACCGTTACCCGCTGGGCTACGACGAGCCGTCCGACGGCACGCTGTCCCCGCAGTACGTGATCAAGCGACTGGGCGAGATCGTCGGCCCGGACGCGATCTACGTGGCCGGTGTGGGCCAGCACCAGATGTGGGCGTCGCAGTTCATCTCGTACGAGAAGCCGCACACCTGGTTGAACTCCGGCGGCCTCGGCACGATGGGCTACGCGGTGCCGGCGGCGATGGGCGCCAAGGTCGGCAAGCCGGAGACGGTGGTCTGGGCGGTGGACGGTGACGGCTGCTTCCAGATGACCAACCAGGAGTTGGCCACCTGCGCGCTGGAGGGCATCCCGGTCAAGATCGCCGTGATCAACAACGGCAATCTGGGGATGGTCCGGCAGTGGCAGACGCTCTTCTACAACGAGCGCTACTCCAACACCGAGCTCGGCACCCACAAGCACCGCATCCCCGACTTCGTCAAGCTCGCCGAGGCGCTGGGCTGCGTCGGGTTGCGGTGCGAGAACGCCGCTGACGTGGACAAGACCATCGCCGCCGCCATGGAGATCAACGACGCACCCGTGGTGATCGACTTTGTGGTCGGCAAGGACGCGATGGTCTGGCCGATGGTCGCCGCCGGCACCAGCAATGACGAGATCATGTTCGCCCGTGGCGTCCGCCCGGCCTTCGACGAGGATGACATCTGATCATGACCATGCATACGCTTTCGGTGCTGGTGGAGAACAAGCCCGGCGTGCTCGCCCGGGTTTCCGGCCTGTTCTCCCGGCGTGGGTTCAACATCGACAGTCTCGCCGTCGGCGAGACCGAGAACCCGGACGTCTCCCGGATCACCATCGTGGTCAACGCGGAGTCGTCCCCGCTGGAGCAGGTCACCAAGCAGCTGAACAAGCTGGTCAACGTGCTCAAGATCGTTGAGCTGGATCCGCAGGTCTCTGTTGCCCGGGAGTTGCTGCTGGTAAAGGTTCGCGCCGACCGGGCCGCGCGCTCGCAGGTGCTGGAGACCGTCAACCTGTTCCGGGCCCGGGTGGTCGACGTCGCACCGGACACGTTGACCATCGAGGCCACCGGCACCCCGGACAAGCTCGACGCGCTCCTGCGCGACCTCGAGTCCTTCGGCATCAAGGAAATGGTCCAGTCCGGGCTGGTGGCCATCGGGCGCGGCTCGCGTTCGATCACCGCCGGTCCCGCGCTGCGGGCCGCCTGACCGCCGCCGGGGTGGCCCCGGCGGGCCGCCCCGGAATTCATCCGCACAGACCACGACGGGCCGCCCCGGCCGTCGTACGAAAGGGAAGTTCTCATGAGCGTTGAGGTGTACTACGACGACGATGCCGACCTCGGCCTGATCCAGGCCAAGAAGGTCGCGGTCATCGGTTACGGCAGCCAGGGCCACGCCCACGCGCTCTCGCTGCGTGACTCCGGCGTCGACGTGGTGATCGGTCTGCCGGAGGGCTCGAAGAGCCGTCCCAAGGCTGAGGAGCAGGGCCTGCGGGTCGTCACGCCGGCGCAGGCCGCCGCCGAGGCCGACGTGATCATGGTGCTCGCACCGGACACCGCCCAGCGCGGGATCTACGCGGAGTCGATCGCCCCGCACCTCACCCCCGGCAAGGCGATCTTCTTCGGCCACGGCTTCAACATCCGGTACGGCCTGATCAAGCCGCCGGCCGAGGTGGACGTGGCGATGGTCGCGCCCAAGGGCCCCGGCCACCTGGTCCGCCGCCAGTACAGCGACGGCAAGGGTGTGCCCTGTCTCGTCGCCGTCGAGCAGGACGCCAGCGGCAACGCGCTCGCGCTCGCCCTCGCGTACGCCAAGGGGATCGGCGGCACCCGAGCCGGCGCGATCAAGACCACCTTCACCGAGGAGACCGAGACCGACCTCTTCGGCGAGCAGGCGGTGCTCTGCGGCGGTGCCTCGGCGCTGGTGCAGACCGGCTTCGAGGTGCTCACCGAGGCCGGCTACGCCCCGGAGGTCGCCTACTTCGAGTGCCTGCACGAGCTGAAGCTGATCGTCGACCTCATGTACGAGGGCGGCATCGCGAAGATGCGCTACAGCATCTCCGACACCGCCGAGTACGGCGACCTGTCGCGTGGCTCGCGCATCATCGACTCCCGGGTCAAGGACGAGATGCGCAAGATCCTGGGTGAGATCCAGTCCGGCGAGTTCGCCCGCGAGTGGGTCGCCGAGGACGAGGCCGGCCGGCCCAACTTCACCAAGTGGCAGGCCGAGGGTGCGGCGCACCCGATCGAGGAGACCGGCAAGAAGCTGCGCGGCATGATGAGCTGGGTCGACCGCCCGATCACCGAGACCGCCTGACCGTCCGGCCCGGCCGGACGACGATCCACCGGCAGCCCCTGGGCTGGCGCTCTCCCCAGCGCCGCCCCGGGGCTGCTCGGCATGCTGCCGCCCGTCGATGCGTCGGGCGGCGGTGTTCGTGGGCCACCGCTCGCCCACGGTGACCGGGTGACCGACGCCACCGGGGTCCGGCGCGGCCTGAGCGACCGTGTCGACGCGGTGAACGGCCGATGTCCGTCGCCCGACCGGGCGTGTGAGGGCACTCACCCCGAAGACCGGAACACGCCGACCAGCGAGGCCCCTACGATCGCCTGTAGGTGCAGCAGCCGGCACCTGACGGCCACGGCACGGATCAGCGCAGGGCGCAGTGCGGCGCCCGGCCGCCCGGGCCGATCGCAAACACGACCTCTACGAGGACCGATGAATCCTGTCGTACTGATCGCCGAAGAACTCGCCCCCGCCGCCATCGAGGTGCTCGCCCACGACTTCGACGTCCGTCACGTCGACGGCACCGACCGTCCGGCCCTGCTCTCGGCGCTCTCCGAGGCCGACGCCGTCATCGTGCGCAGCGCGACCCAGATCGACGCCGAGGCCATCGCCGCCGCGCCGCGCCTCAAGGTGGTCGCCCGCGCGGGCGTCGGTCTGGACAACGTCGAGGTGCCGGCCGCCACCGCCCGGGGCGTCATGGTCGTCAACGCGCCCACCTCGAACATCGTCTCCGCCGCCGAGCAGGCCGTCGCGCTGCTGCTCGCCGTGGCGCGTAACACCGCGAGCGCCAGCGCCGCGCTCAAGGCGGGGGAGTGGAAGCGGTCCAAGTACACGGGCGTCGAGGTGCAGGGCAAGACCGTAGGCGTGGTCGGGCTCGGCCGCATCGGCGTGCTCTTCGCCCAGCGCATCGCCGCGTTCGGCACCCGGCTGATCGCGTACGACCCGTACATCCAGCCGGCCCGTGCGGCGCAGCTCGGCGTTCGCCTGGTGGGGCTGGAGGAGCTGCTGCGGGAGAGCGACTTCATCTCCATCCACCTGCCGAAGACGCCGGAGACGGTGGGCCTGATCGGTGAGAAGGAGCTGGCGATCGTCAAGCCCGGCGTCCGCATCGTCAACGCCGCCCGTGGTGGGCTGGTCGACGAGCAGGCGCTCGCGGACGCGATCGCCGAGGGTCGGGTCGCCGGCGCCGGTGTCGACGTGTACAGCAAGGAGCCGTGCACCTCGTCGCCGTTGTTCGCCTTCGACAACGTGGTGGCCACCCCGCACCTGGGCGCCTCCACCCACGAGGCGCAGGACAAGGCCGGTCTCGCGGTGGCCAAGAGCGTGAAGCTGGCGTTGCAGGGCGAGTTCGTCCCGGACGCGGTCAACGTTCAGGCCGGCGGGGTGGTCGCCGAGGACGTTCGGCCGCTGCTGCCGCTGGCGGAGAAGCTCGGCCGCGCGTTCACCGCTGTCGCCGGCGGGGTCGCCGCCAGCGTCACTGTCGAGGTTCGCGGTGAGATCGTCAGCCACGAGGTGTCGGTGCTCAAGCTCGCCGCCACCAAGGGCCTGTTCAGCTCCGTGGTCGAGGAGCAGGTCACCTACGTCAACGCCCCGCACCTGGCCGCCGAGCGTGGCGTCGAGGTCACCCTGGCCACCCTGGCCGAGACGGCCGATCAGCCGACCCTGGTCACGGTGCGCGGCGCGCTGCCGGACGGCCGGACGGTGAGTGTCTCCGGCACCGTCACCCAGTCCGGCGCTCGGGACGTGCTGAAGCTGACCGAGGTGGACGGTTTCGACGTGGAGATCGGCGCGGAGGGCATCCTGCTCTTCCTGCGCTACGCCGACCGGCCAGGTGTGGTCGGCACCGTCGGTACCCTGCTCGGCGAGTCGGGCATCAACATCGCCGCGATGCAGGTGGCGCGTCGGGAGGCGGGCGGCGAGACGCTGATGACGCTCACCGTCGACCAGGCGCTCGGCGCCGACCTGCTCACCTCGGCCGCCGAGTCGATCGGTGCCACCGCGGCCAGTGCCGCCGACCTGCGCGACGAGTAACAGCCGACAAGCACTGCGGGGGGCCTGGCGATTCGCCGGGCCCCTCGTCATTTCCCGTCCACTGCCGCTGGTCGGGTCAGCCGGGCAGTCGTGCCGGGGGCGGGTAGACCGAGCCGTCCTGCGGGTCGAAGAGCATCAGCCCGTGTTCGCCGGCCAACCGCTCGATGTCCAGGAGCACCTGGTCCGCGCAGGTCGGGTGCAGGTTCAACTCGACGTGGTCGTGGGCCGCGTGCAGCGGTGCCACCGCCCACGGGCTGTCCGGGCCGGGGTGACGGTCCGGATAGGACGCCGTGATCGCCCGGTAGAAGCTGACCACCCGTGGGTCGGGGTAGCGGTCAACGTGCCGCCCCTGTCGGCAACCGTCGACCGCTGTCCGCACGTCCTCGGGCGTCGCCCCGTCCTCCAGGGCCCACACGCTCAGATCGAAACTCACGGCGGACAGCGTGCCATCCGCCGTTCACCATGTCGAAATTGCCTCGCCGCCGGTCAACCACCGATTGTCGCAGTCTCCGGTGCCGACGGTCCGGTGTGGAGACTCTTGCGTCGAGTTGCGTCGATTCGCTAGCGTACGCACTGCGGTCACTGGCCGAGTTCGAGGCGCCGGCCCGTCTTCGGGTGGCGCGGTCGACGTCCGGCCCGACCGGTCCGCACCCCTCGGTTGTGCGAGCCACGCGCACTCGTCGCTGACCGGCCCCCATGGTCGTTGCCGAGACTGTGGGGGCCGATCGCGGGCCCGACCAGCTCAGCGACGGTGGGCGAAGAGCGCGCGATAGTCGGAGTTTCCGCGGAACCAGGCCAGGCCGGTGGGGCCGGCGGCGTAGAGCGCTGTGGCGTAGGCGTCGGCGATCGCCAGGTCGGGGCCCACGACGGTGGCGGCGGCGAGATGCTCGGCCGGTTCGCCGGTGTGCGGGTCCACCACGTGCCCCTGCCGTCCGGTCACGCCGGAGGTGCCGATGGCACCAGCGGTCATCTCCAGCACCAGCGGCGCGCGCTTGGGTGCGGTCGGGTGGTGCACGGCGACCCGCCAGGGTCCTCCGTGCGGCGCGCGGCCCCGGACGACGAGGTCGGCGCCGGCGAGGACGGCGTAGTCGTGGATGCCGGCGGCGCGCAGCCGCTCCGCGGCGCGTTCCACCGCCCAACCGCCGAGCAGGCCGCCCGGGTCGAAGCCGCCGGGCACCGCCCAGGCGTCGAACCACCCGTCGGTGGCGGCGCGCATCGCGGCGCAGCGGTCCACCAGGTCGGCCAGCGGCGGGTACGACTCGGGGCTGATCTCGCCCCGACGCAGCCGGGACACCAGGCTCTCCGGTCGGTTGGGGCCGTAGGTGAGGTCGATGGCGCGCAGTTCGGCGACGCTGTCCCGCAGCGCCTCGCCCACGCCCCGGCGGCCGAGCCACTCGGGCGCGTTGAGCAGTAGGGTGTACTCGGCGGTCGCGGTGCGGACGGTGTGCTGCACCGCGAGCCGGCCCCCGGTGGCGCCGGCCGGGTCGATCCGGTGCCGGCGGCTGCCGAGTCGGAGGTCCGGCCGGCGGTTGCGGAACGCGGACGGGTCCGGCCAGCGGGTCCGTGGCTGTTCGTCGATGCGCATCGCATCTGCCCCCTCGCACGTGGTGCCGCATGATCGCGACCCCGTTGGTCAGCGGGCCCCCGCGACCCACTGAGCACTACCGTAGGCAGCGGAGATGATCGCTGCATGAGTCTCAGCTGAGAGGGTGCTGTGCATTCCCGCGTCCCAAAACATGGACGCTGCGTACCGGGAGGCGGGACGGCGACGTACCGTTGCGCAGACGGAACCGTTGAGCAGAGGAGTGCGGTCGTGGCGCGGATCGCGGTGGTGGCCGGGGACGGCATCGGGCCTGAGGTGGTCGCGCAGGCCCGCAAGGTTCTCGACGCGGTGCTGCCCGACGTGCAGGCCACCGAGTACGACCTCGGTGCCGCCCGCTGGCACCGTACCGGTGAGGTGCTGCCCGACTCGGTGCTGGCCGAGCTGGCCGGGCACGACGCGATCCTGCTCGGCGCGGTCGGTGACCCGACGGTTCCGCCGGGTGTGCTGGAGCGAGGGCTGCTGCTCAAGCTCCGTTTCGCCTTCGACCAGTACGTCAACCTGCGCCCGTCCCGGCTCTGGCCCGGGGTGACCGGTCCGCTGGGCAACGTGAAGCCGGGCGAGGTCGACCTCGTGGTGGTGCGCGAGGGCACCGAGGGGCTCTACGCCGGTGCCGGTGGCTCCCTGCACCGGGACACTCCGGCCGAAATCGCCACCGAGGAGAGCCTGAACACCCGCCACGGCGTGGAGCGGGTGATCCGCGACGCGTTCGCCCGAGCCGGCCGCCGGGAGCGGCGCAAGGTCACCCTCGTGCACAAGACCAACGTGCTCACCCACGCCGGGTCGCTCTGGGCGCGCACGTTCGACGCCGTCGCCGCCGAGCACCCGGATGTCGCCACCGAATACCAGCACGTCGACGCGGCGGCCATGTTCCTGGTCACCCAGCCGCAGCGCTACGACGTGGTGGTCACCGACAACCTCTTCGGCGACATCCTCACCGACATCGCCGCGGCCGTCACCGGCGGCATCGGGCTGGCCGCGAGCGGCTGCATCAACCCCGACGGGGCGTACCCCTCGATGTTCGAGCCGGTGCACGGCTCGGCGCCGGACATCGCCGGTCAGGGCATCGCCGACCCGGTCGCCGCCGTGCTCTCCGCCGCGTTGCTGCTGGATCAGCTCGGGCACGCCGAGTCCGCCGCCCGGGTCAACGCGGCGGTCGCCGCCGAGCTGGCCAGCCGGGTTCCGGGCGTACCACTGCGTACCGAAGAGGTCGGCGACCGGCTCGCCGCCCACGCCGTAGCCTGACCGCCCAGGCCCGCCCGGCGGCCGGCCTGGCGCCGGTCCGCCCGATGCCGTCCGTCCGGCCCGACCGGCGCTACCCGCTGAACGACCGTTCGGGGTAGGTTTCTGGCACAACCATCTCGGTGTGCGGTCCCGCATGCCGTTGTTCCGCAGGGAGGTCAGCGCGATGAGCGGTGGTGACAAGCTCGACTTCGAGATCCGTCCGAATGCCGCGCCGGTATCCGCCGCCGATCGGGCCGCCCTACTGGTCAACCCCGGGTTCGGCCGGGTCTTCACCGACCACATGGTCACCGTCCGCTACGCCGACGGCAAGGGCTGGTACGACGCCCGGGTGGAGGCTCGGGGCCCGATCCCGATGGACCCGGCCAGCGCGGTGCTGCACTACGCGCAGGAGATCTTCGAAGGGCTCAAGGCGTACCGCACGGCCGACGGTGGCGTGACGATGTTCCGGCCGGACGCCAACGCCGCCCGTTTCGCCACCTCCGCGCAGCGGATGGCGATGCCGGTGCTGCCGCCGGAGGTGTTCGTCGACTCGTTGCACAAGCTGATCGAGATCGACCGTGAGTGGATCCCCACCGGCGAGGACGGCAGCCTCTACCTGCGGCCGTTCATGTTCGCCAGCGAGGTCTTCCTCGGCGTCCGCCCGGCCAACGAGTACCTCTACATGGTGATCGCCTCACCGGTCGGGGCGTACTTCAGTGGTGGCGTGAAGCCGGTCACCGTCTGGGTCTCTCCGGACTACACCCGGGCCGCGCCCGGTGGCACCGGCGCGGCCAAGTGCGGCGGCAACTATGCCGCGTCGTTGGCGGCGCAGGCGGAGGCCATCGAGGCCGGCTGCGACCAGGTCGTCTTCCTGGACGCGGTCGAGCGCCGGTTCGTCGACGAACTGGGCGGCATGAACGTCTTCTTCGTCTACGACGACGGCACTGTGGTCACCCCACCGTTGACCGGCACGATCCTGCCGGGCATCACCCGCGACGCCGTCCTCGCGCTGGCCGGCGCGGCCGGGCACCGGGTCGAGGAGCGGCCGGTCAGCTTCGCCGACTGGCAGGCCGACGCCGCCAGCGGTCGCCTGCGGGAGGTGTTCGCCTGCGGCACCGCCGCGGTCATCACCCCGATCGGCGGGGTCCGCTTCCCGGACGGTGAGTTCCTGATCGGTGGTGGCGAGCCCGGCCAGGTCACCATGGCCCTGCGCCAGCAACTGGTCGACATCCAGCGGGGCACGGCGGCCGACCCGTACGGCTGGGTGCAGCGGGTCTTCTGACCTTTGTCGCTGTTGCCGGCCCGTCCACCCGGACGGGCCGGCGCAGTCATTCGTGCCCGACGCCGCCCTGCGGGTCGTCGTCGGCCCAGGCCTGGGCGGGCTCGTCGAGCAGGTGGTCGCGCAGCGCGGCGAGCTGCTCGTCGGTCACCCCGGCGTGGCGCAGGTACGCCTCGACCGAGCCGTGCCCCTCGCGCAGCTCGTTGAGGAAGATCTGCATGGCCTCGGCGGGTGAGCTCAGGAACGGTGCCGGCACGTCAACACCCTCCGGGGTGACGGAGGCCAGCCAGGCGCTGTAGCGGGCCGACGCCGCGCTGCTCAACGCGTAGTCCGCGCTGATGTCCCCGTCGTCGACGCCCAGCACGGCCAGGGTCAACGCGCAGACGATCCCGGTGCGGTCCTTGCCGGCGACGCAGTGCACCACCACCGGGGCGTTGGCGGAGTCGGCGATCAACCCGACCGCCTCGGCCAGCCCGGCCGTGCCGGTCTGGGCCAGGTCGGCGTACCGGTCCGCGAGGTAGCGCGCCAGGCTCGCGCCCTCCTCGTGCGGCGCACCCGCCCAGTCGGCGTGCTCCGGGTGGATGTGCCGGTAGGTCAGCCCCTGGTACGCCGGCACCCGACCGTCCCGCTCCACCTCGGTGGGGCGGCGCAGGTCGATGACGGTGCGGATTCCGATCGCGGCGAACGCGTCCTGGTCCTGCTCGGTGAGGCGGTGCAGCGAGTCGGAGCGGTAGAGCCGGCCCCGGCGCACGGTCCGGTCGTCGTGGCCGAGGTAGCCACCGACGTCGCGGAAGTTGAAGGTGGCGGGGAGCGAGAGCTGGGGGTCGTCCTCGGTGGTGTCCACTGTCACACGGTAACGGCCGGTGGGACATCGCCCCACCGGCCGTCGGGTCGAACAGTCACCGGGCGGTGCCGGGCGGCAGCGCGCCGTACGTCTCGTCGTAGTAGCCACCCAGCTGGTCCCGGTAGCTCGGGTCGCTGTGGCTGGTCTCGTCGTACTCCGGGGCGGCCTTGATCTGGTCCCGGGTCCGGTCGACGGAGATGGTGCGCTGGTCGTGGTCGACCTGGTTGACGGTGCCGGCCGGCAGCATCACCTTCTTGCCGAAGATCCAGGGCCCGGTGTCCACGACCAGGTAGCTGCCGCCCACCTCGTGACTGGCGCTGTCGATCTTGCCGATTCCACCGTCGGTGGCCTCGACCTTGTAGCCGACCAGGTCGACGTCGGCCACGCCGGCCTGGTCGCGGTAGCGCCCGGGGTCGAACGTGCCGGCCGGCGCGCCGCCGGGCACCGTGCCCTGGTCACCGCCGCGTAGCGGGTCCGGCCCGGCGTGGGTGGCGTGCGGATCGATCCTGTCCATGCCGTTCACTCCTGACTGTCACCGAGCAACTCATGTCTCCGTCGGAGCTACCCGGCCGTCGGGGGCCGGAAACGGCGTACCGGCTCAGGCCAGCGCGGCCTCGGCGTCCAGGGTGACCGCCGCGGCGTGCACCACGGCGGCGATCCGCAGCGCCTCGTGCACCTGTTCCGGGGTGAAGCCTCTGTCGCGCAGCGTCTTCTCGTGCGACCGCACGCACACGTCGCAGTCGTTGATGGTCGACACGGCGAGGCACCAGAGCTTGAAGTCGCCCTTGTCCACCCCCGGCCGCGCGACGATCTGCATCCGCAGTCGGGCCGGCATCGAGGCGTACCGCTCGTCGTCGAGGAGGTGCTTGGCCCGGTAGTAGATGTTGGTCATCGCCATGATCGCCGCGGCGCCCTTGGCGGCCTCGACCCCCTCCGGTCCGAGGTGTCCGAGTGCCTCGGCCGCGATCTCCCGCAGCACCACCGGGTTGCGGGCGGCCACCGCAGAGGCCAGCGCGGTGCCCCAGGTCTGCGCCGGGGTCAACGTCGACGCGCCGAGGGTGGAGCCCAGGTTCAGCCTGATGTCCGTGGCGTACGCCGGCAGGGCCGCGGTGAGCGCGTCCAGGCCCATGGTCACACCCCGGCGATCTCCGTCGGGCTGATGGAGGTCTCGTCCATCGGCCCGACGAAGACCAGACGCCACTTGCCCTCGTGGGACGCGTGGTTGATCGTCTTGGACGCGTTGGTGGCGCCCAGCGATACGCAGGCGGTGAGTCCGTGCTCAAGTAAGCGGTCACTGACAGTGAGCACGGGTCCTCCTTGCAGCTGGCACGTGGCCAGTTCCAGATGCTTCCGCACCGCTGTTCCAGCCGGTGAGCGCCCTGGTGGCGTGTGAAGCCGATCACGGGCGATGGCTCGGGCTAAACGAACGCTCAGTAATCGTCTCGCCATGTGGATTGTTCCTCCCAAAACCACTGGCGGGGTGGCAGAGTAGCCATCGTGACACGCACCGTCCTGATTATTGCGACCTAGCGCGCCGGCTCTCCCCTCTGCCGAGCGCGCAGACCTCCCGCATCCGCGGGAGGTCTTTTTGTTGCTCCGAGAAAGGATCCTGATGACGTTCCAGGTCTTCGACACCACGTTGCGCGACGGCGCCCAGCGCGAGGGGCTCACCTACTCGGTGGTCGACAAGCTGGCCGTGGCCCGGCTGCTCGACGAGTTCGGCGTCGGCTTCATCGAGGGCGGCTGGCCGGGCGCGGTACCCAAGGACACCGAGTTCTTCCGGCGCGCCCGCACCGAACTGGACCTGCGGCACGCCGTGCTCGTCGCGTTCGGCGCCACCCGCAAGGCCGGCGTGCCGGTCGCCGACGACCCCCAGGTGCGCGCCCTGCTGGACGCGCAGACGACGGCGGTGGCCCTGGTCGCCAAGGCAGACACCCGGCACGTCGAGCGCGCGCTGCGTACCACCGGCGCGGAGAACCTGGCGATGATCCACGACACCGTCGACCACCTCGTCCGCGAGGGCCGGCGGGTCTTCGTCGACGGCGAACACTTCTTCGACGGCTACCGGCACGACCCCGCGTACGGTGCGGCGGTGGTGCAGACCGCGCTCGCCGCCGGCGCCGAGCGGATGGTGCTCTGCGACACCAACGGCGGCATGCTGCCGTCCCAGGTGACCGCCGTGATCCGCGACCTGACCGACCGGCTGGGAATCGACCCCGCGCTGTTCGGCATACACGCCCAGAACGACACCGCCTGCGCCGTGGCCAACACGATCGCGGCCGTGGAGGCGGGCGTCCGCCACGTGCAGGGCACCGCCAACGGGTACGGCGAACGCCCGGGCAACGCCGACATCTTCGCGGTCGTCGCCAACCTCCAACTCAAGCTGGGCATGCCCGTCCTACCGGACGGCTGCCTGGAACAGATGGTGCGGGTCTCGCACGCCATCGCCGAGATCGCCAACATCGCCCCCGACACCCACCAGGCGTACGCCGGGGCCGCCGCCTTCGCCCACAAGGCGGGGCTGCACGCGAGCGCGATCAAGGTCGACCCGTTGCTCTACAACCACGTGGACCCGTCGGTGGTGGGCAACGACATGCGGATCCTGGTCACCGAGATGGCCGGTCGGGCCAGCGTCGAGCTGAAGAGCCGCGAGCTGGGTCTGGACCTGGCCAGCAGCCCGGACGCCCTGACCCGGGTCACCAAGCGGGTCAAGGAGTTGGAAGCGGGTGGTTGGTCCTTCGAAGCGGCCGACGCGTCCTTCGAGTTGCTGGTCCGCTCCGAGCTGCCCGAGGGAGGCCCGACCCGACCGTTCACCCTGGAGTCGTACCGGGTGTTGGTCGAGCACCGCGAGGATGGCGGGGTGGTCTCCGAGGCGACCGTCAAGATCCGGGTTCGCGGTGAGCGGGTGATCGCCACCGCCGAGGGCAACGGCCCGGTCAACGCCCTCGACGAGGCGCTGCGGGTGGGGCTGACCCGGCACTACCCGCAGCTGCGTGACTTCGAGTTGGCCGACTACAAGGTGCGCATCCTGGAGGGCAGCCACGGCACGGGTGCGGTGACCCGGGTGCTGCTGGAGACCTCCGACAGCAGCGGCCGGGACTGGACCACGGTAGGCGTCCACCCGAACGTCGTCGAGGCCAGCTGGCACGCCCTGGTCGACGCCCTCACCTACGGCCTAGCCCCCACCCCCGTCTAAC
>NZ_JARVKT010000034.1:0-71866 GCF_029809455.1 Micromonospora sp. DH14 | reverse complement strand
AGTACAGCCCGTCGGTCACCACCTCGGTACGGCCGCTGAGGGGTGTGCGATAGTTCACCGGAGCCAGGGCATCCGCCGGACGATCGGCAGGGCCGCCCACACCCGGCCCAGACCCACCGTGTCGCCGGCGTTGACCAGGGCCAGCACCGCCAGCACCGCGGCGTAGATCAGGTGGTCGTCCATGAAGGGGTTGTTCTCCGGAGGCAGCACGGCGGTCCACATCAGGACCAGCAGCAGCCCACCGGCCACGGCGGCGACCCGCATTCCGATGCCGAGCAGCAAGGCGACACCGATCCCGGCCAGGCCGATCATGAAGAGCCAGTCCGCCCAGGCGGCGCCGGCGATCGAGGTGTAGACGTCCTTGAACGGCCCGGCCACGCCGAAGGTCAGGAAGCCCTTGGTGGGGCTGCCCCCGTTGATCCAGGCGTTCTTCTGCTCGGTGCCCATCCCGAAGCCGAACAGCTTGTCGACGAAGGCCCAGAGGAAGATCCAGCCGAGCGCCAGCCGGGTGCCGGCCAGGATGTAACGGACGGCCCGGTCGTGCACGGTGCCGGCCTTCGCAGCGGTGTTCTCGGCGGTGACCCGCTCGATCGTCGCGGTCATGGTCTCCACGTCCCTTCTCAGCTTCGCACCGCGCTTCCCGGTGGCATCTCCAGTGGACGCCCACGGCGCTTTCGGCGGCAGGGCCGACAGACCGCAACGGCCCGGGACGTTCGACCCCCTCCGGTCCGGTCCGGCGACCCTGACGACCGTCGGCGCCCCGCCGTAGCGTCCGAGATGGACCAGGAGAGGGAGGTCGTGATGAGGACCTGGCAGGTGGGTGACGTGATGACCCGGGAGGTCGAGACGGTGGTTGCCGACACCCCGTACCGGGAGGTCGTCGACGTGCTGTTGCGCCGCGGGGTCAGCGCGGTGCCGGTGATCGACGATTTCCGTCGGGTGCTGGGAGTGGTGTCCGAGGCCGATCTGCTGCACCGGGTCGAGCGCGCCGGTGAGCCGGCGCTGCGACGGGTCTTCGAGAGCCGCCGACGGCGCGGTGCCCGGGGCAAGAGCGCGGCAGTGCTGGCCGGTGACCTGATGACCGCGCCGGCGATCACCACGACTCCGCAGGCGGCGCTGTCCGCCGCCGCCCGGCTGATGGACCGCGAACAGGTCAAGCGGCTGCCCGTGCTGGACGACCTCGGTCGGTTGGTCGGCATCGTCAGTCGTGCCGATCTGCTGCGGGTGCACCTGCGGTCGGACGCCGAGATCCGCGAGGACGTGGTGCAGGAGGTGCTCCGCCGGGTGCTCGCCGTACGGGACGGACTGGTGACCGTGGAGGTCCGTCACGGTGACGTGACGCTGGCCGGTCGGCTGGACCGCCGCTCCGCCGTGGACCTCGCCGGTCGGCTCGCGGGGCAGGTCAGTGGCGTCGTGCGGGTGACCAACGCGATCGCCTACGACGCCGACGACACGGTTCTCGACCCTGGCCAGGTGATGCCGGTCGCCTGAGCGCGGGTCGCGCGCCCGACCCGACCGCACCACCGACTCCCGCTGCCGGTCGCCGCCGGGTCGAACGTGCCGGCCCGGCGACCCCGACTTGGTCGGACCGCCCGATGCCGGGTCGGGCGGTCACCTAGGCTCGAAAAAGGGCCGGCCTGGTGACGGGCGGTGCGCGGTGGTCGATGCGGAGGGCGTCGGTGGCTGAGGCGACGGTCGCGGTTCCGCTGTGGGCCTGGGCGGTGGTCGCCGCGGTGATCGCGGTGATGCTCGCCGTGGATGTGCTCCTGCACCGGGACAACCACGTCATCGAGCTCCGCGAGGCGGTGCTGTGGAGCGCCGTCTGGATCGGTGCGGGTCTGCTGTTCGGGCTGGTCGTCTGGTGGGGTCTCGGCGGTGACCCGGCCATCGCGTACTTCTCCGGCTACCTGCTGGAGAAGGCGCTCTCGGTGGACAACGTGTTCGTCTTCGCGCTGCTCTTCGGCTACTTCCAGGTGCCGCCGGGCTACCAGCACAAGGTGCTGTTCTGGGGTGTCGTGGGCGCGCTCGTCTTCCGGCTGCTGTTCATCCTCGCCGGCGCCGAGCTGCTGGACCGGCTCACCTGGGCCGGGTTCGTGCTGGGCGGGTTCCTGGTCTGGACCGGCTGGCGGCTGGCCGTACGCGGAAAGCCGGACGTCGACCCGGAACGCAACGTCGTGGTCCGGCTGTTCCGCAGGTTGGTGCCCACCGACGCCCGCTACCACGGTGACCGGTTCACCGCCCGGGTGGCCGGTCGGCGGGTGGCGACGCTGCCGCTGGTGGCGCTCGTCTCCATCGAGGCCACCGACGTGGTCTTCGCCATCGACTCGGTGGCGGCGATCCTCGCCATCACCACCAACACCTTCCTGGTGTGGACGGCCACCGCGTTCGCCGTCCTGGGCCTGCGCAGCCTCTACTTCTGCCTCGCCGGCCTCCTGCGGCACTTCGGCTACCTGCGGTACGGGCTCGCGCTGCTGCTGGCCTTCGCCGGGCTGAAGCTGATTCTCGCCGAGACGCCGGTGGGCAAGCTGCCGGTCTGGTTGACCCTCGCCGTGGTGGTGCTGACCCTGGCGGTCTCCATGGGCGCCAGCGTCCTGGCCGCCCGCCGCCGCGCCGACGGCTGACCCGCCGGCACCGTCAGGTGAGCCGCCGCACCGATCCGGACCGGTCGGTGCGGCGGCGGGTCACTGAGGGGCGGGCTCGATGCGGGCGGTCACGTCGAGGTGCGCGGGCTGGCAGTGGGTCGTCGCCGCGAATCGGCGGACCGCCGCGTGCACGTGCTCGCGTACGCCGGCGGCCGGCGCGTCGGCGGTGAGGTCCACCCGGATCCACACGTCGGGGTGCGGTGCCGGGCCGGTGAGCACCACCCGGGCCCGGCGTACCCCGGGGTTGCCGGTCAGGTCGCGTACCAACGCGTCGGTGAGAACGTCGGCGGGCAACCGGGTCCGGCCCGGCCGGCGTCCGGTGTGGCTCAGCGTGCCGCGCAGCGTGCCGCCCGGGCCCCGCAGCTCCCGGGCCAGCAGGCGCTGCCCGGCCAGGGCGAACAGCGCCCCGACCACGGCCACCGCCAGGGTGCTCCACGGCGCGGCCGTCCGCCACCGGTCGACCAGATCGGCGCTGAGCAGCGCCGCCGCCGGGTCGGCGCCGGGCAGGGTGCCGAGGCTGGCCGCCAGCGCCACCGCGCCGCCCGCCACCAGCAGCAGCGCGATGACGGTCCACAGCAGTCGGTGCGCGGCGTTGGTCACGCCGGCCGCCGTCGGGGCAGCAGCCGGACGTCGACCCGGGCCGGGCGGGGCGCGGTGAGCCGGTGCAACTCCTGGTGCACGGCGAACTCGATCTCCGCCCGGGCCGCCGGGTCGCCGCTCGCGCGGACCTGGGGACGCCACTGGCCGTGCTGCCGTCGGAGCCGGGCGCGGGCGCGGCGGACGCCCGGCACCGCGGCGGCGGCGTCGGCGAGCCGGCGTTCCACACAGCGCCGGTGCAGGTACCAGCCGTCGTGCTCGTCGGCGCGCAGGCGGACCGGCGCCCAGCGGCGCAGCTGGGCGGCGAGCAGCGCCAGGCCCAGCAGGAGGCTCGCGGTGGCCACGGTGCGGACCGTGGGGTCGCGCCACCGGGTGGCGCTCAGCGCGTCCCACCAACCGGTGGTGTCCAGCGGTGTGCGGCGGTGCAGGGTGAGCAGCACCGCCTGCACGGCCGTCACCGCGCCGCCGACGAGCAGCGCGGCGCCCAGCAGCACCGACGCGATCCGGTTGGCGGTGCGCATCTCAGCCGTCCTCCGGCGCGGCGGCGCCCGCCGGTGAGGAGTCGACGCCGGGGACGAGCAGGTCGTCCACGGTGACGGTCACCACCGCCACGGTGAGCCCGGTCTGGGCGGCCACCTGATCGGCGACGACTGTCCGGACGGTTTCGGCGATCGTCGGCACGCTGTGCCCGTACCAGGTGATCAGGTGCAGGTCGAGTCCGACGGACCGGTCATCCAGGCGGACCGCCGCCGGGCGGACCACGGACACGCCCGGAACCAGGCTGGCCGCCTGCGCCGCGATCCGCGCGACATCGGCCGCGTCGCCCGGGGAGCCGGTCGTCCCGGCGGCCATCCCGGTGCCGGGGTTCGGCCCGGTGGACGGACGGGTGGTCATCGGCGTCGCCGAGCGTCGGCGCGGCGGTCACCGAGACCGGTCACCGCGAGGTCGCCGTCGAGCACCCGGACGACCAGCCAGCCGAGCAGGCCGGCGAGCACGGCGAGGGCGGCCGCGCCGGCGCCGGCGAGCGCCCAGACCGCCACGGCGAGGAACCCGGCGAGGAAGCCGAACTGCTGTCGCGACATGCTCACCTCCGGGCCGGTCCGGTACCGGCGGTCGCTGGATACACCCGGTGGCCACTCCTGGAACATCGGCACTGCTGTGATCCCGGTCACATCAGAAGTCGGTGGCCCATGATCGACCACCTAGACTCGGCCCGGCTCGACCGACCGGCGGATGGATCAGGCAGATGACGAGCACCGGGAGCGACGACCGCGGCTGGCTGAGGGCGATGCCCGCCGAGGCGGGGCACGACGCCCTGCTCAGCCGTGCCGGCCACCTCGTCCTGCCGGCGCGCCGGCTCAGTGATCTGGTCCAGGGCCGCCCGGCCGGTGTCACCGGCAGCCAGTGGACCTCGGCGAGCCGCGCCAGCTTCGACTTCGTCGTCTACGCCGCCGACACCGGCCGCCCGGTCGTCGCCGTGGAGATCGGCCCGGTGCCGAGCGCCGCCTCGGCGGAACAGCGCGTGCAGCGACTCAAGGACGCGGTGAGCGCCGCCGCCGGCCTGCCCGTGCTGCGGATCGGTTCGCAGACGCTGCGGGCCGCCGAACACGGCCGCCGCCTGGTGGAGTACGTGATCGACGCGCGCGCCTACGCCGCGGGCGCCGGAGCCGGGGCCACCGTCGCCGGGTCCGAGCCCGCGCCGGTGGGCTTCCGGGACATCCTGGGCCGACTGCCCGACGGGCGTACCGGACCGGTCAACGACCTCGGCGCGCTGACCCGCGCGGCGGCCGTCGAGGCGTACGTGGCCGGGCAGGTGGCCGACCCGATCGTGCGAGGGCTGCACGTGCGCTGGGTGGACGGGCCGGCCCAGGGGTGGAGCTGGCTGCAGGTACGCCCCGACGCGTGCCTCGTCGAGGTGGTCTCGGTGACCGAACACCGCTTCTCCTGCGGCATCGACGCGGCCCGGCTGGCCGAGGATCTCGCCGCCGTCGCCGTGGGGGAGCGACTGCGGGAGAACGCGGTGGCGGACCTGCTGCCGCGCGCCGACTGGACCGCGCGGATCGCCGCGCTGAGCGAGCGCCGCCACGAACTGGTCGGCGGTTTCGCCTTCGACCATCTCTGCGCCGACTGACGCACCCGTTTCACCTGCTGTTCCCCGCCGCGCACCGGCTCCTTGTCGGGTCGCGGCAATTTCCTGCGCGTCAGTTGAACCTTCCCGGCACCCGCCCCGTACTCCTGCGCGAATGAACAGGATCTCCCCATCCGCGTCGACCGGCGCGGGAGACGGTGCGGAAAGGGCATCGTCGGCCATCGACGCATTACCGGGTGGGTCACGGTGGGTCCCTGCCGCGGCCGTGCCCCCACACATCCGTCGGTCCGCCGAGGGCAGAAATCCACTACCGGATCGAGAAGGAGAGCAATTCGATGCGCAGGTCCACTCGGGCGCGCCGGCCTTCCGGCAACGCGCGGAGCAAGCGTCTGCTGGCAGTTGTCGGCACGCTCGCGGTCTTCGGCGGAGTTGTCGCCGTGACTCAGATTTCGTCGGCCCAGGACCGGCGGACAAATAAGCCACGTCCGGCCGCCGGGCAGTGCGTGGAGCCGAGCCCGGGCGCGACCGCGCCGACCGGCGCCGGTTCGACCAGCCGAACCTGGCAGAACGGTCGATGGGTGCGTAATCACTGGGGTGACGGACAGCAGTCGGTCCCCGAGTGCGAGGACGGCAAGGACGGCACGGTGGGCACCGGCACCGCCATCGCCTGCCCGGATGTGGCGGCCAAACTCCCGCAGGTGCCGAACCGGGCGCGAGCCGAGGTGGACCGCAACCTCGCCCAGTTGCAGACCCAGATCGCCGAGGCGGACCGCAGGCTGGCCGCCGAGGGCAACAAGGGTGAGGCGTTCATCCGCAACGCGATCCTCCAGCCGCTGGCCGGTAAGCGCCGCGCCGTGCTGGACCGGATCACGACCGCCATCGACCGGGTCGGACCCCGGCCGCAGGGCCTGGCCCAGCTCGCCGAGTGCCAGGTGCAGCCCACCGGCAACAACGGCGGTGGCAGCACCCCCACCACCACGCCCGGTGGCGGCAACAACGGTGGCGGGAACAACGGCGGGGGGAACAACGGTGGTGGCACCGAGCCCGGCGCCGGGCTCGGCGTGCTCGCCAACGACTGCGACGAGAGCCGGCTCCAGCCGCACGACGGTTTCCAGAACGGCAACCGCTGCGTGAGCACCGAGTTCGGTGAGGTCGGCGCGGCGGCCAACAACCCGTCGCTGCTGATCACCCAGTTCCCCGAGCAGGTTGGCCAGAACCAGCCCTTCACCCTGCGGGTCAGCACCCGCAACCTGGTGCGGGACCGCTTCCTGGCCGCCGGTCAGGGTGGCTACTACGTGGAGAGCTCGCTGCTCAACGACCAGGGCCTGGTCCGCGGACACTTCCACACCGCCTGCCGGATGCTGGACAGCCTGACCGCGCCGCCGGAGCCGCAGGAGGTGCCCGCGTTCTTCGTCGCGACCGAGGACGGCCGCGGTGGCGCCCAGCCCGACGAGGTGACGATCCAGGTTCCGGGCCTGCCGGAGTCGGGTACCGCCCAGTGCTCCGTCTGGGCCGGTGACGGCTCGCACCGCCTGCCGATGATGGAGCGGGCCAACCAGACCCCCGCCTTCGACTCGGTGCGCATCGACGTCAACTGAGGTAGCAGCGACGGCCGGCCCCCCCGGGGGCAACCAACCTGGGGTGGCCGGCCGTCGCGTCGCAACGGGCGACCCGGACACACGACGGGGCCCCGCCGTGCTGGCGGGGCCCCGTCGTCGCGTCGCGTCAGCGGTTCTTGTACGCCTCGACAACCTCCACCGGGATCCGGCCGCGCTCGGAAATCTTGTAGCCGTTCTTGACGGCCCATTCCCGGATGGCCCGGTTCTGCTCCCGATCCATTCCCGCGCCGGCAGGTCGGCCCGGCCGTCGGACTGATCGGGCGCTCTCCACCGGACCGCGCCCGATCCGCCGACCCGCATTGATGTACGGGTCGAGCGCCTTGCGCAGGACACCGGCATTCTCGTCGGAGACATCGATCGTGTAGGCCACGCCGTCGAGACTGAACTCCACCGTCCGGTCGGCCTTCCCACCGTCGAGGTCGTCGGTCAGGACCGTGATTACTTTTCTCGCCATTGCCGATTACTCCCTGTGTGCGGCGGGATGTGTCCAAAGTCTGACCTATCACCCCGGTAATCCGCAACAATATGCCTTCCATTCATTCGGCGCGTCGCGATTCCGTTACAGAGCAAAACCGTGAATCGGTCCGATGACCGGGCTTCATTCCCCGAGGATCCCGGCGTGACCGGCGACGGCGGCAGCCTCTGCCCGGCTCGACACCCGTAACTTTCGCAGCAACGCGGCGGTCATACGTTTCACCGTCCGTTCCGAGACGTGCGGTTCTTCGGCGATGTCGACGGTGCTACGACCGGCGGCGATCGCCCGCAGCAGCCGCCGTTCCTCGCTGTCGAGGTCGACCGCCGGGAAGCGCGTGGGCCGCAGCAGAGTGCGCAGCAGTTCGGCCGGCAGCACCGCCCAGCCCGCCGGCCCCGGGTGACCCGACGGAACCGGCCGGGGAAGTGGTCTGGGTCACAGGGCGGAACAAGGGGAACGCTTTGTTACTTGAGCCAGACACGCTCAACTCAACGTGATGGCAGGTGTTCGATGGCAACTCTTCCGGTACTTCCCCTGACCGACGCCGTGCTGCTGCCCGGGATGGTCATCCCGGTGACCCTCGACCCCACCACCCAGGCCGCGATCGACGCCGCCCGCGCGACCGGCGACCGCAAGCTGCTGGCCGTGCCGCGCATCGACGGCGAGTACGGGCCGGTCGGCGTGGTCGCCACCATCGAGAAGGTCGGCCGGCTGCCCGAGGGTGAGCCCGCCGCCGTCATCCGTGGCCTGTCCCGGGCCCGGATCGGTTCCGGCGTGCCCGGCCCCGGCGCCGCCCTCTGGGTCGAGGCGACCGAACTCGACGAACCCGCCTACGCCGGTCGGGCCCGTGAACTCGCCCGCGAGTACCGCGCCCTGGTCACCTCCGTGCTCCAACAGCGGGGCGCCTGGCAGGTCATCGACGCGGTGGAGCGGATGACCGACCTCTCCGAGCTGGCCGACTCGGCCGGCTACGCGCCCTGGCTGACGCTGGAGCAGAAGACCGAGCTGCTCGCCGCGCCGGACGTCACCGCCCGGCTGGAGCTGCTGGTCGGCTGGGTGAAGGACTACCTGGCCGAGCAGGAGGTCACCGAGCAGATCAACAGCGACGTCCGCGAGGGGCTGGAGAAGTCCCAGCGCGAGTTCCTGCTGCGTCAGCAGCTCGCCGCGATCCGCAAGGAACTGGGCGAGGACGAGCCGGACGGCTCCGCCGACTACCGGTCCCGGGTCGAGTCCGCCGAGCTGCCGGAGAAGGTCCGCGAGGCGGCCATGCGCGAGGTCGGCAAGCTGGAGCGGGCCAGTGACGCCTCCCCGGAGGCGGGCTGGATCCGTACCTGGCTGGACACCGTGCTCGAAATGCCGTGGGGCACGCGTACCGAGGACAACACCGACCTGGCCGCGGCCCGGGCGGTGCTCGACGCCGACCACGCCGGCCTGTCCGACGTGAAGGACCGCATCCTGGAGTACCTGGCGGTGCGCAACCGGCGGGCCGAGCGCAACCTCGGCGTGGTCGGCGGTCGCGGCTCCGGCGCGGTGCTCGCCCTCGCCGGCCCTCCCGGGGTCGGCAAGACCAGCCTCGGCGAGTCCGTGGCGCGGGCGCTCGGGCGCAACTTCGTCCGGGTCTCGCTCGGCGGCGTCCGCGACGAGGCGGAGATCCGCGGGCACCGGCGCACCTACGTGGGTGCGCTGCCCGGCCGGATCGTCCGCGCGCTGCGCGAGGCCGGCTCGATGAACCCGGTCGTGCTCCTCGACGAGGTGGACAAGCTGGCCGCCGGCTACGCCGGTGACCCCGCCGCCGCCCTGCTGGAGGTGCTCGACCCGGCCCAGAACCACACCTTCCGGGACCACTACCTGGAGGTCGATCTGGACCTGTCCGACGTGCTCTTCCTGGCTACCGCCAACGTGGTGGACGCCATCCCCGGACCGCTGCTGGACCGGATGGAGCTGGTCATGCTGGACGGGTACACCGAGGACGAGAAGGTCTCCATCGCCCGCGACCACCTGCTGCCCCGGCAGCGGGAGCGCGCCGGGTTGACCGCCGAGGAGGTGACAGTCGCCGACAAGGCTCTCGCGCTGATCGCGGGGGAGTACACCCGCGAGGCCGGCGTGCGGCAGCTCGAACGGGCCCTGGCCAAGATCCTGCGCAAGGTGACGGTGACACTGGCGACCGACCCCACGCCGGTACGCGTCGACACCGACAACCTCACCGGCTACCTGGGGCGGCCGAAGTTCACCCCGGAGTCGGCCGAGCGCACCGCGGTGCCGGGCGTGGCCACCGGCCTGGCCGTCACGGGCGCCGGTGGGGACGTGCTCTTCATCGAGGCGACCAGCATGGAGGGCGAGCCGGGGCTGACCCTGACCGGCCAGCTCGGTGACGTGATGAAGGAGTCGGCGCACATCGCGCTCTCCTACCTGCGCTCCAACGGGCGGCGGCTCGGCATCGACCCGAACGCCCTCGCGGGACGCCGGATCCACGTCCACTTCCCGGCGGGCGCGGTGCCCAAGGACGGTCCGAGCGCCGGCATCACCATGGTCACGGCCCTGGCGTCGCTGGTCACCGGTCGCCCGGTCCGCCCCGAGTTCGGGATGACCGGTGAGGTGACGCTCTCCGGTCGGGTGCTGCCGATCGGTGGGGTGAAGCAGAAGCTGCTCGCCGCGCACCGGGCCGGCCTCACCGAAGTGATCATCCCGGCGCGCAACGAACCGGACCTGGACGACCTGCCGGCCGAGGTGCGCGAGGCGCTGACCGTGCACACCCTGGCCGACGTGGCCGACGTGCTCGCCCTGGCGCTGCGCCCGGCCGACGTGAAGACGCTGGACGGTCCGGCGCTCTTCACGGTCTGACACCGCGCACCGAAGGACCCTCGCCGTCTTCGAAGACGGCGAGGGTCCCTCTGTCCGCGTGCAGCAGTCTCAGCGCTCGTCGCCGCCACGGTCGCGGCGCACAGTGGCCTTGCGGCCCTTGATCGTGCTCTGCCGCAGCCCGGAGATGACCTCGTCGGCCACCCCCTGCGGCACCTCCACCAGCGAGAACCGGTCGGCGATCTCGATCGAGCCGATGTCCCGGCCACGGATGCCGGTCTCCCCGGTGATCGCGCCCACCAGGTCCTGCGGGCGCACCCCGGCCCGTCGACCCAGACCGACGAAGACCTGGACGGTGTTGCCGCCGCCGGAGCGCGGCCGACCCCCGCCCCGCCGGTCGCCGCCCCGGCCGCCGGACTCCGGACGACCCTCGCGCGGGCCGCGCACCGGAACCTGCGGGATCTCCTCCTCGTCGTCGGAGCCCGGCGACGTCACCTCGTGGGCCAGCTTCACCGCGGCGAGGGCGACCTCCATCAGGTCGAACTCGTCGGTCAGCGTCTCCACGATCACCCGGTACGGGTCGAGGTCGTCCTCCAGCAGGCTCTCGCGCAGGGCCGCCTGGGTCAGCTCCAACCGGCGGGTCCGCATGTCCGCCACGGTGGGGATCTTGTCGATGGTGATCCGTTGGCCGGTCACCCGCTCGATGGTCTTGAGCATCCGGTGCTCGCGCGGCTCGGCGAGGGTGATCGCCACGCCCTCGCGGCCGGCCCGACCCACCCGACCGATCCGGTGCACGTACGACTCGGGGGCCGACGGCACGTCGTAGTTGACCACGTGGGTCAGCTGCTCGACGTCCAGCCCCCGGGCCGCCACGTCGGTGGCCACCAGCAGGTCGGCGGTGCCCGCCCGCAGCCGGCCCATGACCCGGTCGCGCTGCTCCTGGCTCATCCCACCGTGCAGGGCCTCCGAGCGGTAACCCCGGCCGTTCATCGTCTCGGTCAGCCGGTCGACCTCTTCGCGGCTGCGGCAGAACACGATCGCCGCGGTCGGGGACTCCACGTCCAACACCCGGCCCAGCGCGGCCGGCTTGTGCGCCCGGGTCACGATGTACGCGCTCTGCCGCACCCGGGGCGCCTCACCGGCGACCGGCTGCTCCCGGCCGATCTCGATTCGGACCGGTTCACGCAGGTGCTGGCGGGCCATCCCGTCGATGCGCGACGGCATGGTGGCCGAGAAGAGCACCGTCTGACGTTGCGCCGGGGCGTGCTCCAGGATCGCCTCGATGTCCTCGGCGAAACCCATGTCGAGCATCTCGTCGGCCTCGTCGAGCACCACCGTGGCCAACCCACCGAGGCGCAGGGTGCCCCGGGCGATGTGGTCGAGGGCCCGCCCGGGGGTGGCCACCACCACGTCGACGCCGCTGTCCAGTGCCCGCAGCTGCCGCCCGATCGGCTGCCCACCGTAGATCGGCAGCACCCGCGCGCCGAGGTCCTTGCCGTAGCGGTGGAACGCCTCGGAGACCTGCACCGCCAGCTCCCGGGTCGGCACCAGCACCAGGGCCACCGGGTCACCGCCCTGGCGGTGTGCCGCCATGAGGTTGAGCAGCGGCAGCGCGAACGCCGCCGTCTTGCCGGTGCCGGTGGCCGCCTGACCCAGCAGGTCACGACCCTTCAGCAGCGGTGGGATAGCCTCCCGCTGGATGGGGGTCGGCTCCTCGTACCCGAGGGCGGCGAGCGCGCCCAGCAGTTCGGTGCGCAGCCCGAGCTCGGTGAAGGCGCTCACCTCGTCGGTGCCGTCGGGGGTGGCGTCAGTCGGTGCGTCGTGCTGTGCAGGTGCGGAACTCATGCGCCAAGCCTTTCATCACGCCGTCCGGGCCGTTGCGGCGACCGCCACAAGAACTGTCCCCGGGCCCGTGCTGTGCCTGTTCCCCGGTGCCGGCGGCGGCCTCGGTCAGCCGTCCGTGGTCAGGATGGCCAGCACCATCACCGCCGCGAGGGCCACGTCGAGCACCATGCAGAACTCGGTGTAGCCGCGCGGCACCACCCGGCCGCCGCGGTGGTGCGCCAGGTCCCAACCGGCGTGCGCCAACCAGCCGAACGCCACCAGCCAGGCGGCGGTCCGCCCGCCGGCCAGCACCGCGACAAGCGTCAGGGCGACCCAGATGGCCAGACCGGCGAGTTGGGTGGCGAGCACGCCCCGCCCGCCCAGCGTGCGGCGGGCCATGCCGATCAGCAGGTAGCCGCCGGGCAGCACCAGCATCGTCCACGGGCTGAGCACGCCCGGTTCTACCCACATGTCCACCGTCAGCAGCAGCGCCACCGCGGCCGGCCAGCGGTGGGCGAGCGCCACCACGACCCGGTTTCGGCGTACCGGCACGGAGGCTTCGTGTCGGTGCCGGACCGCCACCAGCACCATCGCGGGAATCATCAGCAGGTGACCGCCGAGCAGCAGCGCGTCGGCGTCGATCAGGCCGGCCCGAAACGGCACGAGCAGCAGCAGGAACGGGACGTACATCGCGACGGCCATCTCGCCGACGGCGGGCCAGCGGTGCGCCCGGTAGCGCATCCCCACCGTCATCCCGACGGTCATGTTCGTGGCCATCACCAGGGCGGCGACCTCCGGCCGGGCCAGCGCGTCGCCGACGCCCAGCGCGGTGCCGGCCAGCTCCCACAACGGCCCGAGCAGCAGCATCCCGGCGACCATCGCCAGGGCCATCTCGCCCAGGTGCCACAGCAGCCGCCGCCTGCTGCGGGCCGCTGCCGCGCTGGTCGGCGTCGGGTCGTCGGTGGGCAGCGACGCTGGCGACGGTACGGCGCTGACGCTGTCCGCGTACATCCTGGTGTTTTCCATGCCTCGACCCTGCCGGTGTCCCCGGGGTGGGCGGCAGACCCGTTCGTCACGGGAAAACCGTGCGGATTCCACGGTTCGACAGTGATGATTCGCCGGGGTGGAGCAGGCGCGCGGCGGTCCTAGGATCGGTGCGTGGCGAGCGAGGCGGTGACTCCCCGGGTGGACCGCCGGCTGCGCCGCGCCCGGCAGGCGACGCTGGTGTCGCTGGCCACCGGCGTCTGGGCGAGCGTCCTGCTGCCGGCGGTCGGCCTGACCCGGGAGCCCGACCCGGGCCGGGTGACGCTCGGCGCGGTCGGCATCCTCGCCTTCGTGATCGCCCAGACCGTCGTCCTGTACGCGGCCGTGACGCCGTGGCTCGACCCGCGCTGGCGGCGTCGCGCCGAGCTGAGCCTGGTCGGCGCGGCGGCGCTGAGCGTTCCGCTGGTGGGTCCGGTGGCGGCCGGCAGGTGGCCGACCTGGGCCTGGCTCGGTGCGGCGCTGATCGGCATGACGCCGCTGCTGGTGCGGTGGCGGGCCGCGCTGGCGGTCGCCGTCGGCGTCGTTGCGGTGGCGGTCGCGGTGGCCTGGTGGACCGGCGGTTCCGTTCCGCGCCACCTCGCGGTGACCGGCGGGATCGGCGTGGCCGTGGCCGCCGTCAACGGGTTCCAGGTGTGGTTCTGGGACCTGCTCATGGAGGCCCGCCAGGGCCAGACCGCCCAGGCCAAGCTGGCCGCCGTCGAGGAGCGGCTGCGCTTCGCCCGCGACGTGCACGACGTGCTGGGGCACCGGCTCACGGTGATCGCGTTGAAGGCCGAACTCGCCGCCCGGCTCGCCCCGGTCGACCCGGAGCGGGCCGGGCGGGAGGCCGCCGAGGTGCAGCGGCTGGCCGCCTCCGCGCTGAGCGAGGTGCGCGAGACGGTGCACGGCTACCGGGCCGTCGACCTCGACGAACAGCTCACCGCGGTGGTGGGGGTACTGCGCTCCTGCGGGGTGCGGTGCACGGTGGTGCCGCCACCGACTGACCTGCCGCAACCGGCCGCCGTCGAGCTGGCGGCGGTGCTGCGCGAGGCGAGCACCAACGTGCTGCGGCACAGTCGGGCCGACTGGTGCCGGATCCGCATCGACTGGGAGGGTGACGTGACCAGGATGACGGTGGCCAACGACGGCGCCGACGACAGCAGCCCGGACGCGCGCAGCCACGGCCTGCGGGGGCTGGCCGACCGACTCGCCGCCGCCGGCGGAGAGTTGCGGGTACGCCGGGAGGACGCGATCTTCACCCTCGAAGCCACAGTGCCGGCGCGGTCGTGATCCGCGTCCTGCTCGCCGACGACGAGGAGCTGATCCGCGTCGCCGTCGCCGCGCTGCTCGACCTGGAACCGGACGTCGAGGTGGTGGCACACGCCGCCGACGGTCCGGCGGCCGTCAGCGCGGTGCTGGCGCACCGCCCGGACGTGGCAGTGGTGGACCTGGAGATGCCGGGCCTGGACGGTATCGCGGTGGCCGCCGAGCTGACCCGGGTCCGACCTGACTGCGCGGTGGTCGTGCTGACCGGGCACGGCCGGCCCGGGCACCTGCGCCAGGCGTTGACCGCTGGCGCCCGGGGGTTCCTGCCCAAGGGCGCGCCGGGTGGGGCGCTCGCCGACGTGATCCGCCGGGTGCACGCCGGAGGTCGCTACGTCGACCCGTCGTTGGCCGCCGACGCGCTGACCCTGCCCCCGTGCCCGCTGACCCCACGGGAGCTGGAGACACTACGGCTGGCCGAGGTCGGTGCCCCGGTCGCGGTGATCGCCCGTCGGGTGCACCTGTCCACCGGCACCGTGCGCAACCACCTCTCCTCCGCCGTGCAGAAGCTCGCCGCCGCCGACCGGGCCGAGGCCGTCCGCACAGCCCGGGACAACGGCTGGCTCTGACCACCGTCACCAGCGGCTTCCCCGGTAACGTGTCGGGGTGCGTACGGTGGAACTGGTTTGCTCGCCCGGCCTGGAGGTCGTGGTCAGGGCGGTCTGGGGCCGCCTGGCCGCCGCCGGATTGCCCAGCCTGGCGCGCAACATCCATCCGACCAACCGGCCGCACCTCACCCTCGCCGTTGTCGACGAGTTCCCGCCGGGGGTGGAGCACCGCCTGGCCGAGCTGTTCGACGCCGCGCTGCCGGTGCCGGTGACACTCGATCGGGTCGTCGTCCTCGACGGCAGCGCCCCACTGGTCTGGCTCGTTCGACCCACTCCGGCGCTGACCGCGCTGCACACCGCCGTCTGGGATGTTCTCGCCGAGGCCGACGGACACCGCCCGTGGCATGCGCCCGAAGCGTGGGTGCCGCACCTGAGCCTCGCCCTGCGGTTCCGCAACGCGGACCTGCGGTTGGCTCGTGCCGTCGCCGACGGGCAGCGTCCGACGGGTGACTTCGACGCCGCCCGCAGCTACGACGGCACGGACCGGTCGGTGACCGCGCTGACCGGGCTCCGCTAACGTCAGCGCCTCCTTGACGCAGCGGGAGTTCGTCGATCGGTCACATCAGGGCGAGTTCGGGCGGTGTCCACAACGGACGGCCCGCGAGCCGGGCAGTGCCGGCAGTAAACGGACCTACGCCATTAAAGCCCCTTCGTCTTACCGGAAGTAATCGTCCTAGGTCGCAGCGCTAACCAACGGACATCCGGCCACTGTGGCTTGACAGCCGATTGGCGGTGCTGCAACCTACAGCGGCATATCGATGAGTAACAGCACACGGGGGTGTGAAGCTGTGACCGTTGACCCGGCGGCATTGTGCCGTGGTGAGGCGTTAGTGGTTTTGTTGGACGAGCCGCTCCGGCGTGAATTCCGTCCACCCGAGTTGCCTCTTCCTATCTCCTGAGTTCTTCGTCGACCGCTGGGTCGATGCCGTACCGCCGTGCCCGCAGAGAGGTACGGCGATCACACGTACGACTGTGCGGGGCCTTCGCCGGTCTCGCGGCCCGCGCGTGCCTGTCTCCGCCGCTCAGCCCGTCCTCGATCCAGGGGTGACCAACCATGTCCTTCAGCATTCGGCGTCTGCCCGACCCGCGCGGTCGGCTGACCGATCTGCGTGGTCGGCTACTCCGGCAACGCTCGGTGTTCGGCTCCGGCACCACCCGATCCGTCCTGGCAGCCGCCCTCGCCGGTGTGCTGATGCTCAACCTGGGTGGCAGCGGGGTGACCGCGCTGCCGGCGGGCGGTGCCCGGGACCGCGACGGTGTCGCCTCCACCGGTCGGGGTGGCGGCGCGAAACCAAGCCAGGCATGGGCTTCGGCGGCGGGCAAGGCGCACGTGACGCCCGGACGACCCAACCGTGACCTCCCGAAGTCGCTGCGCGGGCAGTACCCGCCGCACAAGCTCGCCGACAAGCCGGCCCCCGGACGCAACAAGGCGTCGGTGGCCACCGCACCCGTCGACGACACCCCGGGCTTCGACAAGCGCACCAGCCGGGAACGGCCGGCCGAGCGCACCGTCGACCAGCGCGTCTTCGACAATGCCGACGGCACCCAGACCACCGAGTTCTCGTCCGCCCCGATCAACTACCGCAAGCCGGACGGCACCTGGGCACCCATCGACCACACTCTGGTGCCCGCCGCCGACGGGTGGGGAACCACCGCCGACTCGGTCGGGCTGCACCTCGCCGGGAACGGCGCCGCGAACCAGGTGGCCCGGCTGAGCTTCGACGGTGACACCGAGTTCGGCTTCGGTCTGGCCGAGGCGACCAACGCACCGGGACGGGTGGACGGCACGGCCGTCACCTACCCCGGCGTACGCCCCGACGTCGACCTGCGCCTGGAGCCCCGAGCCGGTGGTGTGAAGGAGACCCTGGTCCTGCACTCGGCCAAGGCGCCCACCTCGTACGTGTTCCCGCTGAGCCTGCGCAACCTCACCGCGAAACTGGTCGACGGCCAGATCGTCCTGAGTGACCGCGACGGCAACGCGCGGGGGGTCATCCCGCCGGGTTGGATGGTGGACGCCGGCTCGGGGGCGGCCGGTCCCGCCACCTCGACCAAGGTCGCGTACGAGCTGATCACCACGGGTGGGCAGACGGCGCTGAAGGTCACCCCCGACCGGGCCTGGCTGACCGACCCGGCCCGGCACTACCCGGTCGAGGTCGACCCGACCGTCGGCCCGCCGGTCGACGCGGTCAACGCCGACAGCAGCATGTCCGTGCACGGCAGCAGCTCTACCTCCGGCGGTTCCGAGCTGCTCGTCGGACGCTTCCCCTCGTCGGCCTGCCCCGGCAGCAACTGCGGCGGCGACTTCAACGCGGCGGCCTACCTCAAGTTCGGCAACCTGGTGAGCCGACTCCAGAACCACACCATCCACGGCGCGGCGCTCTCCGCTGTCAACTTCGACGCGGCCTCCTGCAAGGCGCGCGCGGTCACCGTCCACCCGGTCACCGGGTCGTGGTCGGCCGGCACCGGCTACTCGTACCCGGGGCCGGCAGTGGGTGGCGCGCTGGTCAGCCGCTCGTTCGCCCACGGGTACGTCGCACTCGGCCAGTCCAAATCCGCCTGCCCGGCAGCGGGCGAGATGTTCGACCTCGGCGTCGCCGGCCGCAACCTGGTGCAGCGGTGGGCCAACGGCCAGCAGGCCAACAACGGTCTCTCGCTGCGGGCGTCCACCACCGACAGCTCCGCGTGGAAGAAGTTCGCTGGCACCGGCACGGCCAACCCGCCGGCGCTCTACGTCACGCACAGCCCGTACAACGCCGGGTACGCGATCCCGAAGCCCACCCCGGAGCCGCCCGTCCTGCGCAACCAGGACGGCAAGGTGAAGGTGACTGTCACCAACCTCGGTGCCGAGGCGTGGACGCCGGCCAACTACTACCTCGCCTACCGGGTCTACAACGCGCAGACCGGTGCCGCGGTGACCCAGCAGCGGGCGGCCAACCTGCCCACCACGTTGGCCCGTGGCGCGAAGGTCACCCTCGACGCGACAGTCAAGCGGTTGGAGCCCGGCTCCTACTTCCTCGACTTCACCATGGTGCGTACCGGTGGGGCGGTCTTCACCGACCACCAGGTGCCACCCGGCCGGATCGTGCTCCAGGTCTTCGACGTTCCGCCTGTCGTACAGGAGCTCTACCCGGAGAACGGCTACCAGGCCCCGACGCTCACCCCGTTGCTCTGGGCCCGGGCCGTGGACACCGACGCCGCACCCGGCGCCACCCTGTCGTTCAAGTTCGAGATCTGCGACAGTACCGACGCCGGCGCGGCCACCAACTGCACCAACTCCGGCTACCAGGCCAAGCAGTCCTGGGTGGTGCCCGCCGGCCGGATGGTCTGGGGCAAGAGCTACCTGTGGCGGTCCTTCGTCAAGGACAGCGCCAACGAGGTCATCTCGCCGTACTCGACCATGATCAGCTCGGTGCCACAACCGGACCTGCTGTCCCGGATCGCCACCTCGCCCGGCGCCGAGCAGGGCCGCGAGTTCGACGCCCAGACCGGCAACTTCGCCACCTCCGCGGTGGACGCCACGGTGGTGACCGTCGGCCCGGAGCTGAACCTGGTCCGCACCTACAACAGCCTCGACCCCCGCACCACAGGTGTCTTCGGCGCCGGCTGGTCCAGCCGGTACGACATGACGCTGGTCCCCGACAACGACGGGACCGGCAACGTGGTCGTCCGCTACCCCGACGGCCAGGAGGTGCGGTTCGGCAAGAACCCGGACGGCACGTACGCGCCGCCGCCGGGCCGGGTCGCGAAGCTCAGCGTCGACAGCAGCAACTGGAAGCTGGTCGACCGCACCGGCAGCACCTACCAGTTCTCCCTGCTCAACAAACTCCAGAAGATCACCGACAACTCCGGGCACTCGGTAAACCTGATCCTCGACCCGATGACCGGCAAGCTCGCCCGGGCGCAGGTCGCCAACAGCCAGAGCAACACCGCCGGCCGTTCGCTCACCTTCACCTGGAACGGCAACCGCATCGCCACGGTCAGCACCGACGTGGTCAACGGCGCGAAGCTGACCTGGAACTACACCTACAACGGTGACCTGCTGACCAAGGTCTGCGGCCCGGAGTCCGCCTGCACCACCTACGACTACGCGGCCGGCTCGCACTACCGCACCGCCGTCCTCGACGCCAAGCCCGACTCGTACTACCACCTCGGCGAGGCCGAGGGCACCGGCGCGGCCAGCGACGTGGCGATCAACCTGGGCAAGGACGCCGGCACGTACCGCAACAACGTCACGCTGGGCCAGCCCGGCGTGCTGGAGGGCACCAACGGCACCGCCGCCGCCTTCAACGGCACCTCGGCGTACCTCGAACTGCCGAAGGGCCTGGTGAAGAAGAGCCGCGACGTTTCCGTCGAGCTGTGGTTCAAGATCGGCCTGACCCAGACCGGTGGCCCACTCATCGGCTACCAGGACAAGGCCGTCGGCACCGCCGCCACCAGCGGCGCGCCCCTGCTCTACACCGGCATCGACGGCAAGCTGCGGGGCCAGTTCGCCAACGGCACGATCGATCCGATCACCTCGACCAGCACCGTCAACGACAACAAGTGGCACCACGTGGTGCTGTCCGCGATGGCCAACACCCAGACCATGTACCTCGACGGGGTCAAGGTCACCAATCCCCCTGGGCAGACCGGGCAGCCGATCGAACACTCGCTGCTGACCTTCAACCAGGTCGGCCTCGCCTCGGCGACCTCACCCACGTCCTGGCCGGCCTGGGGCGGCACCGCCCAGCGCTACTTCGCCGGCACCATCGACGAGGTCGCCGTCTACTCCCACCCGATCGGCCCGGACACGGCCAGGGCGCACTTCCAGTACGCCAAGCCGGCCGCCCAGCAGCTCACCAGGGTCACCCTGCCCAGTGGCCGGGTCGCCACCGAGGTCGAGTACGACACGGCCACCGACCGGGTCAAGGAGTACACCGACGACAACGGCGGCACCTGGAAGGTGGGCCAGCCCACCGTCTACGGCGGCGACACCGACCTGCGGCGCAGCGTCCAGGTCCTCGACCCGGCCAACCGTCCCTACCTGTACGAGTACGACGCGCTCGCCGGTCGTCTGCTGCGCTCCGGCACCCCGCTCGGACTGGAGATCCGCGAGGAGGACCGGCCGGGGCAGACCAGCCCGACCCCGAGCCCACCGCCGACCGAGGTCTGCACCCAGCCCGACCCGAACGATCCGGCCTTCTGCACGGTGATCCCCGGCGACGCAGGTGGACCCATTTTCGTGCGGCACCCGTTGGACGGCATGGCCATCCGCTCGTTCTCCTACAACGCGGAGGGCTACCAGAGCAAGGTCACCAACGAGAACGGTGACACGGTGGAGATGACGTACGACAGCAGGGGCCGTCTCGCCACCCGCAAGAGCTGCCGTACCTCCACGCAGTGCTTCACGAACTACTACACCTACTCGGCCACCATCACCAATCCGCTCGACCCGCTGATCGACCTCGCGGTGGCGCAGCGCGACGGCCGATCCACCGGGCCGACCGACAACAACTTCCTGACCACCTTCACGTACCACTCCACCGGACAGCTCCGCATCCAGACCAACCCGGACGGCAGCACGGTCACCCACGCCTACACGAGCGGCGGCGAGGTCGGCATCAACGGCTTCGTCCCGTCCGGGCTGCTGGCCAGCAGCATCACCAACGCGCGCCCCAAGGCCACCAGCTACGCGTACTACGCCAACGGTGACCTGCACAAGGTGACCGAGCCGTCCGGGCTGGTGACCGAGTACACGTACGACGCGCTCGGCCGGCGGATCACCGAGAAGGTCATCTCCGACACCTATCCCGCGGGCGTCACCACCACGATCACCTACGACGGGCACTCCCGGGTCGCCGCCGTCACCGGGCCGGTCACCACCGATGCCGTCATGGGCAAGCAGCACCAGAGCCGGACCGTCAACGAGTACGACGCCGACGGTAACCCCACCAAGGTCACCGTCTCCGACCTGCTCGGCGGTGACCCCGAACGGGTCACCAGCACCGAGTACGACGACGAGGGCCGGCCGGTCCGGGTCGTCGACCCGGAGGGCAACGAGACCAGCTACGGCTACGACCGGTTCGGCAACAAGACGACAATGACCGACGCCAACGGCAACCGCTACGACTGGGCGTACACCGCGCAGAACAAGGTGGCCGAGGTGCGGCTGCGGGACTGGCGCAGCGACCCGGCCGGCACCCCCGGCACCGGCACCGGCACCGGCGACTACCTGGTCCTGCACTCCTACTCGTACGACTTCGCCGGGCGACTGGCCAGCGACACCGACGCCATGGGCCGGCGACTGGAGTACAAGTACTACCGCGACGACCTGCTGGAGAAGATCACCCTCAAGGACTTCCGTAACCCGGACGGCTCCAAGCGGGACTACGTCGTGGAGGAGAACACCTACGACGGGGCCGGCAACGTGACCCGCAAGGTCGGCGCCAACGGCACCCAGATCACCGACCACACGCCGGACAAGGCCGGCAAGGTGCAGAGCACCGTGCTCGACCCGACCGGTGTGCGTCGCACCAACACCTTCACCTACTACTACGACGGCAACGTCAAGCAGGTCGTGCGCACCGGTAACCCGTCGAACCTGAACTGGACGGTGCTGGCCACCTCCGAGGTCGTCGACTACACCTACGACGACGCCGGCAACGTACTCACCGAGAAGGTCACCGCCGGCAGCGAGAGCAGGGTGACCAGCTACACGTACGACAGGCGCGGTCTGCGGACCTCGGTCACCGACCCGCGCGGCAACGTCTCCGGCGCCGACAAGGCGAAGTACACCAGCACCTTCAGCTACGACGAACTCGGCCGCCAGACCGTGCAGAGCGGCCCGACCGTCCTGGCCGAGAGCGACGGCAGCACGGCCGTCTCCACCAACCCGACCAGTTCGGTCGGCTACAACACCTTCGGCGAGCAGGTCGCCGTCAAGGACCCGCTCGGGCGAGTCTCCACCTCGGAGTACGACAAGCTCGGCCGGATGGTGCGCAGCCTCGCGCCGACGTACCAGGCTCCGGGGGTGTCCCAGACGGTCACCCCGGAGCACAAGCGCCGCTACGACGCCCTGGGTAACGTGCTGGAGGAGACCGACCCGGCGGGCGTCACCAGCTACACGTACGACCAGCTCAACCGGTTGACCGTCCGGGACGAACCGGCGAAGACCAACGACGACCGCGCGCTCACCCGCTACACGTACACCCGCACCGGTGAGGTCCTCTCGGTCACCGGACCGACCGGCGCCCGGGTCGAGTCGACCTACGACGACCTCGACCGGCAGGTCACCCAGACCGTCGTCGAGCGGCGGCCGACCACCCGCAACCTGGTCAGCAAGCTCACGTACGACGACGCGGGCAACCTGGTCTCGTCGACGTCCCCGACCGGGGCGACCACTGTCAACACCTTCAACGGGGTCGGTGACATCACCCGCAGCACCGCGCCGACCGGCGAGGCCACGATCTTCGGGTACGACTTCGCCGGCCGCCAGGTCCGCGTCTCCGACGGACTCGGCCGCACCACCCGGATCGGGTACGACCAGTTCGGCAACCGGACGAGCACCACGAACCTCAAGGCCGACGGCACGGTCTTGCGCACCCAGAGCTACGGCTACGACGTGGCCGGCAACATGACCTCGTCGACGGACCCCTACAACACCGTCACCACCTACGAGTACGACGCTGCGGACCAGCTCGTGAAGCAGGTCGAGCCGACCGACGCCGACCCAATCACCACCACCTTCGGGTACGACGCGGCCGGCAACCGGACCCGCTACACCGACGGCCGCACCAACTCCACCATCTACACGTACAACACCCTGGGTCTGCCGGAGTCGGCGATCGAGCCGTCCACGGCGAGCCACCCGAGCGCCGCGGACCGGACCTGGACCGTCGCGTACGACGCCGACGGCAACCCGGTGCGGCTCAGCGCCCCGGGTGGGGTGAGCCGCGTGCGGACCTACGACGCGGCCGGTCGACTGACAGTGGAGACCGGCTCCGGAGGCGACACCCCGACCGCGACCCGGACCCTGGACTACGACCAGGACGGGCGGCTGACCAGCGTCAACGCGCCCGGTGGCAGCAACACCTACAGCTGGAACGACCGGGGCGGGCTGCTGTCCACCGCCGGCCCGTCCGGCACGGCGAGCTTCGACTACAACGACGACGGCCAGGTGACCAGCCGCACGGACCTGACCGGCACTGCCACCTTCGGCTACCTCAAGGGTCGCCTCGACACGCTCACCGACGGCATCACCGGCCAGCAGCAGAAGCTTGACTACGACGCCGCCGGTGACGTCAAGACCGTCGACTACGGCGCCGGCCGCGTCCGCACCTTCGGGTACGACGACTACGGGCGGGTCGCCAGCGACGTGCTGCGCAACTCGGGCGGTCAGACGGTGGCCTCGGTCACCTACGGCTTCGACCTGAACGGCCACCTCACCAGCAAGAACACCACCGGCACCGCCGGCGCCGGCAACAACACCTACGACTACGACAAGGCCGGCCGGCTGATCTCCTGGACCAGCCCGGCCGGGGCCGTAACGTACGCCTGGGACGCCAGCGGCAACCGGATCCGCGCCGGATCCAAGAGCGCGACCTTCGACGAGCGCAACCGCCTGCTCTCCGACGGCGACTACACCTACGCGTACACCGCGCGGGGCACCCTGCGGACCCGGACCAGTTCCGGTCTGGCCGAGCAGTACTCGTTCGACGCCTTCGACCGCCTCACCGCGGCGCAGGACCAGACCTACAGCTACGACGGCCTGGACCGGCTCACGTCCCGTACCGGCAACTCCTTCGTCTACGCCGGCCTGGGCGACGAGGTGGTGCACGACGGCGTCGAGTACTACGGTCGCGGCCCGAACGACGAACTGCTCGCCACCGCCCAGGGCGCCGACAAGCGCCTGTCGCTGACCGACGCCCACGGTGACGTGGTGGCGGCGATCAACCCGGCCGACACCCAACTGTCCACACTGAACGACTCCACCGCGTACGACCCGTTCGGCAAGAAGGTGACCAGCGTCGGCAGCACCGGCCGGTTGGGCTTCCAGGGGGACTGGACCGACCCGGACACCGGGCAGGTCGACATGGGCGCCCGCTGGTACCAGCCCGGCACCGGAACGTTCACCTCGCGGGACAGCGTCAACTACACCACCGGCGACTCGGTCCTGGCCAACCGCTACACCTACGGTGCTGGCGCCCCGCTGGACTTCGACGACCCGGACGGGCACTGGCCGCGCTGGGTGAAGCGTGCCGCGAGCGCGGTCAGCAACACCGTGTCCAACGTGGTCAGTGGCGCCAGCGCGGTCTACAACTACGCCAGGAATTTCACCTCCACTGTCATCAACTACGCCTGGTCCGGCCTCAAGGCAGTCGGCCGAACGATCTCCGACACCGCGATGAAGCTCGTGGAGAAGGGGATAAACGCTGTCCGGTACGTCGGCAACCAGATCCGGTCCAAGGTCGCTGGCACCGTCAACTGGGCGAAACAGCAGGCACAGGCCGTTGCGCAACGCATCCACCAAGCCAAGGTCGCGGTGACCGCCGCCGCGAAGTCGGCCATCAAACAAGCCGTCAAGTTCACCAAGCTGCCGGTGATCCAGGCCCTGACAAAGCCGCTCATCTCGCTCGGCAAGGTGGTCTCCACCGGCTTCAAGATGGCGGCGAGCGTCGTTGCGGTCACCACAATGGCCATTCAGGACCCACAGAAGTTCAAACAGAACCTCTGGTTGGCTGCCGCACAGCAGTTGGCACCGCTCGTCGAGGGCACCGAGAAGATCTGGGACAAGGCGACCCAGTTCGTCGAGGATCACGCCGCCGAGATCGCCGGCTTCGCCGTCGGTGCCGTCGTCGGCCTGGGCTGCGGCGCGGCGATCGGCTGGACCGGTGTCGGGGCGGTGGCCTGTGGGGCGCTCGCCGGCGCGGTCGGCTCGGCGGTCACCGGTTACATGGACGGCAAGCGCGGTTGGGACCTCGCCGGCGCCACCGCCATGGGTGGTCTCACCGGCGCCCTCGGTGGTGCGCTCGGCTCCATCGGCGGCCAGGCGCTGGGCGCGGGTATCCGTGGGCTGAGCGGCGGGCTCCGGTCAGCGGGAAGCAAGGCGCTGAACGCGGGCATCGGTGAGGCCCGCAGCATTGGTCGAGGCTTGCTAGGTAGATGCCCCACCATGAACAGTTTCACCGGCGAGACCCGGGTGCTGATGGCGGACGGCAACTCCAAGCGCATTGACCAGGTGCAGATCGGCGAGAAGGTGCTTGCCACCGATCCGACCACTGGCCGCACCGAGGAACGCGCCGTTACGGCACTGATCGTCGGTGCGGGTAGCAAAGATCTTATCGAGATCACGGTCGATACTGACGGCAAGCAGGCTGATCGGACGGAAAAGCTGACCGCTACGACCGGCCACCCCTTCTGGGTCGCCGATCAAGGCCGTTGGGTCGAAGCGCAGGATCTGGCGAGGGGCTCCGTCTTCGAGACGGCAGACCACAGGCCAGCGTCTGTGGTTGCCACGCGAAAGTGGACCGAGCAACGCCAGGTCTACAACCTCACCGTTGATACCATCCACACCTATTACGTGGCGGCTGGTGACAGCGAGCTACTTGTTCACAACGCGGGCTGTGGTCCCTCCGCGGATCTGCTCGGGTACGCAGATTTCCTCCGACCTCACGGCGGAAAGTCCGGCGGGATCGTGTATGCCGCAAAATTCACAACATCGTCAGGACGCAGCTACTTCGGCTACAACGGCCACGATCTCCTGCCCACGCCTGGTGGCGTCGTTGAACGTCTGGTAAAGACGTTAGGAAAGCGTGATCATGCCGGATGCGCCGAAACCATGTGCCTTATTCTTGCCGAGCGCGCCGAGGGTGCACAGGCTCTCAAGAATGGTGTAATGGAGGTCGTCAGGGTCAGAGGCATCAACTCGCCGCCGAATGGTGCTCACGGTACGGTCGGATATCCATGTGACACTGCCTGCACTCCTCGCCTTGACCGCCTTGGCATCGATTACGAAACACCCGAAACGCCCGAATAGGAACGGTAACAAGGATGGCTGGCAATGAAAGCGTCGAAGAATTCCTGCGGTCGGCGAGGGAACTTGTTGACCTGATCTTCACGGACGACATGGGCTACTTCGACAGTCTGCCGGAGGTGGTTGACCGCGAGCTGGCCACGCCGCTGGCCGGTCTTTTGAACGCACTCTCCGATGACTGTGAGCTAGAAGATGTAGTAGGGGCGGCAAAATTGGTGGTAGAGGTGGCGGTTCAAATCCAGTCTGCACTACCCCCGGAGTTGGCTGCGCTTATTGGGAATCTAGAAAGGGGTCGCCAGGAGCTGCAGTCGGACCGCTGAGAATATTGTGCGAGTTTTTCCCGCCATCTTCGCCGTCACTTCTTCTCCTCGGAGGAATTTGCATGCAAAAGTTTGTACAGTCAGGCCGCCGCGCCCGTTTGGGGAGTATGTTTGTAACCCTCGGTGTCATGCTGGCAATGGTTGTCTCGCCGATTCCCGCACAAGCCGACGCCTCCGGCAGGGGTGGTGACTACGTACCGATCGACAGCATCGCCCTCCTGGACACCCGGGACGGCACCGGTGGCACGACCGGTGTTCGGGGCGCCAAGTCCGTCACCACCTTCAACGCCGTCGGCATCGGAGGTATCCCGGCCAGTGGGGTCAGCGCGTTGATGGTCGACGTGACGGCGATCTATCCGACCGCCAACACGTTCCTGACCATCTACCCGGACCTGACCGACCCGAAGGCTTCGGCCATGAACGCCTCTATCGGGGAGGTCATGACCAACTCGGCGGTGGTCAAGCCCGGTACGAACGGCAAGCTCGCGGTGCGCAACGCGGGCGGCAACGTCCACATCCGCGTGGACGTGGTGGGCTACTTCACCACAGCCACCGGCAGCGTCGGCTCCGGCTTCGTGCCGGTGAACCACACCCGGGTTGTCGACAGCCGGACCGGGCAGGGGATCACTGCCGGCACCATGCCCACGAGTGGGACGCGTACCGCCAACATCTCCGGCGGTGGGCTGGTGCCCACCTCCGCGACGGCGGTCATGCTGGACGTGGTGGTGATCGGCGCGACCGGCAACGGCTGGATGACGGTCGGGTCGAGCGCGGTCGCGGAGACCGGCATCGACTACGCCAAGGGCGTCACCTCAATGGGGATGGTCGTCAAGCTGAACCCCGGCGGTGGCGGCTCAGTGATATTGGAGAATCGCGGTTCGGCCGTGCACGTCGCCATCACCGTCCAGGGCTACTGGACCGGCAGCCCGACCACCGGTGCCGGCCTGCGTCCGATTGCGGCGACCACGCTGTACGACAGCCGTTTCCCGAGTGGTGCCCCGCCGGTTCCGGCCAACGGCAGCATCGATGTGGCCGTCGGCGGCACGAACGGTCTGCCAATCCGTGGCATCGCCGCGGCCGTCCTCAACGTCCACGCGGTCAGCCCCACCGTCGCCGGGTTCCTCACCGTGACGCCGCTGGACGGCACCACGAACACCGTCTCCACGGCCAACTTCCCGGCCCCCCACGTCGCCCGGTCCAGCCTCGTGGTGACCAAGCTGGGTACCGAGGGGAAGGTGCGAATCAAGAACGCCAGCAGCGGGACCGTGCACATCGTGGTCGACCTGCAGGGCTGGTTCGCCGACCCGCTTCCGTTCCTGCCGATCGAGTCCTTCTCTCGCACCGTCGTGATGCAGTCGGCTCCTGCTCAGGGCGCACAGCTCGGGGGTGTCGTGTACGCCTACACCGACAACGGTGGCCAGGTACGCATCATCAACCAGTACAACCCCGATGACTTCAGCTTCAACAACATCAAGCACATCCCCATGTTCGGCATGGAGGCGTTCACCGGGCGGCCGACGCTCAATTTGCTGGCCGGCACCGGGCAGATGCAGATCAACGCCTTGCACATCAACGGCGGCGTGTGGAACGACACTCAGACTGCTCCCAACGCCGACATCTGGAGCTCGAAGGAGGCCGACGAACAACTCAGCGGGCCGCTGGCTGTCCCGCCGGTCGCCGTCACCCTCGCCAACGGCATCAGCGTGATATTCGGGGTCGATGCCGACGGTCGCCTCTGGCATTACCGTCAGACCGGCACCGATGCGTCATGGCGGAGCCTGGGTCTCGCCAACATCGTCGGTGGTCTCACGGCGGTCAAACTTGACGCTGCCACCGGGGCTCGGCTCGTCGCCACCAGCAGCACCGGCACCATCAAGACCGCCGTCTACTCCGCCGACGGCATCCTCTCCGCCTGGACCGACCTCGGCGGGAACGTGACCGGACTGCCAGGGGCGTTCGTCGGCCAGGGTTGGCGTACCGGTGTGGTGGCCCGTGCGGCCGACGGATCTGTCGTGATGAAGAAGCAGAATTTCGATCTGTCCTGGCCGTCCGCCTGGCAGACGGTTGGCACCTTCGTCTCGGCCGGCTCGCCGACGGCGATCGTCGACCCTGTGCTGGGCCGGATCGTCGTCGCCGCCCGTGGCCCCGACAACGAGATGTACCGGGTGTACGAGGCAGAGCAGGAGTCGGGAACCTGGGGTGAGTGGCGACGCCTCGTCATCGACACCGACATCCCTCCGCGGGACACGACCGGCGTCACCGATCCGGTGATCGCACCGGTCCAGACGAGTAGCGGGCCCGGATTCGTGACGGTCTACCGCAACCGCAACGGCAGCACGACCGCTGTCACCCGGGAGCTTGAGGGTTCTGCGGCATCGGCGGCCAAGGCAGGCCCGTCAGCGGTCAGCTTCGACGCGCACGTGCTGACGGCTCCACCGGCCTGATCCTCGGCACCACCGGCCCCGGGGGCCTCCGTCCACCTGACGGAGGCCCCCGGGGCCGCCGCTTGTCGACGCTCTCAGCGGTAAAAGCGCGGTAGCTGTCGTAGTAGCGGTAGCTGCGCCCGTCGGCCTCGGTGAACTGGCTGGGGTCGATGGTCCGGCGGCGGGCGCTGGCCCGCTGGTCGACAGGAGCGTTGTGCAGACCGCTCGGCCTAGACTGCGGCGATGAGCGTTGGCACCGACGGTCGGGGGATGGCCGAGCTGGCGGCCCTGCTGGCCGACGGCACCCGTGCCGGGATGTGCCTGGCGCTGCTCGACGGGCGGGCATGGACTGCCGGTGAGCTGGCCCGGCGCGCCGGTGTCGCCCCGTCGACGGCCAGCGACCATCTCACCCGGCTCGTCCGCGGTGGGCTGATCGTCGAGGAACGGCAGGGCCGCCACCGTTACCTGCGGCTGGCCGGGCCGTCGGTGGCCCAGCTGATCGAGGACCTGGCCGGGCACGCCCCGGCCACCCCCACACCGACCGGGTCGCTGCGCGCGGCGACCGCGAGCGCCTCCCTGGCGTACGCCCGGACGTGCTACGACCACCTCGCCGGGCGGCTGGGCGTGCTGATGTACGACGCGCTGCTCAGCGCGGGCCGGCTCGACCGGTCCAGCGGCTTGGCGCTGACGCCCGAAGGCTGGGCCTGGGCGACCGGCTTGGGCGTACCCGTGGACGTGCTGCGCGCCGCCCGCCGCCCGGTGGTCCGCGACTGCCTGGACTGGACCGAACGCCGCCCGCACCTGGCCGGCGCGCTCGGCGCGGCGCTCTGCCGCCGCTTCACCGACCTGGGTTGGATCAGCCGGGGCAGCGGCCGCGCCGTCCGGCTCACGCCCACCGGCCGCCCTGGCCTGGCCGCGGCCCTGGCTGTCCCCGACCACACCCTCGACCCGCCGGTAGCCCCGCCGCCCACGAGCGGCCGCGCCTGACGATTGCGCGCCTGACGGTTGTGCGTGCCGGACGGCCGATCCGTGGCTGACCGTGCCGGCATCGTTCGGTGTGGGGCGAACGGTTCGCGCCCTACGGTCGGGCGGTGACTGACAACTGGCCGCGCATTGCGCCCGCCCCGGGAACACCGGCGTGTGGGCCGCCCTCGTTCGAACCGGAGCGCGGTTGGTGGGTGAGCCGGCATGCCGACGTGCAGGCGGCACTTACCGACCCGGCGTTCCAGGTGCCGGCCGTCGACAGCGGTCCGCCCGGCACCCTCGCCTGGCTGCGCGCCAACGTCAGCCGGTTCAGTCCACCGCGACGGCACGCCGATCGTCGGGCGGTCGTGGTGGCCGGGCTGGCAGCGCTGAACCCGGAGGACCTGCGACACGACGCGGCGCGGTTGACCGTGGCCGTGCTCGACCGCGCCGGGGACCGCGTCGACGTGATGCGGGAACTGGCCCGGCCGGTGCCGCTGCGGGCGCTTGCCGCTCGCCTCGGTTTCGCTGATCCGGCAGCCGCCGCGACGGCGGTCGCGGTCGTCGCGGCGGCGTACCACCCGGGGGTGGACCCGGCGTTGACCGCGCGGGCCGACCGGGCGGTGCCACCGCTGCTGGCGCTCGCGCCGCAGGGTCCGCCGGAGGTACGGGCGAACCTGATCGGTCTGCTGGTCCAGGCGTGTGACGCGACCGCCGGCCTGATCGGCGCCGCCGCCCATCACCTGCTTCCCCCGGCAGCGGCGGGCACGGCACGGACCGCCGACCTGCTGGCCGAGGTGCTGCGCCTCGACCCACCGGTCCGGGCCACCCGACGGGTCACAGTCGACGAGGCCCGGGTGGGCGGGCAGGATCTGCCGGCCGGAAGCGCGGTGCTGCTGCGCTTCGACGCGGCCAACCGTGACCCGCAGGCGTTCACCAGGCCCGCGATGTTTCAGCCCGGTCGGCCCGGTGCCGGCCTGTTGACCTTTGGGACGGGGGAGCGGGGTTGCCCCGGCGACCGGCACGCCGTGGCGCTGGCCGCCGGGGTGCTCGACGTGCTGCGGGAACGCTGCCGGCGCGGCCCCACCCCGATGAGTTACGAACCGCACCCGACCCTGCGGGTGCCGACAACCCTGGAGGTGACCGTCCGATGATCGAACGTCGTGCCGCGTTCCACGCCCTGCACCGCGCCGGCCGCCCGCTGCTGTTGCCCAACGCGTGGGACCACGCCTCGGCGGCGGCGCTCGCCGCGCGTGGGCATCCGGCCATCGGCACCACCAGCCTCGGGGTCGCCGCGACCGCCGGTCTTCCCGACGGCGCTGCGGCCACCGCGACGGAGACCCTCGCCCTGGCCCGCCGGCTGGCTCGGCTGCCGGTGCTGCTCAGCGTGGACGTCGAAGGTGGCTTCAGCGACGACCCGGCAGAGGTCGCCGAGTACGTGGCGGAGTTGGCCGGGCTCGGCGTGGTCGGGATCAACCTGGAGGACGGGCGCGCCGATGGCACCCTCGCCGAACCCGAGTGCGTCGCCGACAAGATCGCTGCGGTGCGGGCGGCGGTGCCGGAGCTGTTCGTCAACGCCCGCACCGACACCTGGTGGCTCGGGGTGGACGACCCACTGCCGCAGACTCTCGCCCGGGCCCGTGCCTACCGGACGGCCGGTGCCGACGGGATCTTCGTGCCCGGCACCGTCGACCTGGCCACCCTGCGCGTCCTCACCGAGCGGATCGACGCCCCGGTGAATGCGTTGTACCAGCCGGGCGGCCCAGGGCTGGCCGAGTTGGGCGCGGCCGGGGTGGCCCGGGTCAGCACCGGCTCGCTGCTGTTCCGGGCCGCGCTGGGAGCCGCGCTCGCCGCCGCCGACGCCGTCCGTCACGACGGGTCCATCGCTGCGGGGGGATTGCCGTCGTACGCCGAGGTGCAGGCCCTGGTGCCGACGGGCGGCGACTGACAGTGGCGGCCTGGGCGTTCGACGGTGCGTGGCGGGCTGGGCTTGGCTCACGCTCTACGGCCCGTCGGCGGGGCCGTGTTCCGGCCCGCGCGGGACGGCCCGGTGGGTGGTGGGTGATGCGTTGGTCGGCGCCTTTGGAGCTGAATCGTTTGTGACATCGCGGGCCCGCTTGCTCCGGGGCTTCGGGCTCGCGCTCGGGTGGTCTCCCCAGGCGGGCCGCCGCCAGGAAAGGGCGCGGCGGTGTTGATTCGTTGACGACATCAGCTCCAAAGGCACCACATTCAAGTGGTACCCCCTCCCGGGGCCGGTGCGTCTGCGCACCCTTCGAGGGGAGATAGGAGGAATGTTCGGTCCGTTCCGGTCCCGATGATTACGGTGTGTTTCAGGGCGAACCTACCCAGTGCCGTGACCGGAGAGAGGGACCCGTCATGCGAGTGCCCAGCCGTAGCCCGGGACAGCAGCCCGGCTCGCCTCCGTCGCCCACCGCACCGGCCCGCCGTCGACCCTCCGGCACGGCCCCCCGACGCCTTCCTGCCGCCGCGCCCGACCTGGCCGCGTACCGGGCCGCCGTCGCCGAGCTGCTGGTCGAGGTCGGCGCCCTGGCGGACGCGGCGAGCACCCGGGCCCGGCAGGTGCTCATCGACGAGCGGCTGCGGGAGCCGGCGCTCGCCGCGGTCCTCGACGCCACCCCGCAAGGGCTCATCGGCGCGCGCGAGACCCTGCTGCTGGAGATGGCCCGCTACCAGCCGAACGACCGCACCTCGGCCGGTGACCTCAGCGCCCTGGTCCGGATCTACCTGCTCTCCCGCATCGACGTGCTGTGGTGGCAGGACGCGCCGACCTTCGTCACCGACGACCAGGTCAACGGCAGCGCCGAACTGGTCGACCTGGAGTGGCTGCGCCGTCGCGACCTGCTGCGCTTCCGCTACCAGGAACAGCCCGCCACGATGCTGGGCCGGGCCGCGCGCGGGCTGCGGCGCCGGCTGCTACCCGACGTCACCCCGCACACCGCGGGGCTGCTGTTCCGCCGCGCCCGCCGCGAGGTGGTGGCGTTGCTCAACGACATTGGACGGGAGTTCGCCGCCGTCGCGCCGCCGGCCACCCCGCCGCTCTGGGTGACCAGCCTGGTCCGCAGCGCCGAGCACCAGTACCGGTTGCGCCGCCTCGGCTACGCGGCGATGCTGCCCAGCGGGCACTGCCTCGGCTACTCGGTCGACGTCGAGCTCGCCTGGTTCGAGCGTTTCGGCGCGCGGGACGCCCTGGCGCAGCTGCTGCTGAGCCGGCAGGAGGCCGGCGAGCTGAACGTGATCGACGAGGGGCAGGCCTGGCACCTGTGTCTCGCGCCCACCGCCCGGCGTCGGCTACGCCGGGCCTACGAGGCCGAGATGGGGGTCTGAACCGATGTGCGGCATCGCGTTGAGCATCGGCCCCGAGGCCGACCCGGCGACCTTCCGGCGGATGCTCGCCGCCCTGGCCCCACGCGGTGAGGTCACCGAGACCCGGTCGGAGAACGGGCTGCTCGCCGGCACCCGTCGACTGCGGGTCGTCGACCGGGACCGGGCGGTGCAACCGTGGACCTCGACCGACGAACGATGGCTGCTCTGCTTCAACGGCGAGATCTTCAACTACCGGGAGTTGCGGGCGCAGCTGACCCGCCTGGGGCAGGTGTTCCGCACCGAGAGCGACACCGAGGTGCTGCTCGCCGCGTTCCAGCAGTGGGGCGAGGCGGCGGTGACCCGGCTGCGCGGCGAGTACGCCTTCGCGGTCGTCGAACGGGCCACCGGTCGGGCGTACCTGGCCCGCGACCCGCTCGGCGTCAAGCCGCTGTACTGGTCCCGTCGGCCCGGCTGCCTGCACCTCGCCTCCGAGGTCAAGGCGCTCGTCGGGCACGGCGCCCCGATCGCCGAGGTGCCGCCCGGGCACCACGGCTGGGCCGAGGCGGACGGGCACGTGCGCCTGAGCCCGTACGTCGACCTGCTCACCATCGGCGACGGCCTGCCGGTCATCGACGACCCGAACGAGGCCGCGCTGCTGGTCCGCGCCGCGCTGAGCGACGCGATCCGGATGCGGGTGGAGACCGACCTGACCGTCGGGGTGGTGCTCTCCGGTGGCCTGGACAGCTCCTTGACCCTGCGGCAGGTGCGGGACATCCACCCGGACTGTGTCGCGGTGACCGTCGGCGTGGCGGACAGCCCCGACGTCGCGTACGCCCGGCGGCTCGCCGCCGACCTCGACGTGCCGCACGTGGTGGTCGAGCTGCGCCCGCGCGACATCCGGCTCGCCGACGTCCGGGAGGCCATCCGGATCTCCGAACTGACCGAGTACGGCGACATCATCAACGCGGTCGTCTCGGTGCCGATCTTCCGGCGGCTGCGCGACCTGGGCATCAAGGTGGTGTTGACCGGTGACGGCTCCGACGAGCTGTTCGGCGGGTACCCGATGTACCACCAGGTCGCCCCGGCGGCGGCCCGCAGGCTGTTCCTGCACCGTATCCGCAACCTGTGCCGCACCGAGTTGCAGCGGGTCGACCGGGCCGCCATGGGACACGGCGTGGAGGCACGGGTGCCGTTCCTCGACCTCAGCGTGGTGGAGCTGGCGATGCGGTTGCCGGTGGATCTGAAGCTGCGCCACGGCCAGGAGAAGTGGATCGTCCGGCGGGCGTTCGGCGACGTGCTGCCCGACTACATCCTCCGCCGCCCGAAGAACCCGATGTCGTACTCGTCGGGGTTGCACGAGCGGGTCCGGCTGTACAAGCCGCTCTTCGCCCGGCTGCACCGCTCGTTCGGCTACGACCTGCAGGAGCCGGTCCGGCGGGACTTCGACACCGTGCTGAGCCGGTGCGGCAACGACCTGGACCGGGCCATCGCCGACGGTCTCAGCCGACCCGACTACACGGTCCTGGAACACGCCCGCGACCTGGTCGGCGCGGCCAAGTGGAACGCCGCGCCGATGGTCCGCCGGCTGGTCGGCCCACGCCCGGCCCGCCCCTGACGGTCGCCCCGCACGCCACGCTTGACTCTGACACGGTGTCAGGGACGAGTGTGAGGGGGCCATGTTCACCATCGGAGACTTCGCCAGACTCGGCCGGGTGTCGGTGCGGATGCTGCGCCACTACGACAGCATCGGCCTGCTGCGCCCCGCCAGCGTCGACGCGCACACCGGTTACCGCTTCTACCGGGCCGACCAGCTGCGTCGGCTCAACCGGGTGATCGCCCTCAAGGAGCTGGGCCTCACCCTGGAACAGGTGCGCGCGATCCTCGACGACGCCGTCGACGTGGCCGAGCTGCGCGGCATGCTGCGGCTGCGCCGGAGCCAGCTGGCGGAGCAGTTGGCCGCCGACACGGCCCGGTTGGCGGCCGTGGAGGCGAGGCTCCGAATGATCGAGTCGGAGGGTCGGATGACCACCCAGGACGTCGTACTCAAGGAGATCGCACCGGCCCGCGTCGCGGAGCTGACCGCCGTCGCGGCCAGTTACCAGGGCGAGGACATCGGACCGGTGATCCAACCGCTCTACCCCGAGCTGTTCCGGCGGTTGTCAGCGGCCGGCGTCAACCCGAGCGGGCCCGCCGTCGCCTGGTACGAGCCCGCCGACGCGGGCGGCGACGCCGTCGTCGTCCACGCCGGGGTGCTCGTCGACGCCGAGCCGGCCGCGGCACCCGACGTCACGGTGCGCGACCTGCCGGCGCTGCGCAGCGCGGCGACCATCATCCACCACGGTGCGATGGCCGACGTCGAGCCGAGCATGCAGGCGCTCGCCCGGTGGATCGAGGAGAACGGCTACCGCACCGACGGTTTCGCCCGGGAGGTCTACCTGGACTACTGCGCGGACACCCCGGAGAAGGGCGTCACGGAGCTTCAGCTCGCCGTGTACCGCGACTGAGCCGGCCGCCGCGCACCGGATCGTCCCGTACCGGCCGGCGCTCAGCTCACCAGCAGCAGCGCGCCGACCGCGCCGAGCGTGCCGGTGACCGCGAGCAGCGTGCTGGTCAGCACGAACCGGGTCACCGGCACCGTGACCCGGGCCGCCCGGCACCGCTCGAACCACAGCAGGGTCGCCAGCGACGCCCAGGGTGCGGCCAGCGGGCCGATGTTGGTGCCGATCAGCAGGGCCAGCAGCCGGGTCGCGTCGCCGCCCGGCAGCACCGACTCGCCGGCCAGGTAGGCCGGCAGGTTGTTCAGCGCGTTGGCGAGCAGCGCTCCGGTGCCGCCGGCGCGCAGCGCGCCGAGCGCCCCACCGTCGGCCCCGAGCAGGGTGCCCACCAGGTCGTCCAGCCCGTGCCGGCCGAGGGTCTGCACCACCAGGAACAAGCCGGTGACGAAGAGCAGGAGGCGCACCGGCACCAGCCCCGGGCGCAGCGTGGCGGGGGAGCGGACGACGAACCCGACCAGCACCAGCGCCAGCGCGACGGTGGACGCGAGACCGATCTCCACGCCGGCGAGGATCCCGCCGATGAAGAGCAGACAACCGGCGAGGGCGGTGCGGTGCAGCACCGGGTCCGCCGGCACGTGCGCGGCCGGCGGGACGAAGCGCCCCCCGGCCGGTTGGTCCCGCCGCCACCAGGTGAACCAGAGCAGCGCCATGGTGACCGTCACCGCCACCAGCTGCGGCAACGCCATGCGGGTCGCGTACGTCAGCGGCGCCAGCCCGACCCGGTCGGCGGCCAGCAGGTTGGTCAGGTTGGACACCGGCAACAGCAGACTGGCGGTGTTCGCCAGCCAGACCGTGGTGACCGCGAGCGGGCCGGCGGGCACGCGCAGGGTGCGCGCCAGCGCGAGCAGGACCGGGGTGAGCAGCACGGCGGTGGTGTCGAGGTTGAGCACGAGGGTGGTCAGCGTCGCCAGGCCGCCGCAGAGCAGGAACAGCGCCGCCCACCTCCCCCGGGAGGCGATGGCCAGTCGGCTGGCCAGCACGTCGAACACACCGGCCACGGCAGTCAGCTCGGCGAGCACGATGACGGTGCCGAGGAAGAGCAGCAGCGGCAGGATCCGGTGCAGCGTGGCGGTGGTCTCCGCGCGGGGCAGCAGCCCGCTCAGCGCGCAGGCCGCGCCGACCACGGCGAGGACGACCGCCACCAGGTCCAGGGGGTGGGGTCGCCAGCGGGTGGTCGGCTCGGGTGTGGCGGGCGGTGCGACGGCGGCAAGCTTCACGTCTGACCACGTTGACACGGTGGCGGGTCTGCCGCCCGCGCTGGCGCCGTCGGGGTGACCAGTGCCACCAGCGCGGGCCCGACGAGGTGCAGCGCGGTCGACCAGTCGCGGCGCTGCGGCACGGCGATCCCGACAGACCGGCCCGGGATGGGAGACAACCGACGATCGACCCCACCGCGTCCGATAGGTATGCGCAGGATCCTGCCGATGAGCTGAGCGGCGGGCCCTCTCGAACAGGGCCGGACCCGGCCCCCGGAGATCGGGGGCCGGGCCCGGCTGCGGGCTCGGTGCCTACCAGCCCAGGTAGCTGGGCTGGGTCTGCACGTTGAGCTCCTGGTAGCGGGTCAGCTTGGCCGTCCAGGTGCGCCAGTCGTTCAGCTCCAGGACGTCCAGGCCCTTCACCATGTCGTTGGAGTAGATGTGGCCGTTGTAGTAGTACGCGGACCAGGTGCCACCGCCGACGGGCCGGTCTGCCGAGAGCGGGCCGCGCTCCCAGAAGGCGATCTCCTTCGGGTTGGCCGAGTCGGTGAAGTCCCAGACCGAGATGCCGCCCTGGTACCACGCCTGGACCATGATGTCCTTACCGAGCACCGGGATCAGCGAGCCGTTGTGCGCCACGCAGTTCTCGGTGTCGGCGTTCGCCCGGGGGATCTTGTAGTAGCTGCGGAAGGTCATCTTCCGGGCGTTGCCGCGGCCGCTGATGTCGTAGATGGCGTCCGCGCCCCGGTTCGGGCCGACAGCCTCGTTGCAGGTCGCCGCGCCGCCGCCACCCAGCTCGTCGGTGAAGATCACCTTGGTGCCGGCGTTGTTGAAGGTGGCCGAGTGCCAGAACGCGAAGTTGACCTCGTCACGCACCCGGTTGATGACCCGGGGCGCTTCCCGGTTCTTGATGTCGAGCAGGATGCCGTCACCCATGCACGCGCCGGCGGCCAGGTCCTTGGCCGGGTAGACGGTGATGTCGTGGCAGCCGGTGGTCGCCGAACCGGTCTCACTGCCCGGGAAACCGCCGTCCGGGAAGAGGTTCGGGGCCGCGATCACCGCGGCGTCGGTCGGCTTCTTCAGAGGCACCTTGATGATGGAGATGGAGTCGTGCGGGGGCTGGCAGTCCGGGAACTCGGCCCGCGGGCTGTACGACGAGACGTACAGGTAGATGGCCTTGCGGTCCTTGCCCGGCACCAGCGTGTGGGTGTGTGAGCCACAGGCCGTCTCGACGGACTTGATGTAGCGCGGGTTGGCCTTGTCCTTGATGTCGAAGACCTTGATGCCCTCCCACGAGCCCTTCACGTCCGCCCCCTGCGCGGTGCTGTTGCAGGAGTCGTCGCTGCGGGACGAGTCGGTGGAGAGGAAGAGCAGGTCACCGTGGACGGAGATGTCGTTCTGCGACCCCGGGCAGAGGACCCGGGCCTTGACCGTCGGGGCGCTGGGCCGCGAGATGTCATAGATGACGAAGCCGTTGTAGTTGCCGGCGAACGCGTACTTGCCCTGGAAGGCGATGTCGCTGTTGGTCGCGTCCAGTGGGGCGACCTTGGGCACGTTGGCGATCTGACGCAGGTTGGGGCTGCTCACGATCTCGTCGACGCCGGGGATCGTGTTGGTGAGCGCGGGGGCTGGGGCCGCCTGCGGCACCGTCTGGGCGTTGCTCGCCGGGGCGACGAGGGCGCTGGCGACGAGGAGGCCGGTCGTGGCGAGCGCCACGATGCGCAGTTGTCGTAACCGTGGCTTGTGGAGTCTGATCATCGGCGGGGCCCTTCGCAAGGGGGAGACGATGGCTGACACGTTACCGCTCGACGAAGAACGTCGATGTGAGCTGGATCACATGAATGTGGGTTCTTCAATGGATAGCATCGCGGTGACCTCGACTGCAGGGAGTGGCCCATGACCAACCGGCGCGCACGCACCCTGGCGATCGTCACACTCGCTGTCGCGTTGCCGCTGGTGGTGTTCATGATGATCCGCCTCGACGGCGACACCGGCACGCGGGCCGCGCAGCCGGTCTCCGCGCCCGCCCCCGCGACCGCGTCGCCGACGGTCAGCCCGGTCCCCACCGACCTGACCGTCATCGCGCCCGGCCGCCCGGGCGAGACGGCGGCCACCCGGCCGGCGCACGAGGTCCGCGACGTCGGCCCTGCCCCGCACAACTCGCTGGACGTCTGGTTCGTCCGGATGATGATCCCGCACCACGCGCAGGCCCTGGCGATGGCGGAGCTCGCCCCCGACCGGGCCGCCGACCCCGACGTGCGGGCCATCGCCGAGCGCATCCGGGCCAGCCAGGGCCCGGAGATGGGCATGATGCGCGGCTGGTTGCAGACCCGCGGCCTCCCCGCGGAGGTCCAGGGGCACGACCACGGCACCATGCGCGGCATGCAGTCACCCGAGGCGATGGCGCAGCTCGCCGCGACCCGTGGCCCGGACTTCGACAAGCTCTTCGTCCGGATGATGACCGAGCACCACCAGGGCGCCATCGAGATGGCCACCAACCTGCTCACCGTCGGCTCCGACCTGACGCTCAACGAGTTCGCCAACGCCGTCGCCACCGAGCAGACCGTCGAGATCGACCGCATGCGCGAGATCCTCGGCTCCTGAGCCCGGGCGCGAGGGGCCCGGGCGCGCGGGGCGCGAGGGCCGCCCGTCCCGGCACGTACGCTGGGTGACCGTGAGACGCACAGTGCTCGGCCGCTCGCTGCGCGGCGTCGCCTTCGACGTGGCCGTCGCCGCCCTGGTGGTGCTCGTCTCGCTGGCCGCGGCGGTGAGCCAGCCGGGCGGTTGGGCGGCCACGGCGGTCGGCGTGGGCATGGCGGTGGCGCTGCTGTTCCGCCGCACCCACCCGGGCGTGGTCACGGTGGCCGTCGCGGTGCTCGCTCTCATCCAGGTGGTCGCCCGGTGGGGTCCGCTCATCTACGACGTGGCCGTCCTGATCGCGCTCTACAGCGTGGTGAAGTACGGGCGGCGGCTACGCGACGGCGTGCTGGCCGGCGCGGTCGCGGCCGTCGGGGTGCTGCTGGCCGCCGCGCAGACCCCCAACGTCATCCAGTGGTGGGTGACCGCGCTGTGGTACGCGCTGGTCACCGGCGCGGTGTGGTTGGTAGCGCTGAACGTGCGCACCCGCCGGCTCTACGTGCTCAGTCTGGAGGAGCGGGCCGCGACCCTGGAACGCGAACGGGAGGCCGAGTCCCGGGCTGCGGTCGCCGAGGAGCGCACCCGGATCGCCCGTGAGCTGCACGACGTGGTCGCGCACAGCATGGCCGTGATGATCGTCCAGGCGGACGGTGCCCGGTTCATGCTCGACCGTGACCCCGCCCAGGCGCGTACCGCGGTGAAGGTGGTGGCGGACACCGGCCGGCAGGCCCTCGAAGAGATGCGCCGGCTGGTCGGGGTCCTGCGCGACGCCGGCCCGACCGGCGGGGACGACGACGCAGCGGGGCCGGCGGTGGCGGCCGACCCCGAGCACCGGCGCCTCGCCCTGGCCGAGCTGCCCGACCTGCTGGCCCGGTTCGCCGACGCCGGCCTGCACGTCCGCAGCACCGCCACCGGTACGCCACCGACCCTGCCGCCGGGCCTGGAGCTGACCGTCTACCGGGTGGTGCAGGAGGCGCTGACCAACGCGCTCAAGCACGCCGGGGTCGGCGCCAGCGTCGAGGTCGTCCTGTCGTACACCGTCGAAGCCGTCGTGGTCCGGGTGGTCGACGACGGTCGCGGCCGCCCGCTGGTCAGCCCGGCGCCGCCCGGCGGTCACGGCCTGCTCGGCATGCGGGAGCGGGTGACGGTGTACGACGGCAGCCTCACCGCCGGCCCCCGACCGACCGGGGGCTGGCAGGTCGAGGTTCGGCTGCCGCTACCGTCGGAGCCGGCAACGGAGGTGATCGCGGCATGACGGTCCGGGTGGTGATCGTGGACGACCAGGCGCTGGTCCGCGCCGGGTTCCGGATGGTGCTGGACTCCCAGCCCGACCTTGAGGTCGTCGGGGAGGCGATCGACGGCGCGGACGCCCTGCGGGTGCTCGCCCGCACCGAGGCCGACGTCGTCGTGATGGACATCCGGATGCCCACCATGGACGGGGTGGAGGCGACCCGGCGACTCTGCGCCGAGCGGCCCGCGGACGGGCCCCGGGTGCTGGTGCTGACCACCTTCGACACCGAGGAGGACGCGTTCGCCGCCCTACAGGCCGGGGCGAGCGGATTCCTGCTCAAGAACGTCCCACCGGAGGAGCTGCTGGCGGCCATCCGGGTGGTGGCCCAGGGCGACTCGGTGGTGGCTCCGTCGATCACCCGGCGTCTGCTGGACCGGTTCGCCGGGCAGCTCGGCGCCGCCCCGAGCGGCGACCCACGGCTCGCCCAGCTCACCGAACGGGAACGGGAGGTGCTGCTGCTGGTCGCCCAGGGGCTGTCCAACGCGGAGATCGCCGCCCGGGTGCACGTCGCCGAGGCGACGGTGAAGACCCACGTCGGGCGGATCCTGGCCAAGCTCCAGCTGCGCGACCGGGTCCAGGCGGTGGTCCTGGCGTACGAGAGCGGGCTGGTCACGCCCGGCGGATGACCCCGCGTACGACCTGGGTCGTAGCGGACGGCGGGCGCACCGCGACCCCTGGCGCAGGCAGGTCGAGCGCGCAGGTGGAGATCGATTCAACGGTGCCGGCCATAGCGTCGGAGGGGTCCGATCCGCCACCCGCACCGGGAGCCCCGCATGATCCGCCTGACCCTGCGCTCGTTGCGTGCCGAGGCGCTGCGCATGCTGCTCTCGGCGCTCGCCGTCGTGCTCGGCGTCGCGTTCGTCGCCGGCACGATGATCTTCGTCGACGGGATGCGGACCGGCGCGTACGAGCGGGCCGGCACCTTCGACCGCCACACCGACCTGGGTGTCTACTCGACCGGCCGGGAGGTGTTGCCCCCGGCCCTGGTCGACCGGGTGCGGGCGGTCGACGGGGTGGCCGCCGCAGCCGGTGAGCTGACCAACACCGCCGGGATCGTCGGCGCAGACGGTCGGCCGGTGCTCGGCTTCACCATGCTCGTCGCCGTCCCCACCGAGGACGCGCTGCGCTCGTACGACGTGGTGGCCGGCCGGTTGCCCGACCGGGCCGGTGAGGTGGTGCTCGACGCGCCCACAGCGGCCGAGCAGGGCTTCGGGCTCGGCGCGACGGTCCGGATCGGTGCCACCGGCGGGGCGGCCCGCCCGTACACGCTGGTCGGCACCGTCGACGTGGCCGGCACCTCCCGCGACGTCGGCGGTCCGTTCGTCGGCCTGGTCGGGCCGGACGCGCTGGCCCTCACCGGCGAGCGGGGCTACGGCCGCGTCATGGTGGCGGCCCGCCCGGGCGCCGACGTCGCGGCGCTGACCGAGCGGGTACGCGCCGTGGCCGGCGCCGAAGCCACGGTGAAGAGTCGCCAGCAGATCCTCGACGAGGCGGTGCAGGAGGCGGTCCGCAACGTGGACCAGTTCCGCATGCTGTTGTTGATCTTCGTGGGGGTCGCGATCGTGGTGGCCGGCTTCGTGATCGCCAACACCTTCGCGATCGTGCTGGCACAGCGCACCCGACGGACCGCGCTGCTGCGCCTGATCGGCGCCACCCGGGGGCAGGTCTTCCGGTCCACAGTGCTGGAATCGGCGGTGCTGGGGTCGGTCGCCTCCGCGCTCGGAGTGCTGATCGGGGTGGCCCTCGCCGGTGCGATGCGGCTCCTGCTGTCCCGACTGGACGTACCGGTCACCGGCGGCCTGACCGTGACCGGTTCGACGGTCCTGACCGGCCTGCTGCTGGGCACCGGCCTCACCGTGTGCGCCGCCCTGCTCCCGGCCTGGCGGGGAACGCGGATCGCCCCGGTGGCCGCGCTCACCGACGCCGCGGTGCAGCCCAGCCGGGGTGCCGGTCGGCTCCGGCTGACCGCCGGCGCGGTGGTGCTCGCCGTCGGGGTCGCCGCGCTGGCCGGTGCCGCCAGCGCGGGGCAGTTGCTGCTGGTGGCGGCCGGCGGGGTGCTCAGCTTCTTCGGGATCGTGCTGTTCGGGCCGGTGCTCGTCCCGGCGCTGGCCCGGGTGTTCGGCTGGCCGGTACGACGGGTGCTCGGCACCCCCGGTGAGCTGGCGGTCGCGAACACGGTGCGCAATCCGCGGCGGGTCGCCGCGACAGCCACCGCACTGGTGATCGGGATCGGACTGGTCTCGGCGTTCATGGTGGGCGCGCGCAGCACCAAGGACGGCATCGAACGCAGCGTCGACGCCCAGATCGGCACCGACTTTGTGGTCAGCGGAATCGGACAGGACCTGCCGGCCGCGCTCGTCGGTGAGCTCACCGCCCGTCCCGAGCTGGGGGTGGTGCACGAGCAGCGCAGCGTGGTCGTCGACGACGTCGAGATCCGCGCGGTCCACCCGGCGCTGGTCGCTCGGACGCTGAGCGGGGTGCTGGCCGGCGACGCCGACCGTGTCGGTCCGGGGCAGGTGCTGGTGCACAGCGAGTTGGCGCGCTCCCGTGGCTGGCAGGTCGGCTCGCCGGTGACCGTCGCCGGCCGGTCGTTGCGGGTGGCCGCCGTGGTCACCGACGACACCCCCGGCGGTGCGGTGCCGGCGGGTCACGTCATCGACCTGTCCGATCAGGACTTCGCCGCGCTCTTCCCCGCCCAGCGGGGCTACCTGGCCGAGATCGACCCCGCCGCCGGGGTGAGCGCCGATCAGGCCCGCGCGGCGATCACGGCCGTGCTCGGCCGGTACCCGACGGTGAACCTCATGGACCAGGGCGCATACAAGAAGATGCTCACCGGCACCGTGGACATGCTGCTCGCCTTCGTCACCGCGCTGCTCGGCCTGGCCGTGGTGATCGCCCTGGTCGGCGTGGCGAACACGCTGAGCCTGTCGGTGCTCGAACGGACCAGGGAGAACGCCGTGCTGCGGGCGGTCGGGCTCAGCCGGGGGCGGATGCGGGCCGTGCTCGCCGTCGAGGCGGTGCTGATGGCGGTGGTCGGCGCGGTGCTCGGCGTCGGGCTCGGCACCGGGGTCAGCGCGTCCACGATGGCCCTGCTGGACCGCCTCGGCGGCGACTTCCAGGTGGTGCTGCCGTTCGGTCAGCTCGGGCTGATCCTCGGCGTGGCGGTGCTGGCCGCCCTGCTCGCCTCGGTGCTGCCGGCCCGCCGGGCCCTGTCCCGCCCGGTCGTCGAGGCGCTCGCCGACCAGTGACCGGCCGGGTTGTCGGCAGTGGCACCGGACGGACATCGCCGGCCGGTCCCGCCCTCTTCCCCGGCGGCGGGACCGGCCAGCGGTGCCGGGTCTACAGGCGCTCGACCATCGGGCCGACGCACCGGTTGCGGGTGTCGAAGACGTAGCGGGCGTGCGTGACCACGAGGTCGTAGTCGAAGACGTCATGGTCGGTGACCACCACCACCGCGTCGGCCGCGCGCACCTCCCGCTCGGTGAGCCCGACCATGGTGACCCCGCCGGGGAACTGGTGCGCCTCCGCGTACGGCTCGACGGCGTGCACCTCGGCGCCGAGGGCCTGCAACCGTCGCGCCACGTCGACGGCGGGGGAGTCCCGCATGTCGCCGGTGTTCTTCTTGTAGGCCAGACCGAGCAGCAGCAGCCGGGCGCCTCTGGCGGCCCGACCGTCCCGGTTCAGCCCCGCCATGATCCGCTGCGCGACGTGTTCGGGCATCTCGTGATTGACGTCGTTGGCCAGCTCGATGAACCGGAACTGACGCCCGAGGCGGCGCTTAACCTGCCAGGACAGGTAGCACGGGTCGATCGGCAGGCAGTGCCCGCCCACGCCGGGGCCGGGCCGGAACGGCAGGAAACCGAACGGCTTGGTCGAGGCAGCGTCGATCGCCTCCCAGACGTCGATGTCCAGGTGGTGCGAGAGCATGGTCAGCTCGTTGATCAGCGCGATGTTGACCTGGCGGAAGGTGTTCTCGATCAGCTTGGTCAGCTCGGCGACGCGGGTGGAGTCCACCGGCACGGTGCGTTCCACGAGGCGCCGGTAGAACTCGTCCACCCGGGCCAGCGACGCCCCGTCCACACCGGAGACCACCTTCGGGGTGTTCTCCAGGCGCCAGGTCGGGTTGCCCGGGTCGATCCGCTCCGGGCTGTAGCCCAGGTGGAAGTCGCCGGGGCTGGTCAGCCCGCTGGCCGACTCCAGCAGCGGGCGCAGCAGCTCCTCGGTGGTGCCGGGGTACGTGGTCGATTCCAGGATCACCGTGCAGCCCGGGCGTACGTACGGGCCGATGCCGATGCCGGCCTGCTCGACGAAGCTCAGGTCGGGGGTGCCGTCGCGCAGCGGGGTCGGCACCGTGATCACGCAGATGTCGAACCCGTCGGCGTCGGTGTATTCGGTGCTGGGGTGGTAGCGACCGCTGCCCAACGCCCGGCCCAGCCGGTCGGCCGGGATGTCCTCGACGAACGACTCGCCGGAGGCGAGACGCTTCACCCGGTCGGCGTCGACGTCCAGCCCGACCACGTCGAGCCCCGCCTCGACGGCCCGCATGGCCAGTGGCAGTCCCACATACCCCTGACCGATGACGACCAGCTTTTCAGCGCTCACCCAGGCTCCCGCAGCAGATGGTGTAAATGGCCTGCTGAGAGCCTAGAGGCGTCTTCGGTGACGTAAGTCCGTTTTGGGGATATCGGTGCCGGTGGGACTGTGGGGACGTCGACGGCGCGCGGCTCAGCCGCCGGCCGGCACCTCCGGGTCCGCCGGCGCGCTCGTGGTCGTGGGCGGCGTGGTCGGCGGCGTCGGATCGGTCGGTGGCGGGCTGGTCGGTGGCGCGCTGGTCGGCGGTGCGCTGGTGACGACCGCCGTCGGCGTCGGCGAGGTGGCGGTCTGGCTCGGCTCCAGGCTCGGCGTGGCCGAGACCGAGACCGACGGTGAGTTGTTGGGTGCCCGTGGGCGGTCGGGTCGGCCCGGGTCGACGCTGGTGATCTGTTCGTTGGCCGCGGGCAGGTCCACGGGACCGCTCGGCGCCACCGTCGGCGCGGTGGTCGGCAGATGGACCGCCGGATCGTCGCCCACGTGGCGCTGCGCGGCCAGTGCCGCACCGAGCCCGACCAGCGCGACAAGCATGGCCGCGGCCGCACCGACCAGCGGGCCTCGCCGCCGCGCCAGCCCTGACTCGTTCGCCACCGCCGCGCCCACCGGCACGTCGGTGCGGGTGCCCGGCCCGGCGTTGCGCAGCGCGACAGGGGTGGCCATCGCCGTCGGTGGCTCGCCGTCGGTGACCGCCGTCCGAGCGGCCTCGGCCATCGCCGCGCCGCTGGTGAACCGCTCCAGCGGATCCTTGGCCAGGGCCCGCGACACCAGGGCGCGGACCGCCTCCGGGATGTCGTGTGGCAGCTCCGGCGGCTCGTCGTCCAGGTGCCGGACGGCGACCTGCAATGGGTTGTCGCCGGTGAACGGCGGACTGCCGGTCAGGCAGCAGTAGGTGACCGCGCCCAGGGCGTAGATGTCGGTGGCGCCGCTGACCGGCCGACCGGCCGCCTGCTCGGGAGCCATGTAGAGGGCGGTGCCCGGCACCGCGTTGGTGCTGGTGATGCTGGTGATGTCGGTGGAGCGGGCCACGCCGAAGTCGACCAGGACGACGGTGCCGTCCTCCTGCACCAGCAGGTTGCTGGGCTTGACGTCGCGGTGCACGATGCCGCCGCGATGGGCCGCGTTGAGAGCTGCCGCCGCCTGGGCCACGATCGACATCGTCTCGGCCACGTCGAGCCGCCCGGCCGCCTCGATCCGCTTGGACAACGGCTCACCGGCGACGAACTCCATGACGAGGTAGTCCGCCCGGCCACCGTCAGGCAGGTCGTCCGCGCCGCAGTCGAAGACCTGCACGATGCCGGGGTGCCGCAGCGCCGCCATGATCCGGGCCTCGGCGCGGAACCGGGCGATGAAGTCCGGGTCGGAGACCAGCGCCGGCAGCAGAACCTTGACCGCGACCTGTCGGCCGAGGATCAGGTCGGAGGCACGCCAAACGTCGCCCATGCCGCCCGTGGCGACACGTTCGTCCAAGCGGTAGCGACCGCTGAGCACGACCTCCGATGACAGCACCGCCTTACCGTACCTAGCGCGGCTCGGGCCGGCGCGCCGTGGCAGGGCCGCCGTGTGGCTGGTTCAGGTTGGCTGATTCGCTGTGACCTGTGTGGACGCTCACCCTTGGTGACGCAGCGGATATGTGGTGTCACGAAAAGCGACAAATTCCGTCGTTCAAGCCCTTAACGGTGGCAAGAAACCGCCTCCGAACGCGGTTCGTGTTCCCTGCTCACCGGCCGTTACCGCGACGCGCCGCCCGGCAGGACTGAGAATTGTCACTCTTCCGTGACACGACGCCGACTTGTCGCGTCGTGAGCCCCCTCCTAGCGTTAGCCCCGGCTCGGGCCCTCCCGGCTACCTCGGCGGGCAGCGCGCCGATCGACCCCCTGGCGTCGGCCCCAAACACGCCGCCCCGACAATCGTGGTCGCGGGCACAACGAGAGCGGCGGAGGGCGGTGCGGGCGTGGTGCTGAACGGGCGGACGACTCGTACCCACTGCCGTGCCCCGGTGCCGTTGGTCGGGCGGGTCCGCCCCGGGCGATGCGTGGGCCGCGGATGACCGACGACTTGTCGGAGGTGGTGAGCGCCGCGCAGGCCGGAGACGAAGAGGCGTTCCGCTTCCTCTACCGCAGCCTCCAGCCCGGGCTGCTGCGGTACCTGACCGCCATTGTCGGGGCCGACGCCGAGGACGTCGCCTCCGAGACCTGGCTGCAGGTCTCCCGTGACCTGCCCGGCTTCACCGGCGGCGAGTTCCGGGCCTGGACGGTCACCATCGCCCGGAACCGCGCCATGGACCATCTCCGCCGGATGCGCCGCCGCCCCTCGCTCCCGGTCCCGGTGCAGGCGCTCGTCGATCTGGCCAGCGACGCGGACACCGCCGAGCGGGCCAGCGAGACGATCGGTACCGAGACCGCGCTCGCGCTGATCGCCACCCTGCCGCCCCGGGAGGCCGAGGCGGTCCTCTTGCGGGCCGTGATCGGCCTGGACGCGGGATCCGCCGGCCGGGTGCTGGGCCGCCGCGCCGGTGCCGTGCGGACCGCCGCTCACCGGGGTCTACGACGGCTGGCGGTGCTGTTGGAGCGGCAGAGCCCGACCGGGTCGCCGGTCGCGACCGAGGGGACGCCGCCGCGTGCGGGCAGCGGCCCCGCCCGGCGGGCACCGCAGGCCGAACCGGCGGACGGCTGACGTGAGGGGACTCCCGATGAACCCGTTCCGGCGGGCCGACCACGCCGACAGCGAGCGGCTGCTCGACTCGGCCCGCACCCGGCTGGACACCGCGCCGGCCCAGCGTCACTCCGCCACGCCCCCGGACGCGACCGCGCCCGAGGCGTACGCCACCGGCCCGAACGTGCCCCCGACCGAGCCGGTGGCCGCGTTGCTCGCCGCCGCTGCCGGGCCGGTCCGTGCCGGCGAGCTGGCCGGGGAGGAGGCCGCGCTGGCCGCGTTCCGGGCCGCCCGGGCCGACCCGGCAGCAGCCGCGCCGCCGCCGACCCGTCGTCGTCGGATCCGGACCGGCGTGGTGGCCTGGATCGGCGCGGTGGCCGCCACCGCCACCGCGGGGGCCGCCTTCGCCGCGGTCACCCGGGACCGGGCACCGGACCCCGTCGCGCCGGCCCCGTCAGGCTCGTCACCGTCGCCGCAGCCGGGCACGTCCCGGTCGGACGAGTCAGGTCGGTCGGTGGCCCCGGGCGTCCCGTCGCCGGGCGCGTCGTCGTCCGTCACCGCCACGCCATCGGCCAGTCCCGCCCTCGCCAACCAGCTGCCCGGAATGTGCGGCGCGTGGCGGGCCAAGAAGCCCGACCAGCGGGAGAAGGCGCTGCGCACGCCGGGCTTCCACCCGCTGGTGACCGCCGCGGGCGGCCCCGCCGACGTCGAGGCGTACTGCCAGCGCCTGGTGCCGGAGACGAAGCCGTCCGAGTCGGCGAAGGCCACCCCGTCCGAGTCGGCGAAGACCAAGCCGTCCCCGGCGGCGAAAGCCCCGCCGTCACCACCGCGACCAGGCCATCCCACCGGCGGCTGAACAGTAGGCGGCCGAGACGGTTTGGTTCCGCCCTGCGCCGGAAATTCGTCTGTTAGACAGAGATTGGCGGCACGCACGCCCACCGACGGTGTCGGTGGGTGGGTTTACGGTGGCGCGAAGTGCCGAAACCGGCACACGGAGAGGGGGTCCGACCCGTGGTGACGTCACCCGACCTGGACCGCAGCACCATCCTGCGCGATTCCGCAGCCGCGGTCCGACACCTCGTCCGGATCTGTTTCAAGACCGGGCCGCCCACCCACACCGGCGTCGAACTGGAATGGACCGTGCACGACGCCGCCGATCCCGCCCGCCCTGTCGACGCGACGCGGCTGCGGACGGCGTTGGGGCGGCACACCCCCGCCACGCTGGACGCCGGCAGCCCGGCCGAGCCGCTGCGAAACGGTGGCACCGTCACCCTGGAGCCGGGTGGCCAGTTGGAGATCTCCACCCCGCCCCGCCCCTCGGTCGCCGCGCTGATCAGCGCCACCGAGGCCGATATCGCCCAGGTCACCGACCTGCTGGCCGCCGCCGGGCTGATCCTGGGCCGCAGCGGCATCGACCCCCACCGACGGCCCCGCCCGGTGGTGGAGACCCCCCGTTACCGCGCGATGCGCGACACCTTCGACCGCCGTGGCCCGGCCGGCCGCACGATGATGTACAGCACCGCCGGCCTGCAGGTCTGCCTCGACGCCGGTGAGGCGGACCAGGTCGGTGACCGCTGGGCAGCGGCCCACGCGGTCGGGCCGCCACTGCTCGCGGCGTTCGCCTCCGCCGCCCGACACGCCGGGCGGCGCACCGGTTGGGCATCCGCCCGGATGGCCGCCTGGCTGGCCATCGACCCGGCCCGGACCCGCCCGGTCTGGTCACCCGCCCGTGCCGCTGACGATCCGATCGACGCCTGGGTCAGCTATGTGCTCGCCGCGCCGCTGCTGTGTCTGCGCCGGCGGGACGCCGACTGGGCCGCCCCGCCGGGCGTGACCTTCGCCGACTGGCTCGACGGCGCGTTGCCGCAGTCGCCCACCACCGATGACCTCGACTACCACGTCAGCACGCTCTTCCCGCCGGTGCGACCGCGCGGCTACCTGGAGTTGCGCTACCTGGACGCCCAGCCCGACCGGGACTGGCGGCTGCCGTTGGCGGTGCTGACCGCCCTGTTCGACGACCCGGGCACCGTGCGCGAGGCGTACGCGGTCGCCATGCCGGTGGCGCACCGCTGGTCGGCGGCCGCCCGGCACGGTCTGGCCGACCCGGCGTTGGCCGCCGTCGCGGCGGCCCTGCTCGACCTTGCCCTGACCGCCCTACCCCGACTGGAGTTGCCGGCCAGCACCCACGACGAGATCCAACAAGGGGTACGCCGACGGCTGGCCGCCGCAGAGAGGAGAGACCAGTGAGCGCGAGGAGTGAGCCGGGGTTGCGAGCCTCGCAGTCGCGAACGGAGAGCGGTGTTCACGGGGAGCGGTTGCGCGACCGCATCGCGGCGGAGTTGGCGCGGGCGCGTGCCCGTACCACCTTGTTGACCGAGGTGGTCGACGACGGCGACCTGATGCGCCAGCACTCACCGCTGATGTCGCCGCTGGTCTGGGACCTGGCCCATGTGGGTAACCAGGAGGAGCTCTGGTTGGTCCGTGACGTCGGGGGCCGGGAGCCGGTCCGGTGTGACATCGACGAGTTGTACGACGCGTTCAAGCAGCCGCGTCGGGACCGTCCCGCGTTGCCCCTGTTGCCGCCCGCGGAGGCGCGCGCCTATCTGGCCACGGTTCGGGACAAGGTGCACGACCTGCTCGACGCGGTGGCCTTCACCGAGCGGCCGCTGGTCGCCGACGGGTTCGCGTTCGGCATGATCGTGCAGCACGAGCAGCAGCACGACGAGACCATGCTCGCCACCCATCAGCTGCGTTCGGGGCCGGCGGTGCTGCACGCCCCGCCGCCGCCGGAGCCGTCGGCGCGGGTCGGCGGGGAGGTGCTGGTGCCGGCGGGTGAGTTCATCATGGGCACCGACACCGATCCGTGGGCGTTGGACAACGAGCGCCCGGCGCACCGGGTGGACCTCCCGGCGTACGCCATCGACGCGGCGCCGGTGACCAACGGCCAGTACGCGGCCTTCATCGCCGACGGGGGCTACACCGAGCGGCGTTGGTGGAGCCCGGCGGGTTGGGAGCATCGGGTTCGCGAGCAGCTCAGCGCGCCGATGCACTGGCGTCGCGACGGTGACGACTGGTCGTACCGGCGTTTTGGTCGGTGGGATCGGGTGCGCGCCGATGAGCCGGTGGTGCATGTGTGCTGGTACGAGGCGCAGGCGTACGCGGCGTGGGCCGGCAAGCGGCTGCCGACCGAGGCGGAGTGGGAGAAGGCCGCCCGGTGGGATCCGGCGACCGGGCGGTCCCGTCGTTACCCCTGGGGGGACGACGACCCGTCGGAGGCGCACGCCAACCTCGATCAGCGTCATCTGTGGCCGGCGCCGGCGGGCGCGTACCCGGCGGGTGCGTCGCCGTTGGGTGTGCACCAGCTCATCGGTGATGTCTGGGAGTGGACCTCGACGACGTTCGACGGGCACCCGGGGTTCGCCGCGTTTCCGTACCGCGAGTACTCGGAGGTCTTCTTCGGCGAGGACTACCGGGTGTTGCGGGGTGGCTCGTTCGGCACCGACCGCTCTGCCTGTCGGGGCACCTTCCGCAACTGGGACTATCCGATCCGCCGGCAGATCTTCAGCGGTTTCCGTTGCGCCCGGGACGTGCGACCGGACGAGTCGTACCGGTGAGTGGCCGCACGACCGGTGGCCCGGCGGCGGGCCGTGGGCGCTGATGTGCCGCCACCTGGCCTACCTGGGGCCGCCGGTGACCCTTGCCGAGCTGTTGTTCGAGCCGCCGTACTCGTTGGTGCGGCAGTCCTGGGCGCCGCGCGACATGCGCGGCGGCGGCACGATCAACGCCGACGGGTTCGGTGTCGGCTGGTATCCGGGTGAGGGTGAGCCGGTGCGGTACCGGCGGGCGCAGCCGATCTGGAGCGATCCGACCATCGCGCAGTTGGCCGCGGTGACGCGCAGTGGCGCGGTGCTGGCGGCGGTGCGGTCGGCCACGGTGGGGATGGCGGTGCTCGACGGCGCGGCGGCGCCGTTCGCCGAGGGGCGTTGGCTGTTCAGCCACAACGGTGTGGTCCGCGGCTGGCCGGACAGCGTGGTGCCACTCGCCACCGGTCTGCCCGTGCGTGACCTGCTCACCCTGGACGCGGCCACCGATTCGGCGCTGCTCTGGGCGTTGGTGCGGCATCGGTTGCGCGCCGGCGTCGACCCGGTCGAGGCGGTGGGGCGGACGGTGACCGACGTCGCCGCCGCCGCTGCCGGGTCGCGGCTCAACCTGCTGCTCACCGACGGGCACCGGGTGGTGGCCAGCGTGGCGGGGCACGCGTTGTCGGTCCGCGAGTCGCCGGGTTCGGTGCTGCTCGCCTCCGAGCCGCATGACGACGATCCCGGGTGGCGGTCGGTGCCGGAGGGGCACCTTGTCGTCGCCACTGCGGGCGAGCTGCGGGTACGTCCACTGCCGGCTCCGGTGCGCCGCGCCGGGCAGGCACGCAACTGATCGAACAGAGGAGCGAACCGATGACAGCCGAACCCCTGGAGATCTACCTCGAAGAGGGTGACCTGGAGCGCGGCCTGCGTGACGACGTTCGGGCCGGGTTGAGCGCCGGGAGGAAGTGGCTGCCGCCGAAGTGGTTCTACGACGCGCGGGGCAGCGAGCTGTTCGAGGAGATCACCCGACTTCCGGAGTATTACCCGACCCGGGCCGAGCGGGCGGTGCTGGCCGCGCACGCTGCCGACATCGCGGCGCTGACCGGGGCGAAGACGCTCATCGAGTTGGGTTCCGGTTCGTCGGAGAAGACCCGGCTGCTGTTGGACGCGTTCACCCGCCAGGGTGGGCTGGGCACGTTCGTTCCGCTGGACGTGTCGGTCAGTGCCCTGCGCGGGTCCACCGCCGAGATCGCCGCCGACTATCCCCGCCTGCGGGTCCGGGGCATCGTGGGGGACTTCACCCGGCAACTGGACCGGCTGCCCACCGGCGGTCGGCGGTTGGTGGTGTTCCTCGGCGGCACCATCGGCAACCTGTTGCCCGTCGAGCGGGCCGAGTTCCTCACGGCGATGCGCGCGGCGCTGGAGGTCGGCGACTGGCTGTTGCTCGGCACGGACCTGGTGAAGGACCCGTCGGTGATCGTGCCGGCGTACGACGACGCCGCCGGGGTCACCGCCGAGTTCAACCGCAACGTGCTGCATGTGATCAACCGCGAGTTGGGCGCGGACTTCGACCCGGGCGCGTTCGAGCACGTCGCGGTCTGGGATTCGGCCAATGAGTGGATCGAGATGCGGTTGCGGGCGACCCGGCCGATGAGCGTGCGGGTGCTGGGGCTGACCGTCGACTTCGCGGCGGGGGAGGAGCTGCGTACCGAGGTCTCGGCGAAGTTCCGCCGGGAGGGGATCGCTGCGGAGTTGGCCACCGCCGGCTTCGCCACCCAGGAGTTCTGGACCGAGCCAGACGCCCTCTTCGGCGTCACGCTGGCGCGGGCGCGGTGAGCCTGTTCACCCGACCCGGTCGGGCCGGAGGTGATCCGATAGGCTGACCACGCGAAGGGGAGTAGCCCCCAATGTCGTGGTCGACATACTGGTGCGTTCCGCATCCGGCCACGCGGCCCCGGTTCTGCCGGGGCGGGCGAGACCTTCGACTCAGGCTGTTGCAGCCGGGTCGAGGGCGCCCCTGTCTCCTCCTCCCGGCGTGAACGGGAAGGACGTCATGGAGGGATTTTTCGCCGCGCTGGTCGTCAGCTTCGGCGTCATCTTCGTCGCCGAGCTGGGGGACAAGTCCCAGCTGATGGCGCTGACCTTCGCCACGCGGTTCAAACCGATCCCGGTGCTGATCGGCATCACGGTGGCCACCGCTGTGGTGCATCTGGCGTCGGTCGCCATCGGCGCGGGTCTCGGGGCGGTGCTGCCCACCGAGTGGATCTCCCTGGTGGCTGGCGTGGCGTTCCTCGGGTTCGGTGCGTGGACGCTGCGCGGGGACAAGCTCACCGAGGAGGAGAAGCGCAAGGCCGAGAAGACCAACAAGACCGCTCTGGTGGCGGTGTCGGTGGCGTTCTTCCTCGCCGAGCTGGGCGACAAGACGATGCTGGCCACGATCACGCTCGCCACCAAGTACGGCTGGTTCGGTGTCTGGCTCGGCTCGACGATCGGCATGGTGGCCGCCGACGCGCTGGCCATCCTGGTCGGCCGGATGCTCGGTCGGCGGCTGCCGGAGAAGACCATCAAGTACGGCGCCGCGATCCTCTTCGCCATCTCCGGTCTCTGGCTGATTCTGGAGGCGGTGAACGAGCTGACCTGAGCGCCGACTAGCTGCCCCGTGGGCGGGTAACGGCCCGGGGTGGACCCGGCCGAGTTGTTGCGCCAGGGCGACCAGGTGCTGGTTGCGGTGGTGGAGGTGGCCGGCGCGCTGGTGATCTTCGTTGGCGCGGTGTGGGCGGCGGTGCGGTTCGTGGTCGAGGGGCTGCGACACCGCACCGCCGCCCGCTTCACGCCGATCCGGCTCTCGCTGGGTCGGTTTCTGACCCTCGGCCTGGAGTTCCAGCTGGCGGCCGACGTGCTGCGTACGGCGGTGTCCCCGTCGTTCACGCAGATCGGCCAACTGGCCGCGATCGCGACGATCCGAACGGCGCTGAACTACTTCCTGGGCCGGGAGATCCGCCAGGAGCAGCGTCAGGTGGCTGAGGGCGAGCGTCGGCGGTGACGGGCGTCCTGGTCACGGCGGTCACCGCGCTGGCGCTGGTTGCTGGCGTGGTCACCGCGCTCAGCGCCCGCGCGCTGCGCAGCGGCGTACGCGTCCTGCTGGACCTGCTCACCGCGGCGGGCCTGCTGCGGCTCGCCGGCGATCCGGGTTGGAACGGGCTGGCCGGCGCGGTGGCGATCATCGCCCTGCGTCAGCTGCTCGGGGCGGCGCTGAGCAGGCCAGCACCATGGTCCGGCCGACAATCCCCGGCCCGCTGCGCCGACGACGATCACCACCTACCGTTGGCGTCGACAGGTGAAATCGGTAAATCGGGAGGATGACCAGATGGGTCGGCACGACGAACCGAACGAGTACGGCTTCGCCGGCGGTGCCACCGCTCCGGAGCCGCAGCCCGGCGGGAAGCCCGACGAGCAGGACCGCGCCGAGGCGGTGGCGGTGCCGGGCGACGACCTCACCGGGCCGACCGCCGAGGCGTTGGCCGAGGAGACCGAGGACCTGCCGCCCGCCGACCGTCGCCACTGACCGCCGGCCCCGGGCCGCCGGCGCGGCGACGAGCCCGTGCTCGTCAGGCCGCGTCGTGCGCACCCCGGGTCGGACGGTTCAGCGGGCGTCGGGGTGCTGGTAGACGTCGGGTACGCCGTCCCCGTCGGCGTCCATTCGCTCCCGTTGCGCCACCCTCCGGTACGTCGCGTTGCGGCGGCTGAGCACCGTGGCGGCCAGCCCGGCGGAGATCACCGAGCCGAGCAGGACGGCGACCTTGACCCGGTCGTCGGCGGTGCTGCCCGCGCCGAAGGCCAGGTCGCCGATGAGCAGCGAGACGGTGAACCCGACGCCGGCCAGCAGGGCGATCCCGAGCAGGTCGGTCCAGGTGATGTCCTCGTCCAGTTCGGCGCGGGTGAACCGGGCCAACAGGAACGTCGACCCGAAGATGCCGATGCTCTTGCCGAACACCAGCCCGGCGACGATGGCGATCACGATCGGGTCGCGCAACAGGGCACCCAGGTCGGTGCCGCGCACTGTGACCCCGGCGGCGAACAGGGCGAAGATCGGCACCGCGAGGCCGGCCGACACCGGCCGCCAGCGATGCTCCAGGCGCGCGGCGAGGCCGCCCTGGTCCGCTCCCGCGTCGGCGGTGGCCGGCTGGCCGCCGCCGCGCGGTCGGCGGGCGAGCACCGGGACGCTGAAGCCGAGCAGGACGCCGGCCACCGTGGCGTGCACGCCCGAGGCGTGCATCAGGGTCCAGGCGGCGACCGCGAGGGGGATCAGTGCCCACCACCAGGTACGCCCCCGCTGCACCAGCACCGCGAAGAGCGCGATCGGCGCCAACGCGGCGAGCAACGGAAGGGGTTGGAAATCGGCGGTGTAGAAGATCGCGATGATGGTGATCGCGAACAGGTCGTCGACCACCGCGAGGGTGAGCAGGAATGCGCGCAGGCCCTGCGGCAGATGTGAGCTGACCACCGCGAGCACGGCGAGCGCGAAAGCGATGTCGGTGGCGGTCGGAATGGCCCATCCGCGCAGGCCGTCGCCGCCCGCGCTCAGCACCACCGCCACGTAGATCAGCGCCGGCAGCAGCATTCCGCCGAGTGCGGCCGCCACCGGCAGCGCGGCCCGGCGCGGGTCGCGTAGTTCCCCGGCGACGAACTCCCGTTTGAGTTCCAGGCCCACCACGAAGAAGAAGATGGCCAGCAGGCCGTCCGCCGCCCAGGTGGCCACGTCCAGGTCGAGGTGCCAGGGGGCGCCCGGCCAGGGCACGGCCTGGCTGAGCCGGGTGTACGAGTCGGACCACGGGGAGTTGGCCCAGATCAGCGCGATCACGGCGCCGGCCAGCAGCAGCGCGCCACCGACGGTTTCGGTGCGGAGCACGTCGGCCAGGTGCCGGGCCTCCGGCCAGGACGACCGGGAGAACAGTCGGTTCTTCGGCGGGCGCGGCCCTGATGGCGGGGTGTGGGAGGTCATCTGCGGGCTCACCTAGGGGAGTCGGGACGGCAAAAATCCACTCGCCGACCAGGCTTCCCGGCACACCGTTGTCAACCCTATCCGGCGGCTCGGGCGGGGCGACGGCCGGCCCGAGCGGCTGCCGTCCGATCGGCCGGCGACTTTTTCCCGGTTGTCGCCGCTGCCGAATGGGTGTTTGTCGGGTTGGTCAAGCGGGCGCGCATCACGTCGCCGGAAAATGCATAACTCCGGACATAAGTCGTATGAGCCGCTTTAATGGTTTCACGAGTTTAGAGACGACCTTGGGGGTTTTCGTGAAGTTCTTTGGCGTAACCGGACCGACACGGAGGCGCTCCTGATGGACCTGCTCCGCCAATTGCGCCACGTGCGTCGGCACTGGTGGGTCGCGCTGGTCACGGTCATGGTGGCCCTCGGCGTCTCGGCGTTCGTGACCGTACGGGCCCAACCCCGGTACGTCGCCTCGGTGACCTTCTTCGTCACCACCCCCAACTCGGGCGTCACCGACGCCTACCAGGGCGGGCTCTTCCTGCAACAGCGCGTCAAGTCGTACGCCGACCTGCTCAGCAGCGACCGGCTGGCGCAGAGCGTGGTGGCCGAAACTCCGGTCGGCCTCACCGCCGACGAGGTGCAGCGCCGGGTGAGCACCTCCACCGAGACCGGCACCGTCCTGCTGCGGGCCTCGGTCACCGACACCGACCAGACCCGTGCGTTGCGGGTGACGGAGAGCCTCGCCAGCAAGTTCGTCGAACTCGTCCAGAAGGTCGAGACGACGCCGGAGGGCAAGGCGCCCATCAAGATCGAAGTGGTGAGTGGCCCGCGGGTCAGCGCCAACCCCGTCTCGCCGCAACCGGTGCGCAACCTCGCCCTCGGTGGTCTGATCGGCCTGATCCTCGGCATCGGCCTGGCGATCCTGCGCGGCGTCGCCGACGTCCGACTGCGCGACGCCGCCGGACTGCAACGCGCCACCGCCAGCCCGCTGCTCGGTGAGATCCCGTTCGAGGCCAGCGCCCGCAGCGCCCCGCTCATCGTGGGCGACGCCGCCACCTCGGCGCGGGCCGAGGCGGTCCGCAAGCTGCGCACCAACCTGCGCTTCGTGGACGTCCACGAGCCGGCCCGGGTCATCGCGGTGACCAGCGCCCTGCAGGGCGAGGGCAAGACCACGCTCTCCTGCAACCTGGCCATCGCGCTGGCCGAGGCGGGCTGGCGGGTGCTGCTTGTCGACGCGGACCTGCGCCGACCGAAGGTCGACGACTACCTGGGCCTCGACGCCGGCGTCGGCCTCACCGACGTGCTGGTGGGCGACGTGAAGGTGGGCGACGTCGTGCAGCGCTGGGGAGACAAGTCGCTGTTGGTGCTGCCCAGCGGGTCCGCCCCGCCGAACCCGAGCGAGCTGCTCGGCTCCAAGGCCATGTCGGACCTGCTGCTGGCGCTGCGCGAGTCCGCGGACATCGTGATCATCGACACCGCGCCGCTGCTCGCCGTGACCGACGGCGTGGTGGTGGCCGTGCAGGCCGACGGCGCGCTGTTGGTGACCCAGCAGGGCCGTACCTCGCGCACCCAGGTCGCCGCGGCGGCCCGGTCACTGCACGCGGTTTCGGTCCGGCTGCTCGGCTGTGTGCTGAACATGGCCAAGGTGGCCAAGGCTGAGGCGTACCAGTACGAGGCCTACCGGGTGGTCGCGTCGGCGACCGGAGCCTCGGTGCCGGCCGACCGGGCCGCGTCCGGCCGGCACAGCGAGACCATCACCGGGGTCAACGGCGTCGCCGACCACACCCAGGAACTCACCCGGCTGCCCCGATGAGCGCGGCGAGGGGTCGCAGCGACCGTTCGATCTCCTCGGCGCAGAGTCGGAAGTCGGCGGCGGTGCCGCCGATCGGGTCCCGAAGGTCGTCCGCGTCCGGGGCGGCCGGTTGCAGTCGGCCCCGGGCCTGGGTGGCGGCGGCGATCGCCGCCCCCAGCGGATCCTCGGCCGACCCGACGGGCGGCTCGGCCGCGGCGGCCAGCCGTCCGAACTGGCGCAGCGTGAACGTCCGGTGCAGCGCTCCCGGCGCCAACGCGGTGCAGGCCGAGCGTTGGCGCCGGGTCGCGGTCAGCACGAGCGTCGCGTCGACCAGGTACTCGGGGCGCAGCACCCGGGTCCGGAACGCCGCCGGGTCCGCGCCGCTCTCGGCCGCGACCTCCATGGCGTACGGGTGCATGGTCAACCCGTCGATCGCGTCGGTGCCGGCGCTGGCCACCTCGACGGGTCGGTCGGTCAGCAGCCGACGGGCGAGGTACTCGGCCATTGGCGAACGGCACAGGTTGGCGTGGCAGACGAACAACACGCGATCAGGCATCGGTGCCCCTCTCATCGGTGCGGACGCGGGCGCGCACACCGTGAGGGCGGTGCGTCGACGCCGGTGGCCGCGCAAGGAGGGGTTGTCGGCATCGTACGCGGGCCGCACGCCCACCGGCTGTGCTGCCGCGCCGGCCGACGCCGATCCGCCGCGGACGGGGGTGAACCGGTGAAGATCGGCATCCTGTCGTACCACTTCCCGCCCGAGCCGGCGTTCATCCCCGGGAGCCTCGCCGAGGAGTTGGCCGCGCGGGGGCACGAGGTACGGGTCCTGACCGGCTTTCCGGACTACCCCGGCGGGCACGTCTATCCGGGCTGGCGGCAGCGGTGGCACCACGAGACGCACAGCCAACGGCTCAGCGTTCGACGGGTGCCCCGCTACCCCGGGGGCGCCGCGTCGGTCGGTGGCCGAATGGCCAGCTACCTCTCCTTCGCCGGCAGCGCGGGCCTGGTCGCCCGCCGGTTCCTCGGCGACGTCGACGCGCTCTACGTCTTCCAGCTGCCGGCGACGACGTTCGCCGCCGCCGGGGTGCTCCGGTTGCTGGGCCGGGTGCCGGCGGTGCTGCACGTGCAGGACGTCTGGGCTCGCGACGGCGTCGACGAGCGGGGCGAGGGGCGCTGGGCGGCGCGGCTGGGCGCCGCGATGACCCGGATCTACCGGAGCGCGGCGCGCATCGCGGTCGCCGCGCCGTCGATGCGGGACCTGGTGGTCGCCGCCGGCGCGGACCCGGACCGGGTCCGGATGGTGCTGAACTGGACCGACGAGCGGATCTTCCACCCGGCGACGCCCGGCGCGGCGGCCCGCCAACTGGTCCGCCGCGACGGTCGGTGCGTGGTAATGCACGCCGGGACCATCGGGGCGCGGCAGGGGTTGGAAACCGCGGTCCGGGCGGCTGCGGCGCTGGACCGGACGATGGATCTGGTCCTGGTCGGTTCGGGTGCGCAGGAGCGGCGGGTGCGGGGGCTCGCCGCCGAGCTGGGCGCGGAGAACGTGCGCTTCCTGGAGCGGCGCTCGCCGGTCGACATGCCCGAGCTGTACGCCGCCGCCGACTACCAGCTGGTCATGTTGCGTGACCTTCCGGAGCTGCGTGGCACCGTGCCCGGCAAGCTCCAGGCCGCGCTCTCCTGTGCCGCGCCGGTGATCGCGTCGGCCGGTGGGGACACCGCCGAGCTGGTCGAGCGGGCGCGGGCCGGGTTGTCCTGCCCGCCGGAGGACTGGGCGGCGCTGGCCGACCGGTTCTGGTTGGCCGCCACCATTCCGCCGCCGACCCGTACCGAGATGGGGCGTCGAGGGCGGGCCGCATACCTGCGGGAGATGGCGCTGCCCGCCGGCGTGGACCAGATCGAACGGCTGTTGCACGAGGCGGCCGGGCGGGTCGCGCCCAGCCAGCCGGTAAGTACGAAGAAGACTCATTAAAAGGGCAACAACCGTGATAAGGGTACGAACGTCCCTAAGGCGTGCTAAGAACGTCAGGGAATCGACCTTCTGTCCGGTTCCGTGAACAGGAGTGTGGTGTGACGGTGAGCGAACGACCGACCCGGCGACGGAGCCGGTCCCGGCGTCGTCGGCGTGCCCGACTGCGTCGGGCCCTTCTCGGCGTCCTGGTAGTCGGCTCGCTGCTGCTGGCGACCGGCGGATGGATCGGCTTCCGCGGTTGGCAGGCGCGCGCCCACCTGCTCAACGCCGCCGGGCTGGCCCGGGAGTTGAGCGCCCAGGTGGTCGGTGGGGACAGTGCCCGGGCGCTGCGGACCCTCGCCGCGCTCCAGGAGCAGGCCGGTGCGGCCCGCGCCGCGACCACCGACCCGAGCTGGCAACTCGGCCGCCGTACGCCGATCGCCGGCGACGACCTCGACGCCGTCCGCCAGATCGCCATCGCCATCGACGACCTGGCCCGGCAGGCGTTCCCGACCCTGCTCCGCACGGACCTGACCAGCCTGGTGCCGACCGGCGGCCGGCTGGACCTGGCCCGGCTCACCACCGTTTCCGCCGAGCTGACCCGGGTGAACGAGTCGGTGCAGCGCACCCGCCGGGACCTGGCAGCGGTGCCCGCCGACCGGCTGGTCAGCCAGATTCGGCAGGCGCTGACGGACCTGCGTGACGAGATCGGCCGGCTGTCCAGCCTCACCACGGCCGCCGACCAGGGAGCCCGTCTGTTGCCGCCGCTGCTCGGCGCGAACGGCCCTCGTCGCTACCTGCTCGTCTCGCAGAACCTCGCCGAGCTGCGCGCGACCGGCGGCATGTTCGGCGCGTACGCGATGATCGAGGCCGAGAACGGCGCAGTGACGATGGGCAAGCAGGGCAGCAGCGCCTCGCTCGGTCGGTTCGTCCCGGCGTTGAAGGTGCCCACCGAAACCCGCGCCCTCTGGACCGACCTGCCCGGCATCTACCCCGCCGACGTCAACCTGTCTCCGCACTTCCCGACCGCCGCCACGCTGTACCGCGAGATGTTCCGCCGCAAGACCGGCACCACTGTCGACGGGGTGCTCGCCGTCGACCCGGTGGTGCTGTCCTATCTGCTCAAGGCGACCGGCCCGGTGCTCGTGCCCGGTGGTGTGCCGCTCGCCAGCGAGAAGGTCGTGCAGACGCTGCTCAACGACAGCTACCAGCGGTTGGACCTCAAACAGCAGGACGAGTTCTTCGCGGCGTCGGCCGCAGCGGTCTTCGACGCCTTTTTCAAGAAGAATGTCAACCCGAAGGTGTTGTTGTCCGCATTTGACCGTGCTATTACGGAACGCCGGATATTGTTCTGGAGTGCCCGACCTGAGGAGCAGCGGACATTCGGCGACAGCCGCATGGCCGGAACGCTTCCGGAGCAGGACACCGTGCCAACGGTCGGCGTGTTCCTCAACGACGGCAGCGGCGCGAAGCTCGGCTACTACCTGCGGCCGACGGCGAACCTGACGGTCGGCGAATGCCGGCCCGACGGCCGCCGCGAGCTCCGGCTGCGGGTGACCCTCCGCTCGACGGCGCCGAAGTCCGGACTCACCAAGTCGGTCCTCGGCCTCGGCCTGGCAGGCGATCCGTACACCGCACGCACGTTGGTGTCGATCTTCAGCCCGGCCGGTGGAGCGGTGCTCGAGGCCCGGCTCGACGGGGTCGAGACGGCACTTGGCAGCGGCACCGAACGCCGCCGTCAGGTGGCGACGGCCAGCGTGGACGTCGGCCCCGGTGCCGAAAGGGCGCTGGAGGTCACCGTGCTGACCGCCAAGACCGGCGTCGGGCAGGCCGAGCTGTGGCTGACCCCCACCGCCAGCCCCTGGACCACCCAAGTTCATTCCGCACCAAGCTGTGACCAGTAGGAGGGAACCAATCATGCGGCTATCCCGCATCATCATGGCGCTCACGGTCGGCCTGGCCGTGGTGGCCGTGCCGACGGCAGCGGGGGCGGCACAGCCGCAGCCGGCGCCCAGCGCGACCACTGACCCGCCCCAGCCGCCGCCGTACCCGCCGGCAGCCGCTTCGCTGACCGTCAACCGGCCGACGATCTTCCTCGGCGAGACGGTGTTGCTGACCGGCACCGGCTTCGGCCCGAACGAGACAGTCGACATCTCCGTGACGGTGACCCCGTTGGCCGCACCGGCCGGCGGTCAGGCTCCGGCTCGCCGGAGCGACGGCACCACCGTCGCCATGAAGCCGGTGGCGTACCAGGCGAGCGCGCCCCTGAACTTCACGGCGTACACCAACGCCCAGGGTCGCTTCACCAAGAGCTACAAGCCGTCGGTGACAGGTCTGCTGACCTTCACCGCCACCGGTCGGGAGTCCGGCCGGACCGCCAGCACCGAGCTGCGGGTGCTGCACAAGAAGCAGCCGCTGCCCGTCACGGGTGACAGCCTCGGCACACCCATGAAGCTCGGCGGCGGCCTGGTCGGCGCCGGAGCGGTCATGCTCCTGCTGACCCTGGCCTGGCGTCGCCGCCAGCGCTTCGGTGGTGCGGCGCACTGATCAACCCCCGGGCTGCGCCTGGATCGCACGGAAGCTGGCGCCCGTCGGAACACTCCGACGGGCGCCAGTCCATGGTTTCTGCCTCAAGGGTCGGTGTGTCCGCTTTGTGCACGTTGATGCTGTCGTCCGATGCGTGATCGACTCGGGTTTCAGGAAGTCGGGGCGTCCCGGCGTCCGGGATACCCCGGTTTCCGTGAACCCGAGTGGATCACGGCTGTTGCGGGCCGGTTCGGTGCCGTGGGGCCGTGGTTGTGTGGGTGGTGTGTCGGGTTGTGGGTGTTTGTGGGTGGTGACCGGGCGCACCCGCAGGCCGGAATCATGGCCGGCCCGGGGTCGTTACACATGCGGACGATCGCAGCACCACCGACCCGCACCCCTGGCCGTGAGGTTGGTCGCGCAGGTTGGAATGCCCGCCGCGGCTCGGTCGTTGTGAGCTCCACGAACGACCGCAGGCACCGCCGTGATGGGGGTGTCGACAGGTCGGGCCACCGGGAATGACCCTGGCCGCCGGGTCGTTGTGACCTCCACGAACGACCGCAGGCACCGCCTCCGGGTGAGTGCCGACGGGTTGGGCCGCCCCGGAATGACCCCGGCCCCCGGGTCGTTACACATGGACCCCGGCGCCACGAGCCTCCGCTCGCAGGCCGCCGACCCCGAAGACTTTCCCCTGCAAGTGCAGCGCCGGACGAGGTGCTCACACCCCTTGCCGCCGTTCCCCCCTTGGTGGTGCGGGTGTTCCTACCCCCGAAGGAGCTACCCCCATGAACACGATCTTCCGTAAGAGCATGCTCTCTGTTGCTGGTCTCGCGTTCGCCGGTGGTGTGTTCGCCGGCCCGATCGCCGCCCACGCCAACCCGGCCGTGGACGCCAAGCCCACCGCCGCCGCAATGGCTGTGCAGGCGGCGAAGCCGCAGGGCGACCAGTCCCGGATCACCCTGAACAACGAGCAGACCGCCAACGTCAAGGCGATCATCGCCGCCACGAAGAAGGCCGGCCTGCCCGAGCGCGCCGCGGTCATCTCCATCGCGACGAGCCTGCAGGAGTCCAAGCTGGAGAACCTCGGCCACCTCGGCGATATGAACGACCATGACTCGCTGGGCCTGTTCCAGCAGCGCCCGAGCTCGGGTTGGGGTACCCCGGAGCAGATCACCGACCCCGAGTACTCCACCACCGCGTTCCTCAAGGGCCTCAAGCAGGTCGACGGGTGGCAGGACATGCCCCTGACCGACGCCGCGCAGACCGTGCAGGTCTCGGCCTACCCGGACGCCTACGCCCAGTGGGAGCAGCAGGCCACCGACCTCGTCGCCCAGCACTGGAACAGCTGACCACCAGCACCACCGCACCACCGCACCACCGCAAGAACACCGACCGCTGGCCGGCACCCGCAACCCGGGGTGCCGGCCAGCGGCGTACCCCGGTCAGTTCTTGTGGTTGTGGTTGCGCCAGATGTCGATCAGCGCGGCGATCAGCGCGAGCACGATGATGCCGGTAGCCAGCATGAGGGACCGTTCGAAGGCGGTGGTCCAGTCGTCGCGGCTGTCGGCCAACGACGAGAAGAACAGTGAGCCGACGGCGGCGATGCCGGCCGCGGCGCCGATCCGCTGACCGGTCTGGAGCATGCCGGCGCCGCTGCCCGCCTGATCTACCGGCACTTCGGAGAGGGTGATCGTCTGGTTGGGGGCGATCACCAGTCCGCTGCCGATGCCGGCGACGAGCAGCGGGCCGGCGGTGACCCACGGTGCCGGGGCGTGCGGCGCGAGGTGCAGCGCGATCACGGTCGCGGCCAGCCCGACCACCACGGTGAGCAGGCCGATGGCGACCAGTGGTCGGCCGAAGCGGTTGACGATGCGGCCACCGAGTACGGCGGCGGCGGCCGAGCCCAGGGCGAAGGGGGTGATGGCCAGGCCGGCGACGAGGGCGCTGTAGCCGAGGCCCATCTGCAGGAACAGGGTGAAGATGAAGAAGATCGCGGTGAACCCGCCGAAGTAGACGAGCGCCAGGATCGAGCCCAGGGTGTACGACTGGAGGTTGAACAGTCGAAGGTCGAACAGGGGTTGGTTGCGGCGCGCGTACCGTCGTTCCCAGAGCCCGAAGGCGACCAGCACCGCCAGGCCGGCCGGGATGAGTGCCCACTTCCAGGGGGTGCGCCACTGCTGTTCCTGCACCAGTGGCAGCAGGACCAGCACCACGCCGATGCCGAGCAGCAGGACGCCGACGGGGTCGAGTCGACGCCAGCCGGGTTGACCGGTGGGGCGGCCGGGCAGCAACCGCCAGCCGAGGATCACCGCGAGAACACCGACGGGCACGTTGACGAAGAAGACCCAGCGCCAGCCGTGCTCCTCGCCGCCGACGGCGATGAGCAGCCCGCCGAGCAGCGGCCCGACGGCGGTGGAGATGCCGATGGTGGCGCCGAGCAGCCCGAACGGGCGGGCGCGTTCGGGCCCCCGGAAGAGTTGCTGGATCAGCCCGATGACCTGCGGGTTGACGACGCCGGCGGCGGCGCCCTGCAGCAGTCGGGTGATGACCAGCCAGGTGGGGGAGGTGGCGAGGCCGGCGAGCGCGCTGGTGATGGTGAACAGCGCGATGCCGAAGACGAACGCGTTGCGCCGCCCGCGGGCGTCGCCGAAGCGGCCGGCGGGCACCAGCGCCAGGCCGAAGGTGAGCGCGTACCCGGAGAGAATCCACTGCAGGTTGCTCGGTGAGGCGTGCAACGCCCGGTCGATGGACGGCACCGCGACGTTGACGATGCTCACGTCGAGCAGGGTCATGAACGCGGCGACGAGCCCGACGCCGACGGCCTGCCAGCGTCGCCGGTTCTCGGCCGGGGTGACCGGTTGCGGCGGCTGCGCCGCGCTCATCGTGCCCCCCGTCGACTCTGGGTCACGCATGGTTGACCGCTACCCGGGTCGTCGGGGGGCGAACCGTGCCGGCTGGTTCCGTGGGTCACGCCATCTGGCGGGCGCAGAACCGGGGGCCGAAGTCGAGGCCGGCCATCGGTGAGTCCTCGCGGTGCAGCAGGCCCTTCTCGGTGAGCAGGTGCAGGGGGCTGCCCACCTGTTCCTCGGTGAGCCCGGATTCCTCGGCGATCAGGTCCGGGTAGGGCACCTGCCCGCGTGCCTCAAGGGTGGTGACCGCCTGGTACACCCGTTGCTCGGCCTCCGACAGTGGCACCTGCTGCATGGTTCCTCCTTCGCTCGGCCGCCACTGCGGTGGCGGTTGCCGTGCGCCGGTTACCCCCTCGGTGACCGAAGATGCGCACCCGATCGGGCGGTCGCGACGGCGGGCGGGTCGGCTGGTCGCGTGTCGGTGGTGCCCTAGGCTGCTTCCGTGATCGTTTGGGACCTCGTCGTTGTCGGCGCTGGCCCCGCCGGGCTGTCCGCGGCGCACGCCGCCGCCCGTGCGGGCGTTTCCACACTCGTTGTCGAGCGGGCCGCGCATCCGCGGTACAAGACCTGCGGTGGTGGTCTGATCGGTACCTCTCTGGCGGCCGTCGAGGGTCGGATCGAGGTGCCCGCGCACGACCGGGTGGAACGGGTGACGTTCACCCGCGACGGCCGTCGGGAGTTCACCCGCCGCAACGACAGCCCAGTGGTGACGATGGTGCGCCGCGAGGAGTTCGACGACCGGCTGCGGGCCGCCGCGGTCGCCGCCGGGGCCGAGATGCGGGAGCGGGTCGCGGTCCGCGCTGTCGAGCAGGACCCTGAGGGGGTACGCCTGCGGCTGGCCGACGGTACGACGATCGCGGCTCGTGCCGTGATCGGGGCGGACGGCTCGTCGGGGGTGACCGGCCGGCATGTCGGGGTTCGGTACCGGCAGGTGGATCTGGGTCTGGAGGTGGAGCTTCCGGTGCCGCCCGCCGAGCAGGAGCGGTGGCGGGGTCGGCTGCTGCTGGACTGGGGTGCCATGCCGGGCTCGTACGCCTGGGTCTTTCCCAAGGGTGACCGACTGACCGTCGGTGTGATCGCCGGTCGCGGCGCGGGGGAGGGGACCCGTGACTACCTGCGGCGGTTCGTCGACCGGTTGGGTCTGACCGGGTTGCCGGCGGAGCACGACTCCGGTCACCTGACCCGGTGCCGTGCGGAGGATTCACCGTTGCGCAACGGCCGGGTGCTGGTCGTGGGGGACGCGGCGGGGCTGTTGGAGCCGTGGAGTCGGGAGGGCATCAGCTTCGCGTTGCGGTCCGGTGCGTTGGCCGGTGCGGCGGTCGCGGGCGGTGATCTGGCGGGGTACGAGCGGGCGGTGGCCGAGCGTCTGCTGCCGGAGATGCGGGCGGGGTTCCGGCTGCTCGACGTGTTCACCCGCCGACCGGATGTGTTCCACGCCCTGTTGGCGACCCCGCCGGGCTGGCGGATGTTCGTGCAGTTCTGCCAGGGGCGGGCGAGCTTCGACGAGATGTTGCGCCGCCGCCCCATCCGGGCGGCCCTGGCGGTGCTGGATCGGTTACCCGCCCCGCGCCGGGCGCCCGCTATTCACCCAGGATCCTAGGATGCCTTACGCGACGTGCGCCCAGCCACTGGTGTCCAGCGGGCGGGGCGCTGGACAATCGCAGAAGAGCCAGGAGGTGCCGATGACCGAGCAGCCGTTCACCGACGACGAGTACGCGTTCCTGCGCCACGTACGGTTCGGGCAGTTGCCGCTCGCCGCCCGCCCCGATCAGCGGGTCGAGCTGACCGAAACCGAGTCACGAAGCGATCAGCCCGAGGTGTGGGACGACCCGGTCCACTGGAACCTGCGCCACGCCGGCTGACAACGCACGACGGACCGCGGGTGTCGCCACCCACGGCCCGTCGATGGTGCGTTGAGGTCAGAAGACCGGCACGCCCTCGCGTACCAGCCGCCAGTTGGGCTGGAAGAAGTCGGCCGGGTCGATCGTCCCCTTGGCCTGCGCCCAGTCGATGAGCAGCTGGCGGATCTCCTGCTGCGCGTTGTAGACCTGGGTCTTCACGATGCCGGGGAAGTTGCCGCCGCCGCTGCGCCGGTAGTTGTTCACCGCCACCACGAACTGGGCGTTGTCGGCCACCGGAGTGTCGGTGCCGGCCAGCACCAGGCGGGTGATCCGCTGCCCGACCGGCTTGGAGATGTCGATGTCGTAGTCGACGCCGGAGAAGACGTCGTAGTTGTAGTCCGGCACGGCCGGGTCACTGATCTGCTCCGGGTCGACCGGCGTGCCCGGCGCCAGGGTGCGGAAGAACTTCGCCGAGTACTCCAGGTACGCGCGCACCTCGGCACCGCTGAGCACCACCGCCTCGAGGGTGTTGTCGTACACGTACAGGCCGGCCACGTCACGGATCTTGACGTCGCCGGCGGGGAAGACGGCCGTGCGGCTGAACGGCGCCGCGATCGACAGCACCGGCAGGTCCGCGTACGCGGTGCCGGCCAGCGCCGCGCCGACCCCCTCGGTCTGCACGTGGTTGATGAAGTCCAGGATGGGGGTGTCCTTGTACCGCGACTCGGCCGCCGACAACTCCACTGTCGACTGCGCGACCACCTGGTTGACGTACGCGATGGTCTTCTGGTGTTGGGCCCGCACGGCCGCGAGCACCTTCGGGTCCTCGACCACCGTGTTGGTGTTCAACATGGTGGCGGCCTTCTTGGTGATCGTCCACCGACCGCGCTCGCGGGCCAGGGTGAAGTCCATCCGGGTGAGCCGCTGGCCCCACTTCGACGGCTCGGAGAGCAGCACCTGCGCACCGGTCCGCTCGTTGGTGACGAACCGCTCGACCACCTCGTTGTGCGCGTGGCCGAAGAGGATCGCGTCGATGCCCGGCACCTGCTGGGCGATCAGCGCCACCGGGTTCTCGTTCGGCAGCTCCGGGCCGTAGCTGGAGGTGCCGCTGTCACCGCCGTGCGCGGAGATCAGCACCAGGTCCGCACCGCGGGCCCGCATGATCGGCACCCACTTCGCGGCGGTCGCGATCATGTCGTCGAAGCGCAGCTTGCCCTCGACGTTGCCCTTGTCCCAGATGGCCACGCCGGGGTTGGTCAGCCCCAGGATGCCGACGCGCAGGGTCGGCGCGGCGAAACCGAGGGAGACCTTCTTGATGACGTACGGCAGGAAGGCCGGCTTGCCGGTCTTCGCGTTGACCGCGTTCGCGGCGAGCGCGGGGAAGCCGAGCTGGCGGATCCACAGGTCCAGCAACGGTAGACCGTAGTTGAACTCGTGGTTGCCCAGGGTCACCGCGTCGTAGTCGATGACGTTCATCGCCCGGGCCATCGGGTGCTTCTCCCCGGTGGCGGTGATCGGTTCCTGCTTGGCGTAGTACGTGGCGAGCGGCGTGCCCTGGATCGTGTCGCCGGCGTCGAGCACCAGCGTCGCCTTGCCGCGCCGCTCCCGACGGATCTGGTTGATCAGGGTCGCCAGCTTCGCGACGCCGATGTCGTTCTGCTTGCTGTCGTCGTACTCGGCGTCGCGGTAGTAATCCCAGTTGTAGACGTTGCCGTGCGTGTCCGACGTGCCCAGGAGGGTGAGGTCCCAGGTGCGCGGCCGGGCCGGGCCGGCCGCCTGCGCGGGCGCGGCGGCGATCAGCGGGGTGGTCGCCGCCGCCGCTGCGGCGACGAGCACCTGGCGGCGCGACGGGCCGGATCCAGAGGTCATGACGTGCCTTTCCATGGGGGTGGACGCGCCTCGTGAGCGCCTTGCGCACCATAACCAGCAGCTGACACTCCCGCCACGCCAGCCCCGGCAGCTGCAACGGTTTCCGCAGGCCGACCCAGGGTAGGGCGATCACGACGACATTCGCGGGAGAGCCCCACCTCCCGCGCGCGACGAGGAGATGGCAGCAGTGAGCGAGGACCAGCACACCCCACAGGACCCGACCAGCCAGTACGGCCAGCAGTCCGGCCAACCCGCACAGCAGCAGTCGGCGCCGGGCGCGACCGCGGAGATGACCCCGAAGCCGGACCACGGGGAGGAGTCGTACCGGGGCAGCGGCAAACTCGACGGCAAGCGGGCACTGATCACCGGCGGTGACTCCGGGATCGGTCGGGCGGTCGCGATCGCCTTCGCCCGGGAGGGCGCGGACGTCCTCATCTCCTACCTTGGCGAGGAGGAGGACGCCGACGCCCGGGAGACCGTCCGGCTGATCGAGGCCGCCGGGCGTCGAGGCATCGCGGTACGTGGCGACATCACCGACGAGGCGCACTGCCAGGACCTGGTCGACCGGGCGGTGCGGGACCTGGGCGGCCTCGACATCCTGGTCAACAACGCGGCGTACCAGATGTCGCAGGACAAGGGCATCCTCGGGATCAGCACCGAGCAGTTCGACCGGGTGTTCAAGACCAACCTGTACGCGATGTTCTGGCTCTGCAAGGCCGCCATCCCGCACCTGGCCGAAGGGGCGGCGATCATCAACACGTCGTCGATCCAGGCGTTCGACCCGTCGCCGCAGTTGCTGGACTACGCGACCACGAAGGCGGGGATCGCCAACTTCACCAAGGCCCTCGCCGCCGACCTGGCCGAGCAGGGCATCCGGGTCAACGCTGTCGCACCCGGTCCGGTGTGGACGCCGCTGATCCCGGCCACCATGCCGAAGGAGAAGGTGGAGCAGTTCGGCACCGACACCCCGGAGGGACGCCCCGGGCAGCCGGCCGAACTGGCACCCGCGTACGTCTTCTTCGCCTCGCAGGAGTCCAGCTACGTCACCGGCGAGATCCTCGGCGTCACCGGTGGTCGACCGACCAAGTGATGACCCGCCCGGGTGGGCGTCGTGCGGACGCCCACCCGGCGCGGTCGGGCCTACTCCGGTGATGCGGTGTGGTCGGGCGTGGGGTCAGCGCGGCCAGCCGGCGAAGCGTTGTCGGATCTCGGCGACGTCGGCGGCGCCCAGGCCGTACCGGCCGAAGCGCTGGTCGGAGAGCCGGTCCAGGTAGCGGCCGGCGGCGCGGACGTCGTCCGGGTCCAGCGCGGGGTCGACCTGGCGGGCCAGCACCAACAGCTCGGTCACGTCATAGTGGTCGAGAGCCGCGGCCACGTCGATGAAGTCGCGAACCTCTCGCCGGTTGACCAACGCCGCGATCTTGTTCGCCACCAGGTCACGGACGTCCATCACCGGGCCGAGGTCCATCACCACCGGGCTCTGCTGGCGGTCCAACCGGGCGAGGCTGAGCCGGATCTGCCGTCCGTCGCGGCTCACCAAGAAGTCCTTCATGTCCTGCTCGTACCCGTCGAACAGCTCGGCCAGCTCACTGTCCGGGTCGGCGTCAGTGACGAGGAACCCTGCCCGCTCCAGGGCCACGCGCACCCCGGCGGACGCCGCCGCCGCGGCACCCTCCACGTCCGCGAAGAGGTCGACGTCCTCCGTCGGCCGGGCGACCAGACCGTGCGCCGCCCACGCCACGCCACCACCCAGTACGAACCGGTACGGCCCGGCGGCGGACAGCGCCACCCGGGCCACCTGCCGGTAGAACTCGTGCAGATGAGGTTCGGTCACGCCGTACGCAGGCCGCGGTGCCGGCTCTCCCACGCCTGGCGTACGCCCCGAGGCAGGTTGAGCAGTCGCCACACCCGGCGCAACGTCCGCCCGTTGATCAGGGCGCGCAGATCCTCGGCCCGGGTGGTCTCGCGAAGCACGTTCTCGTACATCCAGAGCAGCTGGTCGGGGTCGCCGAGGTCGAAGGTGCGCTCGGCGTTCCACATCAGCCGCACCGGCAGCTCCACCACGCCCCGGGTCGGACCGGCCAGCTCGGCGAGCGTCCGCGCCACCACAGCGGGACGACCCGGGCGGGCCAGAAAAGCCACGCCGGTCGCGGTGGGGGAGACGGCCTGCATGGTGTCAGGGTAACGCCCACCCGGGCCGGTGTCGCTCAGGCTGATCCCATCGGGCTACCGCAGACGCCCCACCCGACCCTGTTCGCCGCGATGTTTGTCCGGTTATGCACCAGCCGCGCTCATCAGCCGATGCGTGATCGACTCGGGTTTCATGAAGTCGGGGTGTCCGGCCGTCCGGGATGCCCCGACTTCCTGAAACCCGAGTGGATCACGCGTGTGCGGGCCCGGTTCGGTGCCGCGGGTTCGTGGTTGTGTGGATGGTGTGTCGGGTCGTGGGGTG
>NZ_JARVKT010000033.1:0-72900 GCF_029809455.1 Micromonospora sp. DH14 | reverse complement strand
CGCCCGCCCTGCCCCCGCCCGCGCCGCCGCCTGCCTGTCGCCCGCTCGCCCCGCATCACCCACCTGCCGGCAAGATGTGCGCAACTTCTCGGATGTTGCTGTGTCAGGGGCTGCGGAGGCAGCAACATCAGGGATGTTGCACGGATCTTGCTGGGCCACCCGGGCCTCAACCCCGCTGGCGTTGGGCATGATCGTGCTCGATCCTTGATGTAGTGGTGTCGCTGGCGCCGGGAGGCCACTCGATCCTGGATCGAGCACGATCATGCAGGTCTCGCCGTGGGCGGCAGCTTGCAAGGGCGTCAGCGCGTGGGCCGCGAGTATGCGCGGCACGCAGCCCTCCGGCAGATTGCGTGGGCAGCGATTGTGCTCACTTCTCACTATCGTGATCGTTTGTGGGGGAGTCGGTGAAGCCGGTAGGCCAGATGAAGGTCCTCGATCAGTCCCGGCTGTGGCCCGCCATCGCGATACCAGGCGTGCTCATGATCGTGATGATCGTTGTCGGCGTGCTCTTCGACGTCGTCAGCTGGATGGTCCTGGTGTTCGGCGCTGGCCCGATCATCATCGCCGTCACGCGCACGCGAAACGCGGTGTTCGCCGACGACCTGGGTCTGCTGGTCCGCGATCGCTCAGGTCTGCGGCGCTCGTACTCCTGGGCTGAGATCGAGCGCATGGGCTGGGTGGATATGGGGCTGTGGGGAATCAGCCTGGCGGTCTACCCCCGAGGTGGTCCCTACGACGTACCGGGACCCAATGCGTCCACAAATGTAGGGCGCATCTGGCGTCTCGGCCGTCGGCGCTCCATTAACCCCGTACCCGAGCTACTAAAAACCCATGGCATCAAGGGGCTGTCTGATCAGTGAGCCGTTCACGAAGCTCACTCAGCGGCGCCAACCGCACCCTGCCCGCGCGTGCCCGCCCCGCACCATGCCCGCCCCGCATCACCCACCTGCGCACCAAGATCCGCGCAACTTCGCTGATTTTGCTGTCTCGCAGGCCGCGGAGGCAGCAACATCAGTGATGTTGCGCGGATCTTGCCGGGCCACCCGGGCCTCGAACCGGTGGCCTTGGGCATGATCGTGCTCGATCCATGATGTAGTGGTGTCTCTGGCGCCAGGAGGCCACTCGATCCAGGATCGAGCATGATCATGCGGCGACGGGCGACGGGCGACGGGCGACGGGCGACTCGCGACCCGCGACCCGCGACCCGCGACTCGCGACCCGCCCAGCGACCCCCGGCCACGGGTGCGTGAGGGGGCGCACCCCGTTCAGCTTGACCTATTCGGTGAGCACCTTCACGGTGTCGGCCAGCCCGTCGTTGCGGTTGATGCCGACGAAGAATTCACTGCCGACGTGGGTGACATCTTCGATCTCGTCGGTCAGGTTGTTGCCCGGGATGCCGATGTCGCTCTCCACGTCGCCGCCGGACCAGTTGTACTGGTACACCCAGTTCCACCCGGTGGTGGGTGTCGAGGTGTTGATCGACTTGGTGTTCCAGATGTAGTTCTCGGAGCAGTCGATGCCCTGGTCCGAGCGATTGTCGTGACTGGTCAGGTTGCTCTTGACCAGCGTCCATCCACTGGTGAGCGCGCCAGCGCCGGGGTGGGTCCACAGGCTGCCCAACCGGCGGGCCGCGTACTTGCCCGCTCCGCCGGCAGCCGTGGCGCTGTAGCAGAGGCCGCTGATGTTGCCGATCGGCAGCCGCACCTCGCTGGTCGTGCCGATAGTTCCGTTGGCGTTCAGGCGAATGATCGTCACCTTGTCGCTCAGGAACGCGGACTGGCTTCCCTGGGTGGCGATCAGGGCCGGGCCCTGGCCGAGGTAGTTCGCGTTGTAGGCGAGGTCGTTGCCGTGGCCGAGTGTCGGGATGGAGGTGGGGGCCCCGGCGCAGACCCAGCTGGCGCCGTCCCAGGTCGAGCCGTCACGCAGCCACCGGGACAGGACCGGCTCGGCGCCGGCCGCCTTCGTGAAGATGATGTAGAGCTGGCCGCCCGGCCCCGCCACCATGCCCTGCATGACCGTGCGGCCGGCCTTGCACGCACTGCTGTTCGGGATGTTCAGCCGTTCCGCGCCGCTCCGGTCGGTAGCGGCGGAGGCAGCGGCCGCCGGGGCGACGGCGATACCGATGGAGAGGGCGAGCACGGACGCGACGCTCGACAGTTTCTTCACGGGGCTGCTTCTCCTTGAGGGATGAGGCGAAGCAGCGTATCAGTCCGTCTCGACCTGTCTATGTCGCGATGAGGCCGACAGTGATCCCCCCGGAACCGGGGTTCCGGGGGGATCAGGGCCGGGCGTCAGATGTTGTGATAGCCAGTGCCGCCGCTCCGGTTCCCGTAGACATCGTGACCGAGGTGGCCGGTGCCGGCGCACCAACTGATACAGAACTTCGCCTGACCCACCGTGTGCGCCTCGGTGTTGCCGACGTAGTAGGTGTTGGGGGAGTTGGTCCACTTGTCGAACGACCAGCCGTAACCGGTGGAGTAGCTCCAGCCACCGCTGGCTCCCCACACCGAGGAGCCGTTGTAGCACCAGTCGACCCGCAGCGTGAGCTTGTAGAGGTCGCCCCCGAACGCGTTCTCGGCCAGCCGGGTGACGCTGTAACTGCTGCAGCTCGACGCGGCCAGGGCCAGCGGGTCCGCGATGGGGAGCGCCCGCGCCGAGGCGGCACGGCGCTTCAGGAACTCGCCAACCGTGATCGACTCCGGGGCGGAGACCACGGTCCGGACCGTGACCGGAGTCTGTTCGACGGTCAGGGCCGGTGCGGCGGGTTCGTCAACGGCTGCCGCCTGGGCCATCCCGGGCACCGCGAGCAGCCACGCGACCAGCGTCCCGGCCACGAGTGCACACTTCTTTCCTCTCATGACGCGCCTTTCGGATTCGAGTTCCGGTGAGGTCCCAGGGCGACGAACCAGGCGTCGTCGATGCGACGCAGCCAGATGACGTCGGAGTACGGCGACCCGTCCAACTGTCCGGAGAGGGTCGCGCGAACCTCGGCATCAGACGTCGTCGTGTCGAACCGGCGGTCCGACACGACGAGACGACCGCCGCCGAGTTCGCTGAGCCGCCGGCTTATCTCGGCGGACGAGTCTGTGTCAGGAGCCGCGATGTCGGCGAGCTTTCCGCGATCGCGCTCGTGCAGTGCGGTGACGTAGTCGGCCACGGCCGCCTCGGGTGAAGCGGCGCCACCCGGACCGGCGAGACGAAGAGACAGAATCGTCCCGATCACCAGGCATACCGCGACCACGCCACCGACAATGATCCACCTTTTCCGCCTCATGTCCGGTGAGCATACTTCCAAGCGTTGGCGTTGGTCGGATTGGAAAGAATCTCATTCAACGGCTTGTCCCGGTAGTCGGAGCCGTGTTGCGTCATGAGCGGACCCGCCGAATTTGTGCCGGTGCAGATCTGGGTGTGGCTGATGTTGCCGTCGAAGTCGAAATCGTACTGGAGGACATCGGCGCCCAGCATCTGATAGACGCCGATGCTCCTGGCGCGACCGGAGTTCCGCGCGAACCAGTACCAGTTTTCGGCGCCTCCCCAGGTGTAGCTGGAGGTGCTGGCATACGACCCGTACCACCAGTTCGAATTGCTGCTCCGGCTGCTCAGCGGGTACGAGCCGACCGTCGCCCAACCGCCCGCCCTCATGGACTGCGAGATGAAGCTCGTGCAGTCGTCGCTATAGCTGGGATAGGCGGGATTGCGGCCCAGCGCCCAACTCCTGGCGTAGCTGACCATGTTGGCGTAGTTGTAGGCCAGCGCGACGGCATCCGACGAGCGCTCGCGCGGCAGCGTCGAGGTGACGGCTGTCGACGAGGGCTGCCGGTCCGCGGCGGGCACGCCTGCCCGGGCAGCCTTCTCGGCGTACCTCGCCTTCTCCGCCTGGAACGCCAGATCGAGCTCGTCCTCGAACTGGGTGACCGGCACGGAGAAGACGTTCGTCCACTGGTAGGCCGTCGCGGCCACGTACCACTGACCACCCGACGCGTGCAGTTCCACCCGATGCTCCGCCCGGTAGGTCTGGCGGTCGGAGCTTCCCGGCACGTTGAACACCAGGTCGGTCTGCTCGGTCACCATCGCCGTCGCCCGAGCGCCCTCCACGACCAGGTCGGAGACGTGCACAGAGGTGATGGCGCGCCGGTATCCACCGTGCAGCGAATCGAGCCAGGCACGGACACCGGCGAGCCGGTCGGCGGTCGCACCGGCCGCCTGTCGCAGCGCGCCGATCGCCGTCTGCCCGGCGGTCTTGGGCGGCGCCGCCGTCACCCACGAGGCGCGTTCGCCGAAGTGCGCCCGCAGAACGGCTTCGATCTCCTCGTTCCCAGCCACCGCCCCGGCCGGCGCCGCGACCGCGGCTGCCGCGCCCGGCAGGACCAGCCCGATCGCTCCCAGCGCTCCGGCGCCCAATACTGATCTACGTCTCATCGACACGCGCTCCCCCGATAGCTGGACGAACCGACAGGCCACTGCTTGCCTGTCGGACTTCTTCTCAGAAGGTCGCGGACAAACGTCCGGAGGGCAATCCGCGACGTCACAGGGTTGCGGGGAGAGTGTTTCCCTGATACGCGACAGGATGACGGTGATCGTTCTGCCAGTGCGTCGGTGCTCGATGTCACGGAAGTGTCGTCTGCCCGACCGGAGTCCTGCCCCCTGTGTCACCAATACGTCAACTCGAATTGTCGGTCGTACGAAGAGACGATGTTACCGCTGTCCCGGTTCGCCTACGGTGGACCGAGCCGTACGGGGGGTTGACTGAGATGCGCGGAGGAATTGCACACGTCCAGATCCACCTACAAAACGATCTAATCGGGCTGGCTCCGAATCATGCTGCGGTGTTCGGCCACTGTCTGTGCGATGCGTGTCCCTTCGACATCCGGATCATGACTTCGAAGGTTCCGGTGGTCGGGAGGGTGGAGGCGTACGACGACCATTGGCGACTCGGCAACCTGAGCGACAACTGCACCCTGATCGTTTCCGATCGGGGCTCACCGGCCGACCTCGTCGTCGTTCGGCCAGGTCGGGCCCGGGCCGTCATCGAGTTCGAGCTGGCCGAGATCGCGACTGACGTCGACCGTCAGCCCTTGCTCGCCGTCTCCGGGCCGCGACCGGTCAGGTCCTGGGAATCTCTCGCCTGCCCGCAGTGGAGCAACGGCAACGGCATGCGGCCGATGGTGACCAGCACCGTCTACTTCGCCGTGTTGCTCGCCCTCTGCGAGCCACGCCTGCGGTACGGGCACAACGTCCCGCTACCGACGTCGTCCGAGGTCGCCCGGCGTCTGACCCGCCTCGACATGCCGGTCACCCCGAGAGCTGTCGACGCGCAGATCGACTACCTCGTCACGAAGCTGCGGGTCGGCAGGAGCGACGTCCCCACCTACAAGCGCGGGCAGGGCTGGAAGAAGGAGGCAGTGGTGGCGGCCGCCACCGCAGGCGGCATGGTGACGCCCGGCTCGTACGACAGCCGTTGGTCTCGAGGACCGGTCGACTCCCTCCGGCCCGGCGTGGTGTCACAGCGGGTCGGCGGGCGATCGGTGCGAGGCGCGCGGGTGAGATGAGTGGGTTGTCGCTGCGGGATCCTCAGCCGGAGCACCCCGCCCTGGCGCTCACCGGTAACCGAGGTGGAGAACCAGCTCGCCGTCCTTGGGTTTGGCCCCCAGGTAGACAGACATCGGGTCGAGCAGGGTCGGCGGCAGGGTCTGCTCCTGGGTGAGGCCCATCTCGCGTGCGAGGTCCTGCGGGGACTGGCCCGCCGCGGGCACCACGGTGATCGTGCGCCAGCACCCACCGGAGGCGCATTCCATGCTCTCGTCGGTGACCGTCGCCCCGGCCGGCACCTGCGGTACTCGCGACATCGGCGGCAATGCTCCCTCGGTGTGGAACACCTGCAACCACAGGAACCGCATAACCCACAGGCACGACAGCAGGCCCACCGTGACGGACACGGCCAGCAGAGTGCGCTTCGCGCGCTTGCGTTGCGGCGGTCGCGACGTCATCGGGTGAGGGTAGCGGGGCGAGGTCGGTCAGCCGGTGAAGGGCGAGGAGCCGAGACGGCCCCAGGCCACGAAGGCGGCGACCGCGAGGTAGGCCAGGTTCAGCACGATGAACCTGGCCTCGCCGTGACGCAGGTGGGTGATCATCGCGCCGACCATCAGCACCATCCAGCAGATGGCGGTCACCGGCACCAGCACCGGTGCGACGTCCAGCACGGCGGGCAGGACGAGACCGGCCGCGGCCAGGAGTTCGAGGACCCCGAGGGTTTTGACGAAGCCGACGCTGGCACCGTCGGTCCACCGTCCGCCGTTGGCCGCTGCCAACTTCTCCTTGGGTACGAACGTCTTGGTGATGCCGCCGGCCAGGGCCAACGCGGCCAGTAGTCCGGCCGCGATCCACAGAGCCAGATTCATGAGATTTCCTCCTCGTTGGGTCGAACAGGAGACACCGCCGGCCGGTGCGCCGTGACAACCCGCCCCGAGTGACGAGGAGCACCGGCGCCGGGTGTCACAGGAGGTGGGCGGCCGGTGTCTGGTGGGCGAGGCGGCCGAGATCGACGAGACTGGAGGACGCATGGATGCCGAGGGCGGAAACATCAGCGCGGACGGCAGCGGGCAGCCCGCTGTCGACGCGTTCGTTGCCCACCGAAACCTGCTCTTCACCGTCGCCTACGAGATGCTCGGCTCGGCCGCCGACGCGGAGGACGTACTCCAGGAGACCTGGCTGCGGTGGGCGGACGTGGATCTTCCGGCGGTGCGGGACGAGCGGTCCTACCTGGTCCGGATCACCACCCGGCTGTCGCTCAACCGGCTCCGGGCGGTCGGCCGGCGCAGGGAGTCCTACGTCGGCAGCTGGTTGCCGGAGCCACTGCTGACCGCGCCCGACGTCGCCGAGGACGTCGAACTCGCCGAGAGCGTCTCGATGGCGATGATGCTGGTGCTGGAGACACTCGCGCCGACCGAGCGTGCGGTGTTCGTCCTCCGCGAGGTCTTCGACCTGGCGTACGACGAGATCGCCGAGGCGGTCGACAAAAGCCCAGCCACCGTCCGTCAGATCGCGCACCGGGCACGAACGCACGTCGCCGCGCGCCGGCCCCGGGGGATGGTCTCCCCGGCGGACACCCGGCGGGCGCTGGACGCGTTCCGGCGGGCCGTCGAGGTCGGCGACGTGCAGGGCCTGCTCGACGTTCTCGCGCCGGATGTCGTGCTCCTCGGCGACGGAGGCGGGATCAAACAGGCGCTGCTGCGGCCGGTCAGCGGGGCCGACAAGGTGGCCCGGCTGCTGGCCAGCAGGAAGGTCCAGGTGGCCGCCATGTCGTTGCGACCCGCCGAGGTCAACGGCTACCCGGCGTTGGTCCTCCGGTTCGACGGCGAGATCGACTCGGTGGTTACGCTGCGCGTCGACGACGGTGTGATCACCGCGCTCTACGCGGTGCGTAACCCGGAGAAGCTGTCCCACATGCGGCGGGCGACAACGCTGTGCCGGTGACGGCGGTTGTGGCTAGTACGGGGGAGCGGGTGTCTCCGCGGGGCGGCGGCGTGAGCGTCGGGTGTCCGCCGCGGCGACGCCGAGCAGCACCACGGCGGCGACCGCGCCGGCGGTGAGCGGCCGGAGGTGCGCTGCTGCCGGCGTCAGCAGGCCGAGGGCCAGCAGGCCGGCCAGCCGGGACCGGGACACCCGGGCGAAGACCTGGTATTCGAGGGTGGAACGCCCGATGAGGAAGAGCGCCGGGCCGCCGAGGATGGCGATGAGCCAGCCTGCCGGGAGGTGCCCGAGCGGTTCGGTGATGAACAGCTCGAAGCCGACGCCGGTCAGCACGATTCCCGCGATCATGACCATGTGGGCGAACGCCATGCCGGTCGCCAGCCGGGCCGGGTCGCGGGAGCGGTCGACGGCCGCGCCCAACACTCCACCCGCCACGTGGAAGTAGATCCGCCAGAGCAGGACGGTGGTCGCCAGCGCCAGGACGAACCCACCCGTCTGGTCGGTGTGGAACTCGCTGCCGCTGAAGGCGAGCCCGATGACGAAGATCGCCTCGCCGAGTGCGATGAGCAGGAACTGTTGGTAACGCTCGGCCAGGTGCTCGGCAGCGATCATCTGGACGCCGAGCCGTTGCGCGCCGAGCCGGGGGGTCGGCCAGCCGAGGAACAGACCGGTGTAGTCGATCAGCACGGCGAGGGTCCAGAGTGCTCCGCGGACGGTGCCGTCGTCGACCAGCCCGCCGACGACCCAGAGCGGTGTGCTCAGGCCGAACCAGAACAGGATCCGGATGGACTGGTGTGGGTCCGGCCGGCCGTGCCCGGCGAGGTGGAAATACACCACTCGGCCGATCTGGAGGGTCACCAGGGTGATGGCGAAGAGGGAAGCCCGCGCGCCGAAACCGTCGGGCACGGCGACGGCCATCGTCATGGCACCGGCCAAGGTCATGATGATGACCGTCTGGACGATCGGGGCGTCCGGGTCCAGCCAACTGGTCGACCAGACCGTCACCGACCAGACCGCCCACAGCGCCAGGAACAGCAGCAGAGCCTGGCCGAGGCCCGCGTACACGCCGCGGTGGCCGTCGGTGAAGTCGACGATCAGCCGCGCGGAGATCCGGGTGAGGGCGAAGACGAAGACCAGGTCGAGGAAGAGTTCCAGGAAGGTGGCCCGCTGGCGGGTGGCGTCGCCGCGCAGCAGTCCGTCAGGGATTCTCCTCATCGGCTCGTCACGCGCCGGTGCCGCCGAACGACCACATGCCCTCCCGTCGCGGTGATCTCCTCACCTAACGAGCGAGAGCGCCGGCGGTGGCACGAGGGGAGCGGGTGACACGCATCCACTACAGTCACCAATCCGTCACCCGGCCGCCACGGCGGGTGCGCGCCTTTACGCTCGGGTGCGTGCCCGGACCTGCCGAGAAGGCCGCTGAACAGGACCGGCGTGACCGCATCGTCACGGCCGCGCGGGAACTGGCCGAGACGGAGGGCTGGGCGGGGGTGACCACCCGACGGCTCGCCGAACGGACCGAGATCGACATGGGTGACATCTATCGGCACTTCGCGGATCTGGAGGCGCTGATCGCCGCCGTCGCGGTGTGTGCCTTCGCCGATCTGGCCGCCGATCTGGCCGAGGCGCACGCGGAGAGCGTCGGCAGCCCCGAGGGGGTCTGGCCGGCGGTCGCTACCGCGTACCTCGACTTCGCGTACACGAATCCGGAGGTCTATGACGCGATGCTCGCGCTGACCCCCGACCTGGCCCTCGGCGCGGATGGTGTGCCGGCCGCGCCCCGGGCGGTCTTCGCGGAGCTGCGGGCGGCCCTGACCCCGCTGGCCGAGGGCCGTGACCCGGACACCCTCGCCGAGGTGGGTTGGAGCCTGTTGCACGGCGTGGTGATGCTCACCCGCGGTGGCCGGCTCCGACCCGAGGGGCAGGAGGACCGCGAGGCGTTGATCGCGCAACGGCTGCTGCGGTGGCCGTGACCACGCCGCCGCCGACGCCCCCGATCGTGCTCAGTTGATGGGCTGACGGTCGGCGGGCCCCTTGTCGGTGAACCGGAACGTGGTGTTCAGCTTGGCGTTGCCCAACTCCTTGAGGACCAGGCCGTTGCCGGGGAGGTGCTGGAGGAACCGGGTTTCGCTGCCGATCGCGTACGTGCCGTTGCCCTTGGGGATGATGATGAACCGCTGGATCGGGTCGTCCTGGTCGCAGACGACCGACCCGATGGTCAGCTCGGGCTCGATGTCCAGGCCGTTCACCTGCCAGCAGGAGGGGTCGTCGTTGGCGGGGTGGCCGTCCTTCACACCGAATGCCCTGATCACGTACCGGTCGCCGCCGATCGGTGTCGGCACGAACAGGGTGCGACCGCCGGTGTCGCCGCCCTCCTCAAGTCGCCCGCTCATCTCCAGCGCCTCCCCCGAACCCTGCACCCGGGTGATCGTGACCTCGCGCTTGCCGGACAGCAGCGGGTCGGTCGTCGCCGCCGATGTGGCTGAAGCCGCTGCCGTCGGCGTCGGCGCACTCGTCACGGCGCCCGTCGGCGTCGGCGTGCCCGCTGCGGTGCCCGGCCCCTTGTCGCCACCGCCCTGGCACCCCACCAGCACGCTGGTGCAGGCCAACAGTGCCGCGCCGGTGACCCACTTCATGGTGAACATGCCGTACTCCTCAAGAGCCGTCCCGAACCTGGGCGGGAATCATCACGGGTGTCGCCTATGCATGACGACGGCCGCGCTGGAACGGTTCACGAAAATCCGGAAGATCTCAAATCGATCTCCCGCCTATCCTGTCCCCGGCCTGCCGGGCGGTGGGCGCGGGGAGGGGATGGCATGACGGTCGGTGTGGCGGCACGGCGGCACGCGCAGGTGCTGATCTTCGACGCGGACGACACGTTGTGGGAGAACAACGTGGTCTTCGAGCGGGTGATCGACGACTTCCTGGGCTGGCTGGACCATCCCACCCTGGACCGGGGCGAGCTGCGGGCCGTCCTCGACGACATCGAACGGGCCAACGCGGTGGCGCACGGGTACGGCAGCAAGGTCTTCCTGCGCAGCCTGGCCGAGTGTCTGGAGCGGCTGCGCGAGCGACCGGCCACCGAGAGCGAACGCCAGGAGATCGACCGTCTGGCGGTGGCCCTCGTCGAGCATCAGGTGGAGCTGATGCCCGGGGTGGCCGACGCGCTCGACGAGCTGGCCGGCCGGCACGAGCTGCTGCTGCTGACCAAGGGTGACCAGGAGGAGCAGCAACGCAAGCTGGACGCCTGCGGCCTGCTGCACCACTTCGGGGCCGCGCACATCGTCGCGGAGAAGAACGTCGACACGTACCGGTGGCTCACTCGGGAGCACGGCTTCGCACCGGCCGGCGCGTGGATGATCGGCAACTCCCCGAAGTCCGACATCCTGCCGGCGCGGGCGGCCGGGTTGAACGCGGTGTTCATCCCGAACGCGAACACGTGGGTGCTGGAGGACGACGAACTGGACCCGACCGACCACGGGGTGCTGCGGCTCGCCGCGTTCCGTGACCTGCTGCGGCACTTCTGATCGTCCGGGAATCCCTACAGCGTCCGCGATCATGGTCGTGTTACGCCGACCTGCCCGATTTTCACAGTGGGATAAGTCCTGCCCCCGGTCGTCCGACGCGGCTTGTCCGGCCGGTCGGAGCCCACCTAACCTGGTCCGGCGCTCACGGCCTTTCGGGGTGTGCCGGGGGCGCGTCGGCGTTCGGCGGGTGAGCACCGTGGAGCTGAGTGCGGAGTGGGCCGGCTCACCCCGTTCTGGCGCGTGGCGTCGTGCCACGCCCGCGCGGCGGGTGCCGGAGCTGTCCGCTCCCCTGTCGGACGGCCGGGGGTCAGGGCCGGGTAGTTGCGGACCCGGTCCTGACCCGTCCGCCAATTCGTCGACAGTGGCGAGTGGTGGCGGGTCGCCGGTCCGTTCGACTGTCAGGATGGCGGGCATGAAGCGCAGATCTTTCCTCCTCGGTGTGGCGGCGGGTCTGGCCGGCCCGACCGTGCTCGCCCCGGCCGCGCCCGCGATCGGTGCGGACGGGCCGCTGCGGCCGGGCTGGGGCACGGACCCGACGCAGCGACAATGGCCGGGGCGGCAGCGTCAGAACCGGGCCAGCGCGCTGACCACGCTGCCGACGGAGACGAAGCAGGTGATCATCGTCGGCGCGAGCAGCTACACCACCACCTACGCCACACTGGAGACATTCGTGCGGGCCCGCAACGGCTGGCAGCCGGCCTCGGCGCCGTTGCCCGCCCGGATCGGCTCGAAGGGCTTCAGCGACAACCACGTGGAGGGGGTGCCGACCACGCCGACCGGCGTCTACTCGATCGGTCCGACCATGTACGGCATCGCCGCCAACCCGGGCGTGCGATACCCCTACCACCGCTTGGTCAGCGGTGACTGGTGGAACGAGAATCCATCGTCGTCGCTCTACAACACCTTCCAGCACAGTGCGACCAACCCGGGCGGGGCCAGCGAGGCACTGTGGCAGGAGGTCCCCGCGTACACGCACTTCGCGGTGATCACCTACAACATGGCGCCGAACGTGCCGAAGCCGGTGCCGAACAAGGGCAGCGGGATCTTCCTGCACCAGTTCAGCACCAGCGCCGGCAACGCCACCGCCGGTTGCGTCTCGCTCGCGCACGGGCACCTGGTCGCCGTGCTCAACTGGCTGAACCCGGCGCTGTCACCGCGCATCGTGCTCAGCCCGTACGCCCAGCTCGGCCGGTACTGAGCGGCGCTGAGTGCTCAGCTGGCCTCGCGCCGGACGATCGCCACCGCCACCCGGCAGAACTCGTCCATGTCCGGGTTGAACCCAGCGGCGATGTCGGGGTGCAACCCGGAGCGGGTCTCCTCCAGCAGCCGCTGGCAGACCTGTTCCACCGGTTCGCCCGCGTAGTCGGCGCGGACCCGGTCGGTGGCTGCCTGAAGCGCCGAGGTGAGCTGCTCTTCCAGCGGGCCGCGCAGCTTCTGCTGCACAGGGTCGAGCCCGCGGGGGTCGAGCGTGACATGTGGCTCCGACATCGGTGCTCCCTTCGTCGGCGTCCGCGGTACCCCACCGCGGACGCCGGTCAAACCCCGTTCGGTACGGCGGCGACCCGCACCTGGTATGAGAAGTCCTCCGCCGGCTCCTCGTGGTACGACAACCGGCGGATCTGCCGGTCGTCGTCGTAGAGGGCGACGTCCACCAGGACGCCGAGGTGGGTGAGGCCGATGCTCGACACCCGCTTCTTGTCCTGCAACACCGCGCAGACGCCGCCGAGCAGGGTGCTGGCGTCGGACGTACGGTGCCCGGGCGGGCAGCGCAACACCAGGTCCACCTCGATCGGCCCGGGCAACGGCGTCCAGCCGGTGCGCTGGGCCGCGCCGAGGGCGGCCTGGAGCAGGGTGCGGACCCTCGTCGCCTGCCGATGCCCGGCGGCGAAGATGGACAACGCTTCGGTCTTGACCGGTGGCAGGCCGCTCACCTCGAATGTCAGGGCGAGAGCGCGGGTGTCCTGCACGACGGCACCTCCTCGTTGGGACGATCCTGCCGAACCGGGGGAGCGGTGGTGGGACGTTCCCGCGATTACCAACCGATCGGGCAGGCGTGGGTCGGCCGGAGGCGTGTCGACGGCGGCGGCGAACGCGCCGGCTGCGGCGCTAGGAAAACGCTAGCCGACGACGCCCGCGCCCGGTAGTCGGTCGTTCACCCGGTGCGCTCTGGTGCGAAGGCGCAGAACTCGTTGCCCTCCGGGTCGGCCAGCACCCACCACCAGTGCGCCTCGTCGAGCGGCTCCCGCAGCAGCGTCGCGCCCGCCGCGATCAGCGCCGTCGGCTCCGGGTCGGCCAACTCGACGTCCCAGTGCATGCGGTTCTTGACCGACTTGGGCTCGCTCACCCCGTCGAAGACACAGCGCTCCCAGGGCAGGCCCGCGGCCCCGAGCACCGCCGCGTCGGTCGGCCCGTACTCGACGGCGCCGCCGAACACGCCGGCCCACCAGGTCGCCTGGGCGGCCGGGTCGAGCGCGTCCACCACCAACTGGAACGGGCCCGGGTGGCTGTCGGCGTCGGCCGCGAGGGCGCAGAACTCGTTCCCGTCGGGGTCGGCCAGCACCCACCGGCCGGCGTCGTCGTCCGGCTCGCGCACCAGCCGGGCGCCCTCCGCGAGCAGCGCCGCCGGGTCCGCGTCGGCCAACCGCAGATCCAGGTGTACGCGGGTCCGGCCGACCCGGGGCTCGGGCACCCTGTTCACCCAGATCGACTCGGCGTCCGAGCGCGCGGAGCGCGGGTCCACCCGGGTGTCGCCGTCACCGGCGTCAGCCACGTCACCGTCGAGCATCCGGGCCCAGAAGGCGCCGAGGGCCAGCGCGTCGTTAGCGTCCAGACAGAGGTCCTTGAAGCGCGCGATCATCGTGCCAGCATGCCTGGTCCCGAGGGGTGCCCGCGCGCGTTGCGAGGGGAGTCTCGCCCGACGTCACGTCGATCAAGGAGTTCTGGTGGGTGACAAAATCCTCGCATAACCCCAAACCAGGCACCACAACTCCATGATCGACCGAGCCGGCCCGGCCCGGCCCGGCCCGGCCCGGCCCGGCCCGGCCCGGCCCGGCCCGGCCCGGGCTGGGCTGGGCTGGTTAGTGCTGTTTGGCGTACTTGACGAACGCCTTCCAGGCCGCCGGGTCGACGTGCAGCGTGCCGCCGTCGCGGTCCTTGGTGTCGCGCACCAGCACCACGTTCGGCAGATTGTCGGCGACCTCGACGCAGGAGCCGCCGTTGCCGCCGGACCGGGTCGACTTGCGCCACTGGGGGGTCAGCATGCCCATGACTTCGCCACTTCCTTGATCAGGTCGATTGACTGCCGGCGGGGGAGCGCCTCGTTCCGCACGATCTCCCATGTCTTGGCCAGCTTAGCGACGTCGGTCGCTGCGTCGACAAACTGCGCGGTGAGCTGGTTGTCGGCGTGAGCCACCCGCTCACCGTCCGGCATCTCGGCGATGATGAACTGACCAGCCAGCCCCAGGTACATCCCAGCATCCGTCGGGACGATGTGCACCTGGATATGCTCCGCCGTTGCCAACTGGGCCAGGTGCTCGCACTGCTCGACCATCAGGCCCGGCTGGTCGAGCACCGGCCGGCGCAGCACCGCCTCGTCCAGCACGGCGATGAGCTGCGGCGGGCGCGGGCGGTGCAGGATCGCCTGCCGTTCCAGTCGGGAGGCGACGATGCGGTCCACGTCCTCGGCGTCGAACCGGCCACCGGCCAGCGTCGCGCGGGCGTACCGTTCGGTCTGGAGCAGGCCCGGCACGTACGCCAACTCGAACCAGCGCAGCGTGGTCGCCTCCCGCTCGAACTCGATCCACTCGCGCAGCCAGGCCGGCTCGGCGTCGAGCCGGGCCAACCCGTCCAGCATCCGGAGGAAGCGTCCGCCGGTCTGGTGGTGGGTGTCGACCGCCCGCATGTACTCCTTCGTCGGCGGTCGTCCGCCGGTCTCCACCGAACTGACGTGCGAACCCGAGTAGCCGATGCCCCGCCCGAAGTCTTCCTGACTGAGCCCCGTATCCGCCCGGAACAGGCGCAGTTCGTCCAGCACGTAGTCGGTGACTGTCCCCATCGATTCCCTAACCTTCGCTCAGTCTGGCTCGGCGCGTCCTTCATGGGTGCTCGCCTGGGCCGCTGAGCTGCACGGATGACGCGAGCACGTATCGACGGTAGTCGCCTCATCACCACACTGTCACCAGTGGCGGGTCCGCTGGTGGCCGCAGTGGCGGCGGCGGGCCCCTGCCCCGGGGGTCGCTCTCGTTCCCCCCTTGCGAGAGCGGCCCCTTCCCCCTGAAGGAGGTCGATGTGTGGAGCCCGACAGGCCAGCAGCGCGCGGTGCGGTGGCGGTGGTGATGGTCGTCCGGCCGCCCGTCCCGCACGTCGCCATGCGCCCGCTGTGGCGGTGCCGGAACTGTGGCACCGAGTGGCCCTGTCAGCCGGCCAAGCTCGCCCTGCTGACGGAGTACCGGACCAACCGGACCGCGCTGTTGATCTACCTCGGCACCCTGATGCACGAGGCGACGAGCCAGCTCACCCAGCTTCACCCGGATCATCCGCCGGCCCGGATGACCGAGCGCTTCCTCTCCTGGGCGAGGGCCCGCGGTTGACCCCCGGCCCGCCGTCCTGGGGCCGGGGTCCTCGGGCCGGCGTCGTGGTCCTCGGGCCGGCGTCGTCGTCTTCGGGCCGGTGTCGTCCTCGGGCTGGCGTCGTCGTCCTCGGGCCGGCCCGTTGTCTGGGCCTGCCCGGTGTCCGGGAGCGCTGTCCCCGCGCGTGATCGACTCGGCTTTCAGAAAAGCGGGGCTTCCCTGGTGCGGTGATGGCCCGACTTTCAGGAAGTCGAGTTGATCACGCACCTGGCGGCGGCGCAGGCAGAGACGGCCGGGCTCTCGCTCTGACAGCCAGGTTTCGCGGCTTCACAGGCGGGGCAGAGTAGCCGCTACAGAGCGTTCGCGCCGGCGTTTCCGCAGCTTGCCGGCTCGGAGTCGGCTCGCCGTGCGCCGGGGCACGGATGCCCCTCCCCGGTCTTTCGCCGAGGAGAGGGGGAGGGCGATGACGGACCCCGACACGGCTCGACACCGACGCCGGCCGGTTGTTCGGCTGGGCGCGGCGGCTGCCGCGCTGGCACTCGTCGCGCCGTTGGCCGCGTGCGGCGCTGACGACGCGGGTGGCCCACCGACGATCAACCTGTACTACCCGCCCGAGCAGAACCTGCAGAAGGTCGTCGACGACTGCAACGCGCAGGCCCAGGGGCGGTACGAGATCGCCTACCGGGTGCTGCCCCGGCAGGCCGACGACCAGCGGGTGCAGATGGTGCGCCGGCTCGCCGCCGAGGACAGCGGGATGGACCTGCTCGGGCTGGACGTCACCTGGACCCAGGAGTTCGCCAGCGCCGACTGGATCCGCGAGTGGACCGGCCAGGACAGGGCCGAGGTCGAGCAGGGCACCCTCGCCGGACCGCTGGCCACCGCCCGGTACGAGGACAAGCTGTACGCGGCGCCGAAGAACACCAACGTCCAGCTGCTCTGGTACCGCAAGGACCTGGTGCCGCAGCCGCCGACCACCTGGGACCAGATGATCAGCGCCGCCCAGCAGCTCAAGGAGCAGGGCAAGCCGTACCAGGTGCTCACCATGGGCGCCCAGTACGAGGGCCTGGTCGTCCTCTACAACACCCTCGCCGAGAGCGCCGGTGGAAAGATCCTCAACGACGACGGCACCCAGGCCGTGATGGACCAGGGCACCGTCCGGGCGTTGGAGCAGCTGAAGAAGTTCGCCACGTCGGGCGTGACCTCGCCGTCGTTCAGCAACGCCACCGAGGACCCGGTCCGGCTGGAGTTCCAGTCCGGCGCCGGCGCGTTCCAGGTGAACTGGCCGTTCGTCTATCCGGCCCTTCAGGAGGCGAACCCGGAGCTGGCCAAGCAGGTCGGCTGGGCCCGGATCCCGGGCATCGACGAGGGCACCCCCAGCAAGGTCACCATCGGTGGGGTCAACCTGGCGGTCAGTTCCTACTCCAAGCACCCCGAGCAGTCCTTCGAGGCGGCCCGCTGCATCCGCAGCGCCGAGCACCAGAAGTTCTCCGCCATCAACGACGGCGTGCCGCCCACCATCGAGGCGGTCTTCGACGACCCGGAGATGACCGAGGCGTACCCGATGAAGGACACCATCCTGGAGGAGCTGAAGGAGCCGGCGACGCGTCCGCTGACCCCCGCCTACCAGAGCATCTCCACAGTGATGTCGGCGATCCTGTCGCCGCCGTCCGGGATCCGCCCGCAGCAGACCGCCGACGAGCTGCGCGACGCCATCGCCGACGCCCTCCAGTCGAAGGGGGTCCTGCCATGACCCGGCCCGCCACCACCGAGACACCGGAGAAGACCGATGGCCAGCGCGCCACCGTGCCCACCCAGCGGGGCGGCCGTCGCAAGCCCCCACTGAGCGAGAACAAGAAAGCCGAACGCCGGCTCGGCCTGCTGCTCTGCGCGCCCGCCGCGCTGGTCATGGTCCTGGTGACCGCGTACCCGATCATCTACTCGGTCTGGCTGTCGTTGCAGCGCTTCGACCTGCGCTTTCCCGATCAGCGTGAGTTCATCGGGTTGGAGAACTACGTCACGGTGCTCACCAACGAGTTCTGGTGGACCGCGTTCGGGGTGACCATGCTGATCACGGTGGTCACCGTGGCCGTCGAGCTGGTGCTCGGCATGGGCCTGGCGATCATCATGCACCGCACCCTGATCGGGCGCGGCCTGGTCCGGACCTCGGCGCTGATTCCGTACGGGATCGTCACGGTGGTCGCCGCGTTCTCCTGGCGGTACGCCTGGACGCCCGGCACCGGCTACCTGGCCAACCTGTTCAGCGACGGCGCGCCGCTGACCGAGCGGGCCAGCTCGCTGGCGATCATCATGCTCGCGGAGATCTGGAAGACCACCCCGTTCATGGCGCTGCTGCTGATGGCCGGGTTGGCGCTGGTGCCGGAGGACCTGCTCAAGGCGGCCTCCACCGACGGCGCTACCGCCTGGCAGAAGTTCACCAAGGTGATGCTGCCGGTGATGAAGCCGGCGATCCTGGTCGCGTTGCTGTTCCGCACCCTGGACGCGTTCCGGGTCTTCGACAACATCTTCGTGTTGACCGCCGGAGGCAACGAGACGTCGTCGGTGTCGATGCTCGCCTACAACAACCTGATCCGGGGCCTCAACCTCGGCATCGGCTCGACGATGTCGGTGCTGATCTTCATCACCGTGGCGATCATCGCGTTCGTCTTCGTGAAGCTGTTCGGCACCGCTGCCCCGGGTAGCGACGACGGAGAGAGGCGCTGACATGGCTGTCGAAACCACCACCCGGGCGAAGCTGCGCTGGGGTCTGCTCGACGTCCTCGTGGTCGTCTTCGCGTTGGTCCCGGTGCTGTGGATCGCGTCGCTGTCGTTCAAGACGCCGGCCACCCTCACCGACGGGAACTTCATCCCCCGGGAATGGACGCTCGACAACTACCGGACCATCTTCGACACCGACCAGTTCGTCCGGGCACTGATCAACTCGATCGGCATCGCGTTGATCGCCACGCTGATCGCTGTGGTGCTCGGCGCGATGGCCGCGTACGCGATCAGCCGGCTGGACTTCCCCGGCAAGAAGCTGCTGGTCGGCGTCTCCCTGCTGATCGCGATGTTCCCGCAGGTGTCACTGGTGTCGCCGCTGTTCGAGATCGAGCGTCAGCTGGGCCTGTTCGACACCTGGCCCGGGCTGATCCTGCCGTACATCACCTTCGCGCTGCCGCTGGCGATCTACACGCTGTCGGCGTTCTTCAAGCAGATCCCCTGGGACCTGGAGAAGGCCGCGAAGATGGACGGCGCCACCCAGGGGCAGGCGTTCCGGCGGGTGATCGCGCCACTGGCCGCGCCCGGGTTGTTCACCACGGCGATCCTGGTCTTCATCTTCTGCTGGAACGACTTCCTGTTCGCCATCACGCTGACCTCCACCGAACGTGCCCGTACGGTGCCGGTCGCGCTGTCGTTCTTCACCGGCGAGTCGCAGTTCGAGGACCCCACCGGGGCGATCTGCGCCGCCGCCGTGGTGATCACCGTACCGATCATCCTGTTCGTCCTCTTCTTCCAGCGTCGCATCGTGTCCGGTCTGACCTCCGGCGCAGTCAAGGGATAGGTGGGTAGTCATGGCTGACATCGTGCTGGACAAGGTGAGCAAGAGCTTCCCGGACGGGACCGTCGCCGTGCAGGACGTCGACCTGGAGATCGCCGACGGCGAGTTCGTGATCCTGGTCGGGCCGTCCGGCTGCGGGAAGTCCACCACCCTCAACATGATCGCCGGGCTGGAGGACATCAGCTCCGGTGAGCTGCGCATCGGCGGGCAGCGGGTCAACGACAAGGCTCCCCGGGACCGGGACATCGCCATGGTGTTCCAGTCGTACGCGCTCTACCCGAACATGACGGTGCGGGAGAACATGGCGTTCCCGCTGCGGCTGGCGAAGCTGGACAAGGAGACCATCAACTCCAAGGTCGACGAGGCGGCGAAGGTGCTGGAGCTGACCTCCCTGCTGGACCGCAAGCCGGCCAACCTCTCCGGTGGTCAGCGCCAGCGGGTGGCGATGGGCCGGGCGATCGTCCGCCAGCCGAAGGCGTTCCTGATGGACGAGCCGTTGTCCAACCTCGACGCCAAGCTGCGGGTGCAGATGCGTACCGTGGTGTCCCGCCTGCAGAAGCAGCTCGGCACCACCACCGTCTACGTCACCCACGACCAGACCGAGGCGATGACCCTCGGCGACCGCGTGGTGATCATGCGGGGTGGCGCCGTGCAGCAGGTCGGGCCACCACAGGAGCTGTACGACCACCCCCGCAACCTCTTCGTGGCCGGCTTCATCGGCTCACCGTCGATGAACTTCCTGCACGCCGCCGTGCAGGACGGCGAGCTGCACACCGCCCTGGGGCAGGTGCCGCTCGGCGACCGGGTCCGCCGGGAGTTGGAGGCGGCCGACGCGCCCCGTGAGCTGATCCTCGGCATCCGGCCCGAGCACTTCGAGGACGCCGAACTGGTCGACGACGACACGCGTCGGCGGGGCATGGAGTTCGAGGCGCCGGTGGACATCGTCGAGTCGATGGGCTCGGACAAGTACGTCTACTTCACCGTCGAGGGTGAGAAGGCCAGCGCCGCCGAGTTGGAGGAGTTGGCCGCCGACGCGGGCGCCGCCGACTTCGCCGGCGCCGGCGGCAACCTGGTGACCCGGCTGTCCGCCGAGTCCCCGGTCGCCGAGGGGCAGACGCGGCGGGTCTGGTTCAACCTGGAGAAGATCCACCTGTTCGACCCGACCAACGGCCGCAACCTGACCCTGCACGAGGGCCGGGCCGCCGGCGCGCTCGCCGACTGACAGCGTCCATCGTGGGGGCCGACGGGTTCGCCCGTCGGCCCTCGTCGTGCGCTGCGCGGTGCGCCCGGCCGTGGCAAGGTGGTCGCAGGTCACGTCGTGAAGCGGGGGGCGGGATGAACCGACGATTGGCCGCGCTGGCCAACGCGCACGGTGTTTCCACCTGGTACGAGGACTGGCGGCACCGCCGCGTCGAGGTCGCACCGGAAACCGTGGTGGGCGTGTTGGGGCTGCTCGGCGTGGACGCCACCAGCCCGACGGCGATCGCCGACGCCCTCGCCGCCGCCCGCGCCGTCGACCGGGGCGCCCTGCCGGAGACGGTCGTGCTCACCCACGGCCGCAGCCGGGCGCTGCCCGGACCGGGGGTGCTGACCCTGGAGGACGGTGGTCGCCGGGCGGTCGACGGTGAGTTGCCGGCCGACCTGCCGCTGGGTTGGCACCGGCTGGCCTGTGCCGACCGGGAGGTCACAGTGGTGGTGGTGCCGCGCCGGCTCCCGGTGCCACCCCGGGCCTGGGGCTGGATGCTTCAGCTCTACGCGCTCAACTCGGAGCGCTCCTGGGGCATGGGCGATCTCGGTGACCTCGCCGAGTTCACCGAGTGGGCCGGGGCGACCGGGGCGGGGCTGGTGCTGCTCAACCCGCTGCACGCGGTCGGGCCGGCGCACCCGGTGGCCACCTCACCGTATTCGCCCGCCAGCCGACGCTTCGTCAACCCGCTCTACCTGCGGGTCAGCGACACCGCCGCGTACCGCGCGGCGGACCCGGCGACCCGTGTGGTGGTCGACGCGTTGCGCCCCGACCGGGGGCCCCTGATCGACTACGACGAGGTGTGGTCCGCCAAGCGGCACGCCCTGGAGTTGCTGCACCCGTACGCGCAGCCGGTGGACCTCGCCCCGGACCCGGCACTGACCAGCTTCGCCACCTGGTGCGCGCTCGCCGAGCGGCACGGCAACGACTGGCGGGCCTGGCCGGTGCAGCTGCACGACCCGGACGCCCCGGCGGTCGCCGAGCAGCGTCGGCAGCTCGCCGACCGGGTCGCCTTCCACGCCTGGCTGCAACAGCTGTGCGACGAGCAGCTCGACGCCGTCACCGCGGCGGCCCGCGCGGCGGGGATGCCGGTCGGTGTCGTGCACGACCTGGCCGTCGGCATCGACCCGGGCGGGGCGGACGGCTGGCAGCTCGCCGACGTGCTGGCCCAGGGCGTGCGGGTCGGTGCCCCACCGGACGACTTCAACCAGCTCGGCCAGGACTGGGGCCTCGCCGCGTGGCGCCCGGACCGGCTCGCCGCCACCGGCTACGCCGCCTACCGGGACATGCTGCGCCGGGCCCTGCGGCACGCCGGTGGCCTGCGGGTCGACCACGTCGCCGGCCTGTGGCGACTGTGGTGGGTGCCGCCGGGCGGCGGCGCGGCCGAGGGCACCTACGTGCGCTACGACGCCGAGGCGATGCTCGGCATCCTCGCGCTGGAGGCGCACCGGGCCGGCGCGGTGGTGGTCGGTGAGGATCTCGGCACCGTCCAACCGGCGGTCACCCGAGGGTTGCGGGGGCGCAACATGCTCGGCTCGACAGTGCTGTGGTTCGCCCGCGACGACAACGGTGACTTCGTCCCACCGGCCCGGTGGCCGCGCAACGCCCTCGCCACGATCTCCACCCACGACCTGCCCACCGCACCGGGCTTCCTCACCGGTGAGCACGTGCGGGTGCGCGACGAGTTGAAACTGCTCGGCACCGACGTGGCGGTGGAGCAGGCCCGCGCCGCCGCCGACCGCGACCGGCTGCTCACGATGCTGCGCACCGAGAACCTGCTGCCCGAGCCGACACCGCAGCTACCGGCCGTGACTGTCGCCTCCGGGGGTGCAGAGCAAAGGACGGATGCCGATCCGGCGTTGCGCGATGCGAACGCGACCCCTGATGACGGTGAGGTGGTGGTGGCCATGCACGCCGCGCTCGCGGCCAGCCCGACCCGGCTGCTCGGCGTCTCCCTCTACGACGTGCTGGGCGAGGTGCGCCAACCCAACATGCCCGGCACGGTGGACGAGTACCCGAACTGGCGGCTGCCGCTGCCGGCCAGCGTGGCGCAGATCCGCGACGACCCCCGGGTGCGGCGGATCGCCGACCTGCTCAGCGCCGCCCGCCCACGACCGGCCGACCCGCCGCCGGCGCGTGACGCCGTTGGTCAGGTCAGCCAGTCGAAGCGGGCCGGCAGCCCGAGGAAGTCGGCGTAGCGCCCGAGCGCCTGCTCCACCCGGGCCCGCGCGGCGACGTCGAGCGGCGTGAGCGGCCGGACGGTCACGGTGACCGCGCTGCGGGTGATCTTGCGCTTCCACACGCCGACCACCCGACCGGCGCGCACCACAGTGGCCTGGAAGATGCCGTTGTTGCCCGGCACCACCGCCGCCTGGTGGGCGGGGTCGAGCATCAACGTGCGGTCCCGGAAACCGAGCAGATACTCGTCGAAACCGGGCAACGCCCGCACGTCGTCCGTCATGGTGCGCGGCGCGTCGGGCACCGCCGCGTCGACGTACATCGGCGTGCCGTCGACCCGTACGGTGCTCAGCGCGTCGTCGGCGGCGGCCAGGCCGCGCCGGGCGTCGGTGAGGGTGAGCCCGCTCCACCCGGCGACCTCGCGGTCGGTGACCGGGCCGTGCGAGCGAACGTAGCGGTGGGCGAGCACGGCCAGCGCCTCGTCCCGCTCCAACCGGCGGGGCTCGGGTGCCCACTCGTCGAGCAGGGCGAAGGTCTGCTCGGTGCCGACGTTGGGCGCCACACAGGTCACCCCGCGCACGCTCGCATACCACAGCAGGTGGTAGCCGCGCTGCCCATCGGTGCCCAGGCCGGCGGCCCGCAGGGCGGCCAGGCACTGCGCGCGGGTGAGCCGACCGCCGCCGGCCAACGCGGCACCCAGGACGTCCACCGCCCGGTCCGCGTCGGCCTCGCTGAGCCCGAGCTGCGCCCGGCGGGTCGCCACGGCGGCCAGCGATCGGACACCGGTCAGCTCCAGCATCCAACGGGCGTCGGCGGAGGGCACGAGGTGCACGGTGCCCCGCATCGGCCAGGTCCGCAGCGCCTCACGCCGCTCCAACGCCGCCTGCACGTCGGTCACGCGGCAACCGGGCAGTCGGGCTCCCAGCGACCACAACCCGCTGGCCAGGTCCTGTGCCTGCATCGCGCCGAACCACTCGACCACCTCGGCGACGGTGCCGGGTCGGGTGCTCGGCTGCGGGCGCAGCAACAAGCTGGTCATCCGCAGCGCGAGCGCCTCGGCCGCGCTGAGGTCGACAGGCATCGGGCGCTCCTTTTCGTGGCCGGGCGGCCAGCCTAGGGCCGACCACCGACACTCCCGCTGGTGGGAGGCGTAACAGGGGTCTTCGGGGGAAAGCGGCTCGCCGGAAGTGCGCGCGCCGCGCGTACGGAAGGGAGTCTCATGACTGCCGCAAGCGAGCCGGCCCGGGGTGCCGGCGTGACGGCCGGGTCCCGCAGCCACCGGGGGGACGCCCGCGCCAAGACCAGCGCCGCGGCGACCTTCGCCCTGGTGTTCGGAGTGGCCGGCCTGTTCAGCGTGTTGACCGCGATCCTCGCCTGGCTGGGGCTGGTGCTGGGCATCATCGGGATCATCCTCGGCATCGTCGGGCTCAAGATGGCGCGCCGACCCGGGGTCACCGGTCGTGGCGTGTCGATCGGCGGCCTGGTGCTCAGCATCCTGGCCGTGCTGATCGGGCTCGGTCTGGCCGCCGGGATCACCACGTTCGTCAACAACGAGAACGCTGTCGACCGGCTGCAGACCCAGGTCGACAACCTGCGCGACAAGCTCGACTGACCCGCGCGTGCCGGTCCGGGCCGGCCCGCCCACCCGTCCCGGGCAGCACAGTAGGGTGGGCGGCGTGCTCCGCCAGGTCACCGCGATCCGCTACGTCACCCCGCTCCGCGAGGGTGGGTCGCTGCCGGGCGTGGTGGAGGCCGACGACCTGGGCACCTACGTGGCGAAGTTCCGCGGCGCCGGGCAGGGGCCCAAGGCGCTGATCGCCGAGGTGATCTGCGGCGAACTGGCCCGCCGGCTGGGGTTGCGGGTGCCGCCGCTGGTGGTCCTCGACATCGACCCGGTCATCGGGCGGGCCGAACCCGACCAGGAGGTGCAGGAGCTGCTGCGCGGCAGCGGTGGCGCCAACCTCGGGATGGACTTCCTGCCCGGGGCGCTGGGTTTCGACCCGGTGGCGCACCCCGTCGACCCGGCGCTGGCCTCCCGGGTGCTCTGGTTCGACGCGTACGTGGAGAACGTCGACCGCAGTTGGCGCAATCCGAACCTGCTCGTCTGGCACCGGGAGCTGTGGCTGATCGACCACGGCGCCTCGCTGTACTTCCACCACAACTGGCCGCGCGCCGGCGCCGCCGTGCACCGGGCCTACCGCGCCGACGACCACGTGCTGGCGCCGTACGCGTCGCGGCTGGCCGAGGCCGACGCCGAGTTGGCGCCCCAGGTCACCCCGGAGCTGCTCAGCGAGGTGCTGGCCCTGGTGCCGGGGGAGTGGCTGACCGCCGCCGACTTCGACACGGCCGACGCGGCGCGCGAGGCGTACCTGCACCACCTGACCCGCCGGGTCGCCCGCACGGCCGACTGGCTGCCACCGGGGAGCGGGGCATGAGGCAACCCTTCGAGTACGCGCTGATCCGGCTCGTACCCCGCATCGAGCGCGGCGAGCAGATCAACGTCGGGGTGCTGCTCTACTGCCAGCAGCGCGACTACCTGGCCGCGCGGACGCACCTGGACGCCGAGCGGGTTCGCGCGCTGGCACCCGACGTCGACCTGCCGGCGGTGGCGGCGGTGCTCGACTCCTGGGACCGGACCTGCTCCGGTGACGGGCCGGCGACCCGGATGCGCCTCGGTGAGCGGTTCCACTGGCTGGCCGCGCCGCGCAGCACGATGATCCAGACGGGGCCGGTGCACACCGGCCTCACCGTCGACCCGGCGGCCGAACTGGACCGGCTGATGGCGACCCTGGTCCACTGAGCGCGGGCGGGGCCTACCCGGTCCCCTGATCGCGCTACGCCAGCTCCGTTGCCGGCGGAGCGCGATCCCCCGTTCAGGCGCCCGGTGCGGGGCGACGGCTCGATCCCGCCGGCACCGATGCCATCAGGATCGCCGTCCGCGCGCGGCGTCGGGCCGGAACGACCGGGAAGTTGCGGAAAAATTGAGCCGGCGGCCGGCTGACGGACGAGGGTGACCGGTGGCGCGGGCGGGGGCTCTCGGCCCGTCCGCGCCACCGGTCCATCCAGCCCTACCCCCGGCGCACTGTGACTATGCGCCGTCGCGCGTCGCCGACAGCTCCTGCGGGCGCGCCGCCGGCAGCAGATCGGCCAACAGCTCGCTCAGCACGGCGAGCCCGTCCGGGCTGAGCACCGACTCGGCGTGGAACTGCACCCCGGCGAAGCCGCGCCCCCGCAGGGCGTGCACGGCACCGTCGCCCGGGTCCCGGGCCAGCTCCACCGGCCCGTACGCGGTGGCCAACCGGTCGGCCTCGGCGCGGGCCGTGAACGTCGAGTAGAACCCGACCCGGCGGGTCCGCCCGAACACCGGCACCTCCCGCTGCAACCCCTGGTAGGGCGCCTCCCGGCGGTGCAGCGTCAGCCCCAGCAGCCCGGCCAGCACCTGATGGCCGAGGCAGACCGCGAGGGTGGGACGACCGGTTGCCAGCAGCCCGGTCAGCAACGCGCGCAGCGCCACCATCTTCGGCGCGTCCGCGCTGCCCGGGTCACCCGGCCCGGGACCGGCCACCACCAGGTCGTAGTCGTCGACCGGGCCACTCGCCTGCCACGGCCGGGTGGTCACCGCGAGACCCAACGCGCTCAGCTGGTGGGCCAGCATCGCGGTGAAGGTGTCCTCGGCGTCCACGATCAACGCCCGGCGGCCGACCAGCGCGGGCAGTCCGGGCGCGTCCGGTGACCGCTGGTCCAGCCAGAACCGCGCCAGCGGTGCGTTACGCGCGGCCAGCGCGTCGCGTACCCCCGGGTCGTCGGCCAGCCGCGCGACCGGCCCGCGCTCGCCGACGGACGCCGCCGGACCGAGGCCGAGCGCGGCCAGCACACCGGCGGCCTTGGCGTGCGTCTCGGCCACCTCGCCGGCCGTCGTCGAGTGCCGGACCAGGGTAGCGCCGACCGGCACCCGCAGTCGGCCGGTGGGGGAGATCTCGGCGGTCCGGATCAGGATCGGGGCATCGAGCGTCTGCCGGCCCGCCTCGTCGTGACCGAGCAACGCCAGCACACCGCCGTAGTAGCCCCGACCCCGGCGCTCGTGCCGGGCGATCACCCGGCAGGCGTTCTCGATCGGACTGCCCGTCACGGTGGGGGCGAACATCGTCTCGCGCAGCACCTCCCGCACGTCCCGGGTGCCCCGCCCGGCGAGCAGGTACTCGGTGTGCGCCAGGTGCGTCATCTCCTTCAGGTACGGCCCGATCACCTGCCCACCGTGTTCGGCGACGGTGGCCATCATCTTCAGCTCCTCGTCGAGCACCATGTACAGCTCCTCGACCTCCTTCGGGTCGGCGAGGAAACGCAGCAGCGCCGTCCGGTCCGCGACGCCACCCGGGCAGCGGAAGGTGCCGCTGATCGGGTTCATCATCACCAGCCCGTCGTCGACGCTGACGTGCCGCTCCGGGCTGGCGCCGACCAGCGTCCGGGTGCCGGTGTGCACCACGAACGTCCAGTACGCGCCGCGCTCGCCGACCAGCAGCCGGCGCAGTGCCGCCAACGCGGCCCGCAGCGACGGGCCCTGCACGGTGGCGTGCAGGGCGCGGTGGATCACGAAGTTCGCGCCCTCGCCCCGACCGATCTCCTCGGACAGCACCCGCTGCACGGTCCGCGCGTACTCCTCGTCGCTGACGTCGAAGCCGGCGTCGGTGGTGTGGACCGGCTCGTCGGGCAGCACGGCGAGGACGTCGGCCAGCGCGATCCGCTGGTGCGCGCGGACCTGGAGGAACTCCAGCGGGGCACCGTCGTCGACACAGGCGAAACCACGCTCGGTGATCTGCCGGTACGGCACCAGGGCCAGCGTCCGGGCCCCGGGTGGGCCCGGCGGCAGCGGAATGTCGGTGAGCCCCTCGACGGTGTCGACCGGGCCGGTGAACAGGTCCAGTTCGTCAGCACCGTCGCGGCGCAGCAGCGCGAAGGGGCCGGGGTCGACGCCGTGCGTGACGGCGGCGAGCAGGTCGGTCAGCTGGGTCATCGGAATCTCCGTCGGGCCGGGTGCCGCCCTCGGGCGGCCCTGGAACCGGGAGATCCGGCGACCGCCTCGATGGCGGCCGCGTGGATAAAGCTACGCGCGGGGGATCGCCGCCGGGTCGGCGGGCCACCAACTGGTCAGGTGCGCGAGCATGTGATCCACCCTACGCGCCCGTCGCCCCGCTGACACGGGGTAACTTGACCGGCGATGAACATTCTCGCGCTCGACCTGGGCACCTCCTCGGTACGCGGGCTGGTGCTGGACGCGGACACGCAGCCGCTGCCCGGCGCACTGGCCCGCCGCAAGGTCGACCTCGCCATCGGCGACGACGGCACCGGCACGCTGTCCGGCCGGGACTACCTGGCGAGCCTGGTCGAGTGCCTGGACGAGCTGGCCGAGTCGGGGCACCTGCACGACGTCGACCTGGTGGCGGTCTCCGCCCAGTGGCACTCGGTGCTTCCGCTGGACCGCGACGGCGCTCCGCTGGGCCCGGTGGTCACCTGGCTGGACACCCGGCCCGCCCCGGTCGGCCGCACCCCCGGGCCGGCGGACCCGGACGGCTTCCACCAGCGCACCGGCTGCTGGTGGCACCGGTCGTACTGGTCGATGCGGTTGCCCTGGTTGCGCGAGCAGTCCGGCACTCCGATCGCCCGCTTCGTCGGTCTGCCCGAGTACGTGCTGGGTGAGCTGCTCGACACCGCGCCCATGTCGATCTCTCAGGCCTCCGGGACCGGTCTGCTGGATCTGCGCACCCTGCGCTGGGACGATGAGGCGCTGGCGCTGGCCGAGGCGACACCGGCGCAGCTGCCGCCCCTCGGTGAGCTGGACTGGCACGGCCGGCTCCGGGTCGACCTGGCTCGTCGGTGGCCGCAGCTGGCGCAGGCCCGCTGGTCACCGCCGGTCGGCGACGGTGGGGCGTCGAACGTCGGCTCGGGCTGCGTCGACCCGACCCGGGCCGCCGTCACGGTGGGCACCTCCGCGGCCGTACGGCTGATGCAGCGGATCCCGGCCGGCGAACCGATGCCCCGCCTGCCGGAACGGTTGTGGCGTTACCGGGTCGACCACGACCACGTGGTGACCGGTGCCGCGTACGCCAACGGCGGCAACCTCTTCGCCTGGGCGAACCGGGAGTTGCGGTTGCCCCAGGGCGCCGAGCTGGACGCGGCGCTGGCGCTGGTGCCGGCGGGCGGTGGTCGACCGGCGGATCCCCGCTTCGGCGGCGACCGGGCACCCGGGCTGGCCCCGGCGGGCAGCGGCGCGCTGCGCGGCCTCAGCTTCAGCACCACAGCTGTCGACATCCTGGCCGGGCTGATGCAGGGGCTGTGTGAGCTGGTCGCCGACGACCTCGGGGTGCTGGAGTCCACCATCGACAAACCGGTCGGCGTGGTGCTGGGCGGCGGCGCGGTCGCCGCCTCGGTGTGGTGGCGGCAGGCCTTCGCCACCGCGCTCGCACCGCGACCGGTGTCGCACCAACGCAACCCGGAAATCGGCGCCACCGGTGCCGCGTTGATCGCGCTGGGGCGCTTCGGTGACGCGATCGAGCTCGCCGACATCGGCCGGACGGACGAGCTGGTTTTACCGACCACGGCAGGACGTTCCCACCCGCAGTATCCTTCCTGAACCTCGGCCTCGCCCGGGCCGTTGACAGCGGTACCGAGCCTGGTTGGATGGACTGCGCTCCCCCGACCGCGGTGGACGCGGTAGGACGGAGGAGGCAGGGTGGCGGCAGGTCCCGACCCGGCGAACGGTGCGGTGTCGAACCATCGCCGCCGCCGCTTCGACGTCCGAGTCGTTCCGCATCGACGGCGGTCACCGTTCCGGCTGCGCGACTGGCGGATGAGCACGAAGCTCGCCACCGTGCTGGTGGTGCCGTCGATGGCGTTCCTCCTGCTCGCCGGGGTGCAGACCAGCACGCTGGTGGGGCGGACGACGGCGTTGAACGACTTCTCCAGTCAGGTCGGCATCGGCCGGCAGATCACCGCCGCGGTGCACCACCTCCAGCAGGAGCGCGACCGCTCGGCGGGGGAGCTGGGTGAGCTGCGCAAGGGTGGTGACCGGCAGACCGCCGCGAACGACCTGAAGCCGTTGCAGGCGGCCACCGACAAGGCCATCGTGGACCTCAGCCGGGCCGCCGAGCCACTGGCGGACGCGGACGCCTCCTGGCGGGTGGCCTTCTCCGAGGCGTTGGAGGCGTACGACCAGGTGGTCGACATCCGTGCGGCGATCCCACCGGCGGTGCTCAGCAGCGAGACCATCCTGAGCAACTACCACCGGGCGGTCGGGGCGTTGCTCGACCTGCTCGCCGAACCGACGCCGGGTCAGAACCAGCCGGCGTTGAACGACGCGGTGCTGCGCTACGTCCAGCTGGCCCGGGTCAAGGAACTGTCCTCCCGGGTGCGGGGCCAGCTCTACGCCGCCGCCCGCGCCGGTGCGTACGGCACCGAGGACCGGGTGATCCTCGCCGACCTGCGCGGTCAGCAACTCACCGCGCTCGGCGCGTTCCGGGTGGCCGCGACCAGTGCGCAGATCCGCCGCTACGACGAGACGTCGGTGTCGCCGATGTTCCTGGTCGCCACCGATCTGGAGGAGCGCAGCCTGTCCTCCGGCGGCGCGTCGCCGCAGGTGCTCCCGTCGGAGCAGTGGTGGTCGGCCAGCCAGCAACGCCAGGAGTCGCTGCGCCAGCTTGAGGCGGGTGTGCTCGACGACGCCGTGCGGCAGGCCGAGGAGGCCAGCGCCGACCAGCTGCGGGCGACCCTGCTGGTGGTCGGCGGGGTCGTCACGGTCCTGCTGGCCGCCCTGCTGATCTCGTTGCTCATCGGCCGGTCGGTCGCCCGGTCGATGCGGCTGCTGCGCAGCCAGGCGCTGCGGATCGCCCAGGTCGAGTTGCCCGACGCCCTGGACCGGCTGAAGACCGTCACCGGCGGGGTGCCCCGCATCGAGGTCGCGCCGGCGGTGGTCCGTTCGCTCGACGAGATCGGCGAGCTGGCCGAGGCGTTCGTGGCGGTGCACCGCAGCGCGGTCACTGTCGCCGTCGAGCAGGCGCTCATGCGGCGTAACGTCAACGCGATGTTCGTCAACCTGGCCCGGCGCAGTCAGGTGCTGGTGGAGCGCCAGTTGGAGCTGCTCGACGACCTGGAGCGCGAGGAGAGCGACCCGGACCAGCTGGAGAACCTGTTCAAGCTCGACCACCTGGCCGCCCGGATGCGCCGTAACGACGAGAGCCTGCTGGTGCTCGCCGGCACCGACTCCACCCGGCGGTGGAACCGGCCGGTCGGGCTCGGTGCGGTGCTGCTGGCCGCCGCCGCCGAGATCGAGCAGTACCAGCGGGTCCGGATCGAGTCGGTGGCGGACGTGCACGTGGTCGGGCACGCCGTCGGCGAGTTGGTGCACCTGCTGGCCGAGTTGCTGGAGAACGCCACGGCCTTCTCCCGCCCGGACACCGCCGTGGTGGTGACCGCCCGGGTCGGAGCGGGCGGTCCGCTGATCGAGATCGTCGACCGTGGTCTGGGCATGAGCCCGGCCGCGCTGGTGCAGGCGAACGAGGTGCTGGCCAGCCCGCCGGCCGCGGACGTGGCGGCGGTGGAGCGGATGGGGCTCTTCGTGGTCAGCCACCTGGCGGCCCGGTTGGGCCTCCGTGTGCGGTTGGAGGGCGGCGAGGATGGCCTGGTCGCCCGGCTCGTCCTGCCCGCGGAGTTGCTGGCTGCCCCGGGCAACGTGGAGCTGGACGCGCCCCCGTCGGCGCGGATGCTCGCGGCGAGCGCGGCGCGGGGGCTGGCCGCGCAGCCCGGGGCGGGCTGGCCGGGCGCTGCCGCCGCACCGGGTGCCGCGGTGCGGGACCTGCCGGTGGCCGGTCGCCCGCCGGGCGTCGGTGTGCCGCGTCAGGGCCGCCCGATGCCGGTGCGCGCCGAGGACGTGTTGGCCCCGGCCGCCGCCAACGGCAACGGCAACGGTGGGGGCTGGTATTCGCGGCAGGGCCCGACCTCGCCGGTGGTGCCCGCACCGGCGGCGCCACCGACCATCCCGGTGACCGCCGGCACCAACGAGCGGGGACTGCCGGTGCGGGTGCCCATGGCGCAGTTGAGCGCTGTCACCCGTTCGGCCCAACCGATGACGGCACCGACCCGCACCGACCCGGACCCGGAGGCGGTCGGCGGCATGCTCTCGCGGCTCTACAGCGGAGTACGGCGCGCCGAGGCTGAGGACACCACCGAGATACCCGTGCCACCGTCCGGGGGGCACGACGAAGGGGGACGACGACAGTGACGACGTTGAGCCAGGAGGCGCGTGACCTGAGCTGGCTGGTGAGCGCGTTCGCGGAGCGGGTGCCGGGTGTGGCGCACGCGGTGGTGGTCTCCTCCGACGGGCTGCTGGTGGCGATCTCCGATCACCTGCCGCGTGACAACGCGGACAAGCTCGCCGCGGTGACCTCCGGGCTGATGAGCATCACCGCGGGCGCGGCCCAGATGTTCGACGGCGATGTCGTCAAGCAGACGGTGGTCGAGATGGGCCGTGGCTACTTCCTGGTGATGCAGATCCGCGACGGTTCGATTCTGGCGACCTTGGCGGCCGGTGACGCGGACATCGGCGTGGTGGGCTACGAGATGGCCCGGCTGGCGAAGCAGGCGGGGGAGATGCTCACCCCGGCCCTGCGGGCGGAGTTGCAGCAGGCGCTGCCCCGCTGAGTGAGCCGGCCGAGCCCGGACGGTCACCGGCTCACCCGAGCCGAGCCGTCCGGGCCCGGCGGTCCGGGTGGCGGCGCGTTCAGAAGCCGCCGTCGGCGATGACGGAGCGGTACCAGGTGGCGCTGCTCTTGAGCACCCGCCGCTGGGTGGGGTAGTCGACGTAGACCAGGCCCCAGCGCTGGTCGTAGCCCTGGTCCCACTCGAAGTTGTCGAGCAGTGACCAGACGTGGAAGCTCTCCAGCGGCACCCCGTCGGCGATGGCCCGGTGCGCCGCGCTGAGGTGGTCGCGCAGGAAGTTGATCCGGCCGGTGTCCTGGACGGTGTCGTCCGCGTCCAGGGTGTCCGGGGTGGGCAGCCCGTTCTCGGTGATGGTGAGCGGGATCGGGCCGTAGTCGCGGGTGACCCGGGTCAGCAGGTCGTACATCCCCTCGGGGTAGATCTGCTGCCACTCGGCCTCGGAGGTCGCCCACCGGTGCGCGGTGCCGCCGTCGGCGGTGACGTAGATCGGGGTGTAGTACTGCACGGCCAGCAGGTCGACCGGCGCGGAGATGACCTTCAGGTCGCCGTCGCGGATGCCCTGGACCATCCGGCTCTGCGGGCCCAGGTCGGCCAGCAGGTCCTCGGGGTAGCTGCCCTTGAACAGCGAGTCGAGGTAGAGGCGGTTCTCGTAGGCGTCGTAGAGGTGGGCGGCAGCGGCTGCCTGCGGGGAGTCGTCGGCGGGGTAGCAGGGGTGCAGGTTGAGCGCGGGGCCGATCCGGCTGTCGCTGCCGGTGGCCCGCAGCGCGCCGACGGCGAACCCGTGCGCGAGCTGCAGGTGGTGGGCGACCAGGTAGGCGGCGTCCGGGTCCTGCCGGCCGGGGGCGTGGTGGCCGGTGAGGTAGCCGTTCTGCACCACGGTCTTGGGCTCGTTGATGGTGAGCCAGGACGGCACCCGGTCGCCGAGGGCGCGGAAGACCACGTCGGCGTAGTCGGCGAAGCGGTGGGCGGTGTCGCGCGACTCCCAGCCGCCGGCGTCCTGTAGCGCCTGGGGGAGATCCCAGTGGAAGAGGGTGGCCATCGGGGTGATGCCGCGCTCGTGCAGGCCGTCGAGGAGGCGGCGGTAGAAGTCGAGGCCGCGCTGATTGGGCGTGCCGGTGCCGTCGGGTTGGATCCGGGGCCAGGAGATGGAGAAGCGGTAGCTGCGCAACCCGAGGTCGCGCATGAGGTCGAGGTCCTCGGCGTACCGGTGGTAGTGGTCGATGGCCACGTCGCCGGTGTCGCCGTTGCGGGTGCGCCCCGGGACGCGGCTGAAGGTGTCCCAGACCGACTCGCCGCGCCCGTCCTCCTTGGTGGCGCCCTCGATCTGGTACGCGGAGGTGGCCGCGCCCCAGCCGAAGTTGTCCGGGAAGCGCAGCGGGCCGGCGGGCCCAATAGGTATCGACATGGATTCTCCTCATGGATACGGGGCCACCGCCGAAGGATTCGGGAGCGCTCCCATGATAGGGCAGACGCTGCCGGCTGGTCAGCCGGCCGTCATGGCGGCCGGCGCTGGCGAGTGGGAGACGGGTGTGGCCCCGAGCAGCGAACGAGGCCGTCCGGGCGGCGCGGCGCGCCTGTCCCGTCGGCCTCTTTTCCTATCGTGTACGGGGGTTTAGTGTGGGGACGGGGGAGGGCAACCCCCGTCCCCACCGTAACTGCACACACACGGGCGGAATTTGGGTCCTGCCGTGCGTGTCGCGCGGGAGCCGGGCCACGCGAGTGGCTCTGGTTCCACCTCCCTCCCTGTGGCGGGACGATGGCTGACGACGGCGTCCGGGCTGGCCCGTCGTCGGCCCTCGGTCTGGTTCCCTGAGCTCGTCAGAGACGATCCCAGCGATCTTCTTGTTGGAACCTTGTCGATGGAAGCGCTCCCATCGACCGATGTTGCGACTGTAACGCCCGTCACGTCTTTGTGAAAGCCCCAAAACGAGATCGAAACAAGGAGCTGATCCGAGGCTCCGTGCGCTTGTTGTGGGAGCGCTTCCATGGCACACTGTCGATTCGACGCGACAGGAGCCACATCGCGTGAGTGCGGGTCCACCGAGGGCAGCCGGCAGCACCAGCTCCGGTCACGGTCACCCGATCAGCCGGCGGGACCCCTCCCGTGCGGGCTCGCACCGCCGAACCCCGGCCGGGCCCGGGGGAGACCACCTTCCCGGCGCCTCGACATCCCCGCGGACCACCACCCACGCGGGCAGGCGCCTCGCCGGGGACCGTCCCGGCCCGGTCCGAGGAGACACCGCGCACATGAGACAACTGGCACGACGCCGTCGAGTGGCGATCATCGCCGCCGCCGCGCTCGCCATCGGCGGGGTGACCCTGCCCGCTGGCGCCGCACAGGCCGCGCCCGCCTGCGACGTGGTCTACGCGACCAACGACTGGAACACCGGCTTCACCGCCAACGTCACCATCAAGAACCTGGGCGACCCGATCACCAACTGGACGCTCAAGTGGACCTTCCCGAACAGCGGTCAACGGGTCACCCAGGGCTGGTCGGCCCGGTACAGCCAGACCGGCAGTGAGGTCACCGCGACCAACGAGTCGTACAACGGCAACCTCGGCACCGGGGCCTCCACCACCATCGGCTTCAACGGCGCCCACACCGGGAGCAACCCGAAGCCCACCGCGTTCACCATCAACGGCACCCCGTGCAACGGCACCCCGGCCAACCAGCCGCCGACGGTCTCGCTCGGCCTGCCCAGCGGCCCGTTCACCGCGCCGGCCGACGTGCCGCTGACCGCCACCGCCAGCGACCCGGACGGGACGATCAGCAAGGTCGAGTTCTACCGCAACGGCCTGCTGATCAACACCGACACCAGCGCCCCGTACGCCTACACCCAGGAGGACCTGCCGGCCGGCAGCTACACCGTGCAGGCCAAGGCGTACGACAACGCCAACGGCATCGGGGTCGACGAGAAGGCATTCACCGTCGGCGCGGCCAGCGGCCCGACGCTGGTCGCCACGCCGTCCGCGGTGAGCGTCGCCGAGGGTGGCACCGCCACCTTCAACCTGAAGCTCAGCGCCGCGCCGACGGCCAACGTGCCGGTCACCCTCACCCGCACCGGTGACACCGATGTCACTGTCTCGCCGAGCACCGTCACGCTGACCCCGAGCAACTGGAACACCGGGGTCACCGTCACGGTCGCCGCGGCCGAGGACGCCGACACCGTCGGCGGCGCCGCCACCATCACCGCCACCGCCACAGGTCTGGCCTCGCTGGCGGTCACCGCCACCGAGATCGACAACGACACCCCCGGCGGCGACAACACCTACATCGCGAAGTTCCTCGAGCAGTACGGCAAGATCAAGAACTCGGGTTACTTCAGCCCCGAGGGCGTGCCGTACCACTCGGTGGAGACGCTGATCGTGGAAGCCCCCGACCACGGTCACGAGACCACCTCCGAGGCGTTCAGCTTCTGGCTCTGGCTGGAGGCGAACTACGGTCGGGTCACCCAGAACTGGGCCCCGTTCAACAACGCGTGGACCGTGATGGAGAAGTACATCATCCCGACCCACGCCGACCAGCCCACCTCGGGCTCCGCGGGCACCCCGCAGTACGCCGCGGAGTACAACCTGCCCAGCCAGTACCCCTCGGCGCTGAACCCGAACGTCCCGGTCGGCCAGGACCCGCTCCGCTCGGAGTTGCAGTCCACCTACGGCACCGGCGACATCTACGGCATGCACTGGCTGATGGACGTCGACAACACCTACGGCTTCGGCCGCTGCGGTGACGGCACCACCAAGCCGGCGTACATCAACACCTTCCAGCGGGGCACCCAGGAGTCGGTGTGGGAGACCGTCCCGCAGCCGTCCTGCGACACCTTCAAGCACGGCGGTCAGTACGGCTACCTCGACCTGTTCGTCAAGGACACCGGGGCCCCCGCCAAGCAGTGGAAGTACACCAACGCGCCGGACGCTGACGCCCGCGCCGTGCAGGCCGCGTACTGGGCGCTGACCTGGGCCAAGGCGCAGAACAAGCAGGCCGACGTCGCGGCCACCATCACCAAGGCCGCCAAGATGGGCGACTACCTGCGGTACGCGATGTTCGACAAGTACTTCAAGAAGATCGGCAACTGTGTCGGGGCCAGCACCTGCCCCGCCGGCACCGGCAGGGACTCGGCGCACTACCTGCTGTCCTGGTACTACGCCTGGGGCGGCGCGTACGACACCAGCCAGAACTGGTCCTGGCGGATCGGCTCCAGCCACAGCCACTTCGGCTACCAGAACCCGTTCGCGGCCTGGGCGCTGACCAACACCCCGGAGCTGGCGCCGAAGTCGCCGACCGCCGCCAGTGACTGGACCAAGAGCCTCGACCGGCAGCTGGAGTTCTACACCTGGCTCCAGTCCGCCGAGGGCGGCATCGCCGGTGGCGCCACCAACAGCTGGGACGGCAGCTACGCCCAGCCGCCGGCCGGCACCAGCACCTTCTACGGCATGTTCTACGACGTCGACCCGGTCTACAACGACCCGCCGTCGAACCAGTGGTTCGGCATGCAGGCCTGGTCGATGCAGCGCATCGCCGAGCTGTACCTGCAGACCGGCAACGCGAAGGCCAAGGCGCTGCTGGACAAGTGGGTGCCGTGGGCGATCGCCAACACCACCCTCGGCACCAACTGGTCCATCCCGTCGGACATGGCGTGGACCGGTCAGCCGACCACCTGGAACCCGTCCAACCCGCAGCCCAACACCAACCTGCACGTCCAGGTCACGGTGAAGGGCCAGGACGTCGGCGTCACCGCCGCCTACGCCCGGACCCTGATCGCGTACGCGGCCAAGTCGGGCAACGTGGCGGCGAAGGACACCGCCAAGGGGCTGCTCGACGCGCTGTCGTCCGCCAGCGACGCCAAGGGCGTCTCCACCACCGAGAAGCGTGGCGACTACCGGCGCTTCGACGACGTCTACAACGCGTCCACCGGACAGGGCCTCTACGTCCCGTCGGGCTGGACCGGGAAGATGCCGAACGGCGACGCCATCGCCGCCGGCAAGAGCTTCCTCGACATCCGGTCCTTCTACAAGAACGACCCGGACTGGCCCAAGGTGCAGGCGTACCTGGACGGTGGTCCGGAGCCCGAGTTCAACTACCACCGGTTCTGGGCGCAGGCTGACGTCGCCATGGCGTACGCCGACTACGGCAGCCTGTTCCCGAACGGCTGATACGACCCGGGGTGGGTGGCGTGCACCGCCCACCCCGGGGTCCGGCCCGGTCCGGGGAACGACGGACCAGGGCTGGCGGACGGCCTGACACCCACGGTCAGGCCGGGGTGGGCCGGCCATCTGGCCGACGCAGCGGATCGGCTGGCCCACCCCACCGCCCGGACTGAAGCTAGCCGCGAAAAAGCCCAGAAATTCGGGCCGTCGCGGGATCACACCGGAGTCCGTGACGGAGTAACGTACGTCACCGGAGAGGCCGCTCCCCCCGTGGCGGCCTCTCCACTTTTTGCAGCGAGTCCGCGCCGCCCCGCCGCTCCGGCGAGGCGGCGCGGCCCGTGCAGCGGTGCGGCGCCGCGACCGGTTCAGCGAGGCGGCGCGACCGGGTGACGCAGCCCCGGGTGCCCGGCCGGCAGCGAGCGCCGCAACACCACCCAACTCAGTGCCAGCGCCGCCGCCACCAGCGGCCAGGTCAGCGCCACCCGGGCCACCACCAACGCGAGCACCTGCCCGCCCAGGTAGAGCGGCACGAACACGGCGACCCGCAGCAGGTACGTCGCCGTCCACACCCAACTCGCCCGGCCGTACCCGCGCAGCAGCACCGGGTCGCGCCGCCACCGGGCGCGCTGGCCCAGCACCGCGCCGACCAGCACACCGAGCAGTGGCCACCGCACCACGATGCTGACCGTCCACGCCAGAGCGCTCGCCGCGTTCGACAACACCTGGATCAGAAAGAAGTTCTCGGCCCGGCCGGTCCGCACCGCGATCAACGCCGCGACACAGACGGCCAGCAGCCCGATCAGGACCGAACGCGGCCGGTCACCCCGACGCAGACGTACGCCGGCCACCACCGCGCCCACCGTCAGCGCCGCGCCGACCCCGCCCCACAGCGACTCGCCGCCCAGCACCCACCCCGCGGCGAACGCCAGCGGCGGCAGCGTGGCGTCGATGGCGCCGCGTCGCCCGCCCAGCAGATCCGTCAGCGACTCGGCCCGCGCCGGCCCCGCCGCGCCAGCGTCGGTGCCGGCCCGCGTCGGCTCTCCCGCACCGGTGTCGGTGCCGGCCCGCGTCGGCCCTCCCGGCCCCGGATCGCCGCCCCTGCGCTGCTCCGGACCGGGCTCGGCCGGGCAGCTGTCGCGCTCCGGTGTTCCGCTCACCACCGCCTCCTCACCTCCGGCACAACCTAACCGGCGATTGGCGGCGGGCCACCGCTCGGACCGCCGACACCTGCCGCTACGGTGTGCGGATGCGCGCGACGGCACGGGGTTGGACCGCGGTCTGGTTGGTCGTACTGGCCCTTGTCCAGGCGGCTGCCTTCCTTGCCGTGTGGCGGGTGGCCGTGCACTCCGAGGTCGGTCAGTGGGTGGACACTGTCGCCCTCACCGGCAACCGGATCGGACAGGACACCATCGATGGTCCGGTCGACCGGATCCTCAACGCGATGTCGGTGGTCTCGCTGCTGGCCGCCACCGCGATGATCGGCTTCATCGCGTTGATCCGGGGGCGGATCGCCCTGGCGATCACCGCGACCCTGCTGATCGCCGGAGCGAACGTCACCACCCAACTGCTCAAGTACGGGCTGAACCGCCCCGACTTCGGCCTCGACCCGGAACGCGCGGCGGTGGGCAACAGCCTGCCCAGCGGGCACACCACTGTGGCCGCGTCGGTGGCGGTCGCGCTGATGCTCGTGCTGCCGCGCAAGGTGCGGGCGGTCGGCGCGTTCATCGGTGCCGGCTACGCCGCCGTCGCCGGAGTCGCCACCCTCTCCGCCGGCTGGCACCGGCCCAGCGACGCCGTCGCCGCGTACCTCGTGGTGGGTGTCTGGGCGGCGCTGGCCGGGTTGCTCCTGCTGATCACCCAGCGGGAGCAGGCCGAGGTCGCCCCCGGCGACGCGCACCGGGTCGCCGCGCTGGTGCTCGGGGTGGTCGGCCTGCTCGCCCTGGTCGCCTGCGGACTGTCCCTGTCCTGGCTGATCGAGCTACGCGGCACCGGGCCGCAGGAGTTGTCCCGCCGGCCGTTGTTCGTCGGGTACGCGGGCAGCGCCGCCGGGATCGCCGGCACGATGGCCGTGGTGATGGCGCTGGTGCTCACCGTCGTGCACCGGCTGGTGCCCCGGGTCAAGGGCTGAGCCGCCCGGTGGAGCCGACCCGGGCGGCGTTCTCCGCCGAGTGCGCGCGGTTCACCGAGGTCCTGGCCGAGCTGACCGACGATGATCTCGGCCGGCCCACCGACTGCCCGCCGTGGACCGTCCGGGAGTTGATCGCGCACACCCGCACCGGGGTCGGCCGACTCACCGACATGCTCGCCGCGCCGGCCCCGCCACACGCCGAGGTGGACGCCGCCGGCTACTTCGGCGCGGCGAAGTTCACCGCCGAGGTGGACGCCGACCGGATCGCCGGTGGGCAGCGGGACGCGCTACCGGTGGACCGGGCGGCGCTGGCGGCCGAGTTCGACCGATCCTGGCGGGCCACCGAGGCAGCCGTCGCCGCTGCCCCGCCCGACCGGGTGGTGCGAACCCGCCACGGCGACGCGATGCGCCTCGGCGAGTTCCTGCGGACCCGGGTCGTCGAGGTGGGCGTGCACGGGTTGGACCTGGCCGCCGCGTTGGGCCGGTCGCCGTGGCTCACCCCACCGGCGGCGGCGGTCATCGCCGAGCTGCTCACCGGCGGACGACCGACGCCGGCCGGGCTGGGTTGGGACCGGTTGACGCTGATCCGCAAGGCCACCGGCCGGTCGGCAGTGACCGCCCCGGAACGGGCCGCGGTCGCCGCCGCCGGCTTCCGCTGGCTGGCCTTCGGCCGCTGACGGCCGGCCCCGCGGTCCGGTGGGGTCCTCACCGGTGTCGCGAGTCAGCTCGCCGAGCGGGGCGCGGGGACGTGCGGGGCGACACCGCGCAGGTGCGTCAGCACCACCGGGTCGATCCGCCCCGGCACCAGCCGTTCCTCCAGGTTCTCCAACCCGGCCCAGGAGATCAACGCCGCTTCCGTGCCGTCCTCCCGCACCGGATGGCCCAGCGCGGCGAGCAACGCCGCCACCTCGGCGGCGACCGCGCCGGTGAGGTCGAGCAGGGTGGCCGGGTCCGGGCGGCCGAACAGCATGGTGTGCACCGACAGCAGACGACCCAGCTCGGCCACCGGGTCCGGGTGGTCGTCCACCCGAAGGTCCACCACCACATCGCTGGTGCCGCCGTACCCGCCGCCGCGCTCGACCACCAGCAGGCCGGCGCTCTGCCGGCCACGCCGGTCGCCGCCGGCCTCGTCCCCGGCCCGCAACGCGGTCACCAGCCGCTCGGCGAACGGCAGCGCCGTTCCCGCCTCCCAGGCCGCACCGAGGGCGTCGACGACCTCCGGCCCGGTGAGCACGTTGCCCTGCGCGGCCCAGCCGTCGCCGGTCCGTCCGCCGGCCCACGGGTGGCAGGCCGGCCCCGTCCAGCTGGCCCCCGTTCCGGTGGCCCCCACGACGCCGAGTTGACGATGGTCCCGCTCGGGGTCGGCGGCGACCAGCCCGGCCACCACGTCGGCGGCAGCCACCCCGGTGCGTAGCAGGGTGAGACCCTGCGGGCGGTAGGCGAGGTTCACGTGCGCCTGGGTGGCCAGCGCACCCACCTCGGCGGCGGCGGCCGGCACCAACGCCCCGGCGGCGAGGAACTTGCTGGCGACGGCCACGCCGTGCAGGCGGCCGTCGGCGGAGCGGGCGACGAGCGAGAAGGTCACCGGCCGAGAGTAACCCTCCGCTCCGGCGCGGCATTCGCGCGCAACGCTCAGAACGGTGGCGTGGCGGCCTCCGGTGGGGTGCCGTGAGCCCGCCGGGCGTCGGCCACCGCGACCGCGGCCAGCACCAGCGCCCCGAGCGCTGTCGCGATCACACCGGGCAGGCGCAGCAACGGCACCGACGACACCACCAGCACCGTGAGGGCGATCCACCGGGACGGGGAGACCCGCGCGAACACCTCGTACTCCAGGCGGGCCCGGCCGGCCAGGAACAGGGCCGGGCCACCGAGCACCATGGCCAACCACGGCCCCGGGATCCGCTCCAGCGGATTCTCGATGATCAGCTCGTAGCCGATCGCGGTGCACGCGAGACCGATCACCATCACCAGGTGGGTGTCGGCCGCGGACCGGCCGATGTTGGCGGGGTGCCGGGCCTTCATCACCGCCTCGCCCAGGATCCGCCCGGCCCGCTGCACATAGATCCGCCACAGCATGATCGAGGTGGCCAGCGCCAGCGCGAACGCCCAGGCGTGCCCCGCCTCGTACGGCCCCTTGCTGTACGAGAAACCGGCCACCAGGATCGTCTCGCCCAGCGCGACGAGGAAGAACTGCTGGTACCGCTCGGCCAGGTGTTCCCCGGCGATCTCCCACTTGGAGATCGTCGAACGACCCAGGCCGGGCACCGGCCAGCCGCAGCGGGCGGCCAGGTACTCCATGCCCAGCGCCGCCGACCAGAGCACCACCTGCGCGTTGGTGTTCAGCATCGCGCCGCCGATCCACAGCACCCCGCTGACGGCGAAGATCACCGCCATCCGCACCTTCAACCGGCGGTACGGGTGCGCGCCCAGCGCGATCGACAGGATCACCGGCCGGGTCACCTGCGCGATCACGTACGCCACCGCGAACATCAGCGCGGTCTCGCTGAACGCCCGGGGGATCGCCACCCCCATCACCATGCTGCACACCAACGCGGTGATCACCACGGTCTGCAACGGCACCCGGTACGGGTCGTACCGGCTGGTCGTCCACGCGGTGCCCTGCCAGACCGCCCACAGCGCCAGCAGCAACAGCAGCGTCTTGCCGCTGCCGGTGATCGTCCCCCAGCCGTGCTCCCGGCCCGGGTCCTGGGTCAGATCCTCGAACGCGCGCGCCGAGATCCGGGTGAGCGCGAAGACGTACACCAGGTCGAAGAAGAGTTCCAGGAACGTCGCCCGGCCGGGCGCGGCCGCGGCCGGGACCGGCTCCAGGCGTCCCGCCGCCCTGGAACCCATGGTCAGCGGCCTGTGCCGTCGGTCCGGTCCACCTCGAAGTGGTAGCACTTCCCATCGGCCCGCACGGCCGGAAACCGGCGATTCTGCCCAACCCGGGGATCTTGCCCGGGCCGTCGTCAACGGGCACGATCGATCGGTGACGAATCGATGGGGCATGACCGTGCCGCTGGGCGGGATCGCGCTGGCGCAGCACGACGCGGCCTACGCGGCCCTGGACCGGGCCGGGTTCACCGACGTCTGGTCGTCCGAGGTCGCCGGGGTCGACGCGTTCACCCCGCTGGCCCTCGCCGCCGCCTGGCAGCCCGGGCTGCGGCTGGGCACCGCGATCACCCCGGTCTACACCAGGGGGCCCGGGCTGCTCGCGATGAGCGCGGCGGCGCTGGCCGAGGCGGCGCCGGGCCGGTTCTCGCTCGGCATCGGGGCGTCCTCACCGGTGCTCGTCCGGGACTGGAACGCCGTGCCGTTCGACCAACCGTTCCGGCGTACCCGCGACGTGCTGCGTTTCCTGCGCGCCGCACTGCGCGGCGAGACCGTCGACGAGGTCTACGACACGTTCACCGTCCGCAGGTTCACGCTGGAACGACCGCCGGCGGTGCCGCCACAGATCATGCTCGCCGCGCTGCGCCCGGGAATGCTCCGGCTGGCCGCCGCGGAGGCCGACGGGGTCATCCTCAACTGGCTCAGCGCCGACGACGTACCGCGTGCCCTCGCCGAGCTGGGCGAGCGCCGCGCCGACTTCGACATCGCCGCCCGGATCTTCGTCTGTCCCACCGAGGACACCGCGTATGCCAGGGCACTGGGCCGCCGGCTCATCACCAGCTACCTCACCGTCGGCGCGTACGCCGACTTCCATCGCTGGCTAGGCCGCGACGAGGCGCTCGCACCCATGTGGGCGGCCTGGGCCGCCGGTGACCGGCGCGGCGCCAACGCGGCGGTGCCCGACGAGGTGGTCGACGCGCTGGTGCTGCACGGCTCACCGGAGCGGTGCCGCGCCGAGGTGCGCCGCTACGCCGACAACGGGGTGGACGTGCCGATCATCGCGCTGCTGCCCACCCCCGAGGTCACCGCTGGGGGCGCGACCGCGCTACTGAGCCTCATCGCCCGGCTGGGCACCAACCTCGTGGAGGCGTCCGCGTGAACCTCACCGACCGGATCGTCGTGGTCACCGGCGGGGCCGGCGGCATCGGCGCGGCGCTGTCCCGCCGGTTCGCCGCCGAGGGAGCCGCGGCCGTGGTGGTCGCCGACCTGGACGCCGACGCGGCCCGCGCGGTCGCCGAGGGCATCGGCCCGGTCGCGCACGCCCACGCCGTCGACGTCACCGACGAGGAGCAGGTCCGCGCGCTGGTCGCCGACACCGAGCAGCGGTACGGCCGGATCGACCTGTTCTGCGCCAACGCGGGAGTGACCACCGGTGGGGGAGTGGAGGTCGACGACGCCGGTTGGGACCGGGCCTGGCGGGTCAACGTGCTCGCCCACGTCTACTCGGCCCGCGCGGTGCTGCCCGGCATGCTCGCCCGGGGCGGCGGGCACCTGCTGCACACCTGCTCCGCGGCGGGTGTGCTGACCGCGGTGGGCGACGCCGCGTACACCGCGACGAAACACGCCTCGGTGGGCTTCGCGGAGTGGCTGGCCATCACCTACCGGGACCGGGGCATCCGGGTCAGCGCCCTCTGCCCCCAGGGGGTGGACACCCCGATGCTCGCCGACGGGCTCGCCGACGGTCACCTCGGCGCCCGGGTGGTCGCCGCGTCCGGCGCGGTGCTCACCCCGGACCAGGTCGCCGAGGCGGCCATCGCCGGGCTGGCCGAGGAACGTTTCCTGATCCTGCCGCACCCCGAGGTCGCCGACTACGCGCGCCGCCGCGCCGAGGACCCGGACGGTTGGCAGGCCGGCATGCGCAAACTCGTCCGCCGGTTGCAGCGGCCATGACCGCTACCGGACGGCGGTCACCAGGGCCATCCGCCGAGGCGCTGCTGCGCTGAGGACGTCGCGGAAACCGGCTTCGGTGAGCTGGTCGGCGACCCACTCCGGCGCGATGCGCAGCTTGCGGTAGGAACTGACCGACAGGTTCCAGTCCTCGTGACCGTCGCGTCGGTGGAGCAGGTCGTGGACGGTGACCACGTCGGGTTCGTACTCCAGGAAGCAGGTCAGGATCGAGTCGGCGTCGGCGTGCACCGGGATGAACCGGCCCGTCCCGGTGAGGCTCGTGGTGAGGTCACGGAAGCTCAGGGCGAGGCGACCGCCCGGTGCCAGGGCGGCGGACAGATCGGCGAAGAGCTGGGTGACAGCCCGGCGGTCGGGCAGATGGGTGAGCGTGTCGCCCATGCAGACCGCCAGTTCGACGGTGCCGGCGGACAGGTTCGCGGCGACCTGGCCGAGGTCGTCGTGGACAACGCGGATCGCCGGATGGTCACTGGCATGCCGCTCCAGCTCGGCGAGGAGTTTCGCGCTGCTGTCGACCGCCAGGACGCTCGGATAACCCAACCTGGCCAGCGCGGCCGACTGGAAACCGGAACCGCAGCCGAGGTCGACGGCGAGGCCGGTGCTGTTCGGCCCCGCGACGCCGGCCTGACGCAGAGCACCGAGCTGCTCCTCGACGAGGTCCGGGTAGGGCGCCCCGAACATCCACGTGTAATGGTCGGCGAGAAAGCCGTCGTAGTGCGGGTTCATCAACGCTCCACTCTGCTCGACAGATGGCCCTGAGTAGTTCACAGGGCGAGGTCGGGGCCATCCCCCGGCGACGGGAGCGCCCTCCCCTGCGCAGGGGAGGAGCCTGCCCACCCCCCACAGGTCACGCCCTGCTCACCGACGGGCGCGGCGGAGCGGGGCGGGGTGCACCGACCACAGCAGACGGCGCCACCAGGGGCGCGCCGAGCGCAGGGTGGCCACGTAGGCGGTGGCGACCTCGGCGGCCCGGGCCGCCTGGTCCGCTGTTGCGGCACCCGGCGCGAAACCCACCCGGTTGAGCAGGGCCGCCAGCTCGTCGACGGCCGGCCCGCCGGTGCCGTCGCCGAGCCTGCCGGCCCCGGTGTCGGTGAGCGCCTGACGGGCGTGCCCGGCGACCTCGGTTGCGGCCAGGTCGTCGCCGACCGGCCTGCCGGCCAGCCGGAGCGCGTCGGTGACCTCCCGCCAGGCGCCGGCGATGCGCTGACCGGGGTCGCCCCGCACGAGCCGACCGCGGGTCAGCGAGCGGCGCATCGCCAACAGGGTGAGCAGGAACGCCCCCACCACCAGCAACAGACCACCGCTGCCGGCGGCGACCAGCACCGGCGTGGAGACCCCGTCGCGGCCGGGCGGGACATCGGCGGCAGTCACCGGCTCCGGTGAGGCGGTCGGCTCCGCGGTCGGCGCGGGCGCCTCCGACGGCGGCGGGTCCTCCGGCGTCGGGCGGAAATCCTCCTCCACCGGCCTCGGCTCGTCGTTCGGGCGGGGCAGCGGGTCGAACGACACCCAGCCCAACCCGTCGAAGAGCACCTCCGGCCAGGCGTACGCGTCACCGGCCAGCACCGGCCCCTGCCCGCTGGTCCGGAAACCCACCACCACCCGGGTGGGCAGCCCGCAGAGCCGGCCGAGGACCGCGAACGCCGCCGCGAACTGCTCCGAGGTGCCCTCCTGCCCGCCGCCGTTGCGCGGCCCGAACAGGAAGAAACCCAGATTCGGGTACGCGTGCCCGCTCGGCGCGTCCGCCACCACCCGGTAGTGCTCGGCCAGGAACTGCTCGATCGCCGACGCCCGCGCGAACGGTGCGCCGTTCTCCTCAGCCAGCTGCCCGGCCAGCCGGCGCATCGGGTCCGGCACCCCGTCCGCGACCCGCAGCACCCGGGCCACCTCACCACCGGCGGGCACGTTCGCGGTAGCCAACAGGTTCAGGTCCGGGCGCTCCTCGGCGGAGGTCACCGTGTACCGCAGCCCCGGCGTCAGCCCCTCCGGCCGGATCAGCGTCCCGCTCGCCGGGTCGTACGCCACCCGCGCCCCGCTGACCTCCCGGGGCGTCGCCACGGCGGGCAGCAACCGGCCGGTCAGCTCGGCCACGCTGATCCGCTGCCGGACCGTGCGCACCGTGCTGTCGCGGGCGGCGGTCGCGGCCGGCAGGATCCGACCGGCGTTGCGGTACGTCGCGCCGACCCGCCAGGTCACCCCGTCGTAGTCACTGAGCACCGCCAACCGGATCCGCACACCGGGCGAGGTGTCCGCCGCCGGGTCGGCATCTCGTGGGGCGTCGCCGGGTGGCGCGTCAGGGCGTTCCGTGCTCACGTCGAGGAGCTTCTGCTCCGGGTGCAGCGCCCAGCCGGAAATCCGGATCAACGGGTTCTCGTCGAGCGTCTGCACCTGCGGCGGCTCCACGTACCGGCGCGGGTCCACCGGCCGGCCGTCGACCTGCCCGGCGACGACCGGGCCGAGCAGCGCCACCGACCCGACCACCAGAGCCACCCCGAGCGCCGCGCTGGCGGCCAGCCGCAGCCGCACCGCCGCCCGTACCCGGGGGGTCAGGTCGGCGGTCGGATCGCCGCCCGACGCCGCCGCCCGGGTCGGGGTCGCCAGGCCCACCGCCGCGACCGCGACGAACGCCACCGTCGACCCCACCGCCGGTTCGGCGTTCGGGCCCACCACGTACAGGGCGGCGGCGTAGAGCCCCGCCGCCGGCAGATAACCCAGCAGCACCCTGCCCGTGCGCAGCGCCACCTCCGCGCCGGCCAGCCCGGCCAGCCAGGCGGCCACGACGGGAACCAGCACCGTGTCCGGTGTGGGCTCCACCGGGATCATCGCGGTGAGCAGCCGGGGAATGCCGTTGCGGGCGGCGTCCGCGGTGACCTCCAGCAGGCCGCCCGGCACGTCGGCGCGGGTGGCGGCCAGCCGCAGCGACCACAGTGTCCAACCGGCCATCGCGGCCACCGACACCGGCGCCACCAGCCAGGACGGCAGCCGCCGCGCGGCCACACTGACCAGCACCGAACCCGCCGCCGCGCCGACGACCAGCCAGGTCAGCAGGCCACCGGCGTACACCCGACCGAGCACCACCCCGGCGAGCGCGGTCAGCCCGATCAGCGCCAGTGGCAGAACGCCCGCCCGCAGCACCCGCGCGGCACCCGTCACCACCGGCGTACCCCGTCCCACTCGGCGGCGAACTGCGCACCGTCCGCCGCGTCGACGACCTCCAGGCCGGCGGTGCCCGGCGGCGTCGGCTCGGCCGCGCCGAACACCCCGACCACCACCGACGGGTACGCCCCCCGCAGCGCCCCCACGTGCCCCAGCTCGTCGCGGCCACCCGGCCCGGTCAGGAAGATCAGCGTGTCGCCCAGCCGGTCCTGCCGCAGCCGGGTGGTGGCCGCGCGCACCGCCGCACCATCGCCGGACAGCTCGGCGGCGGCCAGCCGGTCCAGCGGCCCGAGCGCGCCGTCGCCCTCGCCGTCGGGCGTCGTGACCTGCGCCGGCTCCGCCGCGACCAGCAGCAACAGCACCGGCAGGTCGGCGCGGTGCGCGGCGGTCACGATCGACGCCGCCGCCTCACACGCCGACTCGAACGACTCCGCCACCCCACCGACCCGCCCCGGATGCGCGGCCACGCGGTTGTCCAGCAGGACGACCAGGCGCGGCAGACTCGTGTCCACGTTCTCCCGCACCATCAGCTCACCCACCCGGGCGCTGGTGCGCCAGTGCACGCGGCGCAACTCGTCACCGACCACGTACTCCCGCAACGAGTCGAACGTGATCGACCCGTGCGGAACCCCGTCCACCCGGCCGTCGAGGCTGCGCCCCGCGCCGGTGGGCACCGCCGTCAGCGGATGAACCCGGGGGTGCACCCAGACCGGCACCGACGCACCGTACGGGCGGGCCAGCGCCACCAACCCCAGTGGGTCGCGCCGGGTCACCCGCAACGGGCCGACCGGCACCACTCCACGACGGTCGGTCGGCACGTCGTAGCGGACCTCGGTGTCCCGGCCGGGCCGCAGGCGCAACACCGGCACCGGTACGGTCCGCTCCCCGCACCGGTCCTCGGCCAGCAGGTTCGCCGACCGCAGCCGGCCGGCGTTGCGCACCGTCACGGTCATCCTCGCCGGCTCGCCGCGCGCCACCCGGTCCGGGTCCGCGCGGCGGGTCACCGTCAGCCGGGGCCGCCAGGCCGCGACCAGCGCGGCGTAGCCCACGGCCGCGCCGGCCGCCGCGCCGAGCAGTGTCAACTCGGGGTACGCGAACCGGAAACCCGCCGCCAGCAGCACCACGGCGGCGACGAGCAGCCCGACCCCACGGGCGGTGATCCCCATCGCGCTGCTGCCGGTCAGCCCTGCACCGGAGCGGGTTGCCCCGACGGCAGCGGCACCGGCACCGAGGCGACGGCCTGGCGCAGCACCTCCGCGGCGGTCATCCCGCGCACCTGGGCGTCCGGGGTGAGCAACAGCCGGTGCGCGAACACCGCCTCGGCGAGCGCCTTGAGGTCCTCCGGCATGATCCAGCCCCGCCCGTCGATCAACGCGTACGCGCACGCCGCCCGGGTCAACGCGATCACGCCCCGGGGGCTGACCCCGACGCGCACCTGCGGGTGGGTGCGGGTGGCGGCGGCCAGCCGGACCGCGTACGCGTAGAGCGGCTCGGCGATGTGCACCCGGCGGGCCATCCGCACCATCTCGCCGACGGTGGCGGTGTCGGTGACCGGGGCGAGCGCCTCCGGGGACCGCACGGTAGCGCCGCGCAGCACCTCGACCTCGACCGCCTCGTCCGGGTACCCCACGGAGAGCTTCACCAGGAAACGGTCCAGTTGCGCCTCGGGCAGCCGGTAGGTGCCGTCCATCTCCACCGGGTTCTGCGTGGCCACCACCAGGAACGGCGACGGCACCGGGTGCCGCACCCCGTCCACGGTGACAGTCCGTTCCTCCATCACCTCCAGCAGCGCCGACTGCGTCTTCGGCGACGCCCGGTTGATCTCGTCGGCGATGACGATGTTGGCGAAGACCGGCCCCGGATGGAACTCGAAGTCCCGGGTCGCCTGGTTGAAGATCGTCACGCCGGACACGTCCGAGGGGAGCAGGTCGGGGGTGAACTGGATGCGCCGCCACTCACCCTTCACGGTGGCGGCGATGGCCCGTGCCAGGGTCGTCTTACCGACCCCTGGCACGTCCTCCAGCAGCACGTGACCCTGCGCGAACAGAGCGGTCAGCGCCAGCCGCACCACCTGCGGCTTGCCGAGCACCACCGCGTTGACGTTCTCGGCCAACCGGGCGGCCAGGGCGGCGAAACCCTGCACCTCCGGTTGGGTGAGCGGCTCGTGGGTGTTCACGGTCGGTGGTGCTCCTCGCCTGGTGGTTCAGCAGGTGGGCAGGACGTTGATGGTGTCGCCGCCCTCCAGGTTGAGCCAGGCCCACGGGATGTAATTCTTTCCCTTGAACTCGACCTGCACCCACCAGGTGCTGCGCTTGTCGTTGTTGTAGATGTAGGCGTAGACCTCTTCGCCCTTCTTCTTGCAGAACGCCTTCAAGCGGCGCCCGTTGGGCACCCACCCGACTTGCCGGTCGTTGTCCTGCTGCGTGCCCGCGAAGATCTCATTGCCGTTGCGCTCACCGGGGATCTCCCGGGAGCAGTAGCTCGCCTCCGGCCCCGAAGCCCCGTTGCGACACGTCGCGATTCCGTACAGCGGCTGGGTCTCCTGGGCCTTCTGCGCGGTGTCCTTACCGGCGGCGTTGGTGGCCGTCACCGTGAACGTGTACTTCGTGCCCGGCGTCAGGCCCGCCATCGTGATGCTGGAGCAGGCCCCGGCCTTCGCCGGCTCGCCCGCCGTGCTCAGCGTGCAGGTGGCCTGACCGCCGCCCGCGTCCACTGTGAACGTCACCGTCGCCCCGGTGGCGGTCGACGACGAGCCGGTCACCGTGACCCGTGGCTCGGCGACCGTCCGGGCGGTGGCGGTGGCCTCCGGCCCCGGCCCGGCCTGGTTGACCGCCTTCACCTTCACCGTGACGTTCTGGCCGTTGCCCAGCCCAGTCACCGTGGTGCGGGTGTCGGTCACCTCACTGACCCGCCCACCGACGTCCACCAGGTACTTCGTCACCGGCCGACCGTTGGCTTCGGCCGGCGCCCACTGCACCGTCACCGCACCCGGCTGGTTGGCGACAGTGCCGGCGCGCAGGTTGAGCGGCCGACCGGGCGCGGCGAAGGGCACCACCGTGTTGCTGACCGGGGACGCCGCCGACCCGGCGCCCTTGCTGTTGACCGCCACCACTGTGAACGCGTACTGGGTGCCGTACTCCAGCTCACCGGCGGGCACCACCAGCTCAGTCCTGGTCGACTCACCGGCCGGCGCGTTCGCCCCCGCCGAACTGGCCGTCACCGCGTACCTCGCGATGGTGTTGCCCTGCCCGTTCGCCGCCGGCCACCTCACCAGCACCGTGCCGTCGGGCCGTTCCTGGGCGGTGACGCTGGCCGGCGGGTCGGGGACGGCGGCGGTCGGCGTCACCGGGTTGCTGTTGCGCGCCGGGCCGTCGCCCTTCGCGTTGACGGCGTGCACCGCGAACCGGTACGTCTCGCCGTTGGTCAGACCCTTGACCTCCACCGCCCGCTGGTTGGCGCCCACCTCCAGGCGTTGGCCGGCGCCCTCCACCACGTACTTGATGATCTCGGCGCCGTTGGCGGCGGCCGGCCGCCAACTCACCCGCGCCTGGGCGTTGCCGGCGGCGGCGGTGACGCTGCGCGGCGCACTCGGCTTGCCCACCCGCGGCTTCTTCGGTGGGGGCGGCGGCGGTGGGACCGGCGGCGGGTCGCCGCCGAGCACATCGTTGGCGTACTTGTTGACCTCGCGCACCTGGTGCTTGTCGTCCACCACCCGGGCGGTCGCCGAGTCGGGGGAGTTGATGAACAGGTGATTCTCCCGGACCTCCAGCTCCAGCGGCCCGTTGGCCCGCCCCCGGATGGTCTCGACCAGCTGACCCGCCGAGTCGAAGGAGTAGATCATGCCGGTGGCCTCGTCGGCGCAGTAGAACCGGTCCGCCCAGGCCACCGCCGGGCTGAGCCGACCCCCCTCACCCGGCACGGTGAATGCGCTCTCCTGCCCACCGTCACCCACCAGCAGCACCCGCCGGTCGCCGGTCACCGTGACCGGCACCCGTGAACCGCTGGTACGCGCGGGAAGCGCCGCCGGGCCGGACAGCGTCAGCGGTGTCGGGTGCACCTCACCGTGCTGCACCCGCACCAGCTTGCCGGCCGTCCGGTCGAGCACCGCCACTCCGTCGTCCAGGGTGGAGACCACCAGCTCGTGGCTGGCGTCGGCGACGTCGTACGACTCGACCCGCTGCGGGCTGAGCCCGGCGCCGGCCGGCGCGGCCGACGCCGGCGCGGACGGCAGCTTGGCAGCGGTGATCGCCGAGACGGTGCCCTCGCTGGGCACCGCGATCCAGAGTCGACCCGCACCGTCGAAGGTGCCACCGGTGATGCCCGGCGGATAGCGCACCGGCTCACCGACCGGGGTCAACGATCGCGGGTCGAGCTGCCGGACGATGCCCTGCACGGCGTCGACGACGAACGCCGCGTCCTCGTGCAGGGCCACACTCACCCCCAGGCCAGGGGTGGTCCGGGTGGTCGCGCTGAGCTGGAGGGTGGCCAGGTCCAGTGAGCTGACCTGCCCCGTCTGCAGGTCACGCAGGATCAGCAGCCGGTCGGTCTGGGTGATCTGCATCGGATGCTGCCGGGCACCGGGGATCTCGGTGCGGGTGTCCACCCGGGCGGTGACCCCGTTGACCCGGGCCAGCTCGCTGCGCGCCGCACTCCACAACCAGGAGCTCGCGTCGTAGTTGGCCACCGCGTTGTCCGCCGCGCCCAACCCGAGGACTGTCAACCCCATGGCGGCCAGCAGCGCGGCCACCGTGCCGACGGTCACCAGCCCGCCGCGCAGCCGGGACCGGGGGCGGGGGGCCTCGGTCCGTACGGCGTCGTCGATGCTGGCCACAGCCGGCTGCCTCCCGTGAGTCGTGGCAGGTGGCGTGCGCCTCGCGGCGACCCCTCCCCTGAGCCGGGTGCCATCATATGGCGCTGGTGGTGGCGGGGGAACCCGCACCGTCACCCCTGTGGATACCGAGCGTGTGCGTTATGGACGTCCAGCTCAGCCGGGTTGACAGCGCGGTTCCGCGCTCGGCTCAGCGCGGCGACGGTCGGCCGGAGGGCGACCCGGTCGGCGTGGGTCGGCGCTCCCGCGCCGTGCAGACCTGCCCGGAAGTCGCAAAGCTGTCAGTGGAGTAGACCGCCAACACGGTGAAACAGTGATCCACCCGGGAGTTCAGCCCGTTGACCGTGTAGCTGGTCCGTCCCGGGTCCACGGTGGCGATCACCCCCAACGCCTGCCCGGCCCGACCGGCGGCGACCATGAACGGCACCGCACCACCGGTCGGGTCCGTCCAGGTCAACGTGATCGTGGTCGAATCGTCCCGTAGCTTCAGGTCGCCCGGCGCCGGCCCGGCCGCCGTCGGCGCCTGCGTCGCCGCCGTCGTCGGGGTCGCGGCCGGCGGAGGGTCGTCACGGGTCAGCACCACCGCGCCCAGACCCGCCACCGCCACGACGGCGACACCGGCCGCCACCACCGCACCGATCAGCGCCGCCCGGTTGCGGCCCGTCGACCCACCCTCATCGGTGTACGCCGGCGGGTGGTAGTGCTGACCCGGGTACGGCGCCTGGTACTGGTCCTGGATCGGGTACGGCGCCTGGGCCGGCTGATGGTGGTACTGCTGCACCGGTGGCGGCGCGGCCGGCGGTGTCGGGTCGGCGCCGACGTCGCCGGGTGACCAGGCCGGCTGTGCGACGGGGCTTGCCTGAGTGGTGCTCGGGTCTGCTGGGGAGACTCCGGTGACGTTCGTCGGCCCGGCGGTGGGCGCCGTCTGCACGGCCTCGGGCCGGCCCGGCCCGCCAGGCGAGGGGAACACCACGGTCTGGTCGGACAGTGCGCTCACGGTCTGCAAGCTCGACGCCGCCGGGGCATCGAGGATGCCCAGCCCGGGGTCACCGTCCGCACCGGTGCCACCCGCGTCCATCATGGTCTGTCCGGCCGTCGTGCCCTGTGCGGCGGTCGCGGGCTGTCCGACGGTCATGGCCTGTCCGGCGGTCGCGCGCTGATTGCGCGTCGCGGGCTGGTCGGTGGGGTCGGCAGCGGGAGTCGGCAAAGGCTGCGGTGGGGCGCTGCTGCTCCAGGGCGGTGCGGTCAACCCCCAGGGCGGCACGGGTGGCGCGCTCACCGGAGGTGCGGAGACGGGTGGCCCGTAAGGCGGCCCGGAGACAGGCTGCCCGAGCCCGGGTTGCCCGTAACCGGGTGGTGCGGAGACCGGGTAGGTGTGTCCGGGTGGTGCGGAGACGGGTTGCCCGTAGCCGGGCGGTCCGGAGACCGGGTAGGTGTGTCCGGGCGGTCCGGAGACCGGGTAGGCGTGTCCGGGTGGTGCGGAGACGGGCTGGGCGTAGCCGGGTGGTGCGGAGACCGGGTATGGGTGGGCCGGCGGTCCGGAGACCGGGTGCGGCTGGCTGGGTGGCGCGGAGACCGGATGCGGGGTCACTGGCGCTGCGCTGACGGGATGGGTAGGTGGCCCGATCGGCGGGTGGGCCGGCCCCGGATGATCGACGGCCGGGGCGGCCCTACCCGGCAGCATCGCCTCGGTGTCGGACACCTTGTGTGAATCGCCCGGTGCGGTTGGCCCGGCGGCGACTCGGGCGGCCTCCTCGGCGAGTAGCGGCTCGATCTGCCGTACCTGGATCGTGGGGTTGTCCCAGCGAGGTGCCGGCACCGCCGGTGCGGCGGTCGGCGGCGGGGGTGGCGTGTCGGCCACCGGCGGGCCCGCCTGGTCACCCACCCGCTGACGTGGTGCCACGGTTGGCCCGGCTGGCGGTCGGTGTGGTGGTCGCTGCCCGGCCGGCGTTGTCGACTGGCCCTCAGCCCTCGGCCGGGGCGTCGGGTCGACCGTTGACCGGGACGGTGCGGACGGGTGCTCGTCGGCGCGTTGAACCGGTGGTGGCGCATTCGTGGGGGACTGCCCGCTGGAGCGTGAGCCGAGCGACATCGCGGTCGCCGACGGCTGCTCGTCAGCGGGTGGGCCCGGCGTCGCCACATGTCCGGGTGCGGCCGTCGGCGGGCCAGGCTGCGGCGGCCGGGCCGAGGACACTGCCGGCTGAACGGGCATCGCCCGAGGCGCTGGGACGGCGTTGCGGGGCGACGTGGGTGCGGCGGGTGCGCGTACCGCTGGAGGGGTTGGTGGGGGTGCGGCCGGCGGTTGCGGCGGTGCCCAGGGTGAGACGGCCGGCGGCGGGCCGCCCGCGGAGGGCCGCATCGCGGCGAGGGTCGCCAGCGACAGGGTCGGGCCGGTGAGCGCCGACCGGGCACCCGGCTCGTCCGCCGGGGCGACCGGAACCGGGCCGGACGTCGGCGCGGGGTGCTGCTGGCCCGGCGTCGACGCGGGCGGGCCGAGATAGTCGCGGGCCGCGCGTACCGCCGGGTGGTTCTCCCCGAGCGCGGCGGGCCCTGCGGTGGCCACGCGCGTGTAGTTGCGGCGGGCCTCGTGGCGGTTTCCCAGCTCCTCCGCCACCTCGGCCAGCTCGAAGGCGAGCGCGAGCATCAGCGGATCCGAGTGCTCCCAACGCCGCTCGCCCGCCGCGAAAGCCTCCTCCAACACCCGGCGGGCGGCCGGCGGGTCGTCCCCCTCCCGGTGCAACCGCGCCAGCAGGTGCGCGGTGTGCAGCACCTCCGGATGATCGTCACCGTACGGCGGAGGAGCGGATTCGACGGCCTCCGCGAGCAGTTGCCGGGCGGCGCTGAGGTCGCCCGCGGCGCGCAGGGCGAGGGCTCGGTGCTGGGCGGCTGCCAAGGGGGAGGGATGGGGCACGTGGCAATGCTGCCGTCAGAGGGCTGCCGGACGCTACCCGGACACGCCTCGACCGTGTGTCGCCGCGCTGTTTGTGGCGGCTTGAGCAGCGGCGGAAGCGCCGGGGGAGAGGTGCCGGAAGGCGATGTGCATGATCCACGAGCGGCGTGTACAGTAACTCCCCGTGCGGCCCGCCGTGCCGACCACCGGATGGAAAGATCATCTGGTCGGCGAGGTAGGCTGAACGTGTAGGTCCGGGTGGCGGAATGGCAGACGCGCTAGCTTGAGGTGCTAGTGCCCGTATAGGGCGTGGGGGTTCAAGTCCCCCCTCGGACACGAGTACGTATCATGTGTGCGACGTGAACGTAGCGGTGGTCAAGGATGCTTGACCACCGCAGAGTCCCCGCTGACACTTCGCCTTCCGCTACTCTCAGTAGCTGTCGTTGAGCGAGCTCCCCGATGACGCGCGGCGGCTCTTCAGTGATCCCCGCCGTTGTCCTGCCGGGTTCGCCGCCGGGCGTGCGCGTCGCTCCTGGCACCCCCGCGGCGGCCATGAGGCGTCCTCCGCTGCCGCTTCCGACCCTTGCTGTCACTCGAAGCCGTACAGCCCTCTATGGACTGGCAACGCTCGATTCGCGCGGTCGAATCGCCGATCGGTCCGCCATGAAGGAACTCCAGTGGCCCCCCGGATTGCGGCTAAGTATCCGGGAACGTCGAGGGCTGATCGTCGTATCAGCTGACAAGCAAGGCGTCTTCAAGGTAACGAAGGAAGGCCACGTCCGACTGCCGGCAGTGGTCCGTCAATGGTGCGGCCTGGCCGCTGGCGACCGCGTACTCATCGTGGCTGAATCAGCCAGCAACCGCCTGGTGGTTCATCCGCCGGCGAAGCTCGACGAGATGATTGGGCAGGCTCACGATGCGGTCTTCGGGGGCGAGCATGAGTGACGCAGCGGCGAGTCAAGCTGAGTTGGATGCGGCTCGGCTCCTTCTTGCTCGGATGGGCATCTCGCCCGCCGACCTTCTGGAGGCCGCCGTGGCTCGGCCTCCGTCGCCGACCTTCGCCGAATACGTTCCCGTGGTGGCGGCTGCGGTGTCGGCGGGTACGCGGCGTGCCTATGGCTCCTACTGGAACCGAGTGGTGGAGCACTGGGGGCAACGCAGGCTGGACGAGCCCACGCCGTCGGAGATTGAGAAGTTGGCGGAGTACGTCAAGGCGCACGTTGTGGCCCGGCGGAATGCCCGCGGAGGCCGAAGCGCGGCGGAGCATCTGATTGCCGCCTTGCGATGTCTCTACAAGAGGGCGGTAGCTGATGGATTCATCGCAGAGTCTGACAACCCTGCTTTGAAGGTGGCGAAGCCGCGGCGTCTGCCCAGCACGCGTCGGGCGGTGGCGGACACGCGGCTGGCCGAGATAAACGAGGTCGCAGCCAGCACGGGTAACGACCCGGCCCTCGACACCTTGCTCTTGCGGCTGCATACCGAAACGGCGTGTCGGCGCGGTGGAGCTCTGGCGCTCCGTCCGGTTGACCTTGACCCGGACCAATGTTTGATTCTGCTTCGAGAGAAGGCGGACTCGGTACGCTGGCAACCAGTTTCTCCCACGCTGATGAGATACCTACAGCGGCATGCTGAGGAGCGGGGCGCGACAGAGACGGGGCAGCTGCTGCGCTATCGGGACGGTGAGCCCATCACGTACCGACGTTACGACCATCTGTGGGTCCGGATCGGCGAACACCTGCCGTGGGTCCACGTGCAACAGATCAGCACCCACTGGTTACGTCACACTACTTTGACGTGGGTGGAAAGGAACTTTGGCTACGCTATCGCAAGAGCCTACGCCGGCCATTCAGAGAGTGGCGGCGACGCTGGCACTACAGCCACCTACGTGAAAGCAACATTGCAGGAAATCGCCGCTGCTCTGTCGGCGCTTACCAATGAGCCGCACCCTCTAGCCTAGTCGTCTGGTGGGGTCCGGTCTTGCGGGGCCGGACCCCACCGCGCGATCTGTCGGCGGAATGGAGGCGCAAGTAGTGGCCTCACCGTGAATTGGGCGGCCTGTCATTAGTATCTGCCTTGGTGGAGTTCTGAACGACTGGTTCATCTGGTTAATGAAGCGGCGCGGACTTGCCGCAATCGGGATAAGAGCAGTAACCATTGGCTCCTGGGGCGTAGGAGTGACTTGGGCGGGTGCTCGCTGCGCGCCGCGCGGTGGGACGGTGTTTGTTGTTTGGATCCAGTCCGGCAGCCGTACTAGATCCGTCCGGCTGTCGTACTAGCGGTGGTTCTGTGGCCGTACCAACCCCTGAGTCCGTGGGAACTCGAAGACGATAGGCGGTCCGTGCCTTTCTGCGGCGAGCGTCTTCCACCTTCGGCCTGAAACGGATGACCCAGCCCAACTTTTCAAGTCGGTTTAGCCAGACACCGATGGTGGAACGGGCCAAACCTGTCGCCTTTTCCAAATCTGTCAAGCTCGGCGAGAATTGCGGAGGGATCACCGCGGTTGCGGTATCGGTCCAGGTCAAAAGTGTCAGGATAACGTGGCGCCCGGAAGGGTCAAGACAACAGTCAGCGTCTCGAACTGCACGCTCTACGGCCCATCGATCTACCACGAAATACGCCCCCTCCGGCCATGGCATTCACCGGTAGCTCTTGACGCCGTCTGGCATCGGAGCCTCGTGACGCTAGCGATGAACCTCAGCTCTGGCTAGGCATGCACCTGCTCGTCATGCGCTTTCGGAGTGTCGGCGGCGACGGTGACCTGCGGCTTTGGTGTACGTGGAGATGCGGCCACCATTGGTTGGTTCGACCCGTGATTTGGGCAGGCTTGCAACTCCGGACGGGCCGCCGAAGTCGCCGCAGGCGCGCGGTGGATCGTCGCGATGCAGGCGAGGGCGTGGGATTGCCGGGCAAGATTATGGCTGCGGGCGAGTCGGCCGGTGCGGGCTGGTTCGCCGCGTTGTGGGCAGCGAGATCAGTGCGCGTCTCGCCGGGCTTGTTCGGCGGCGAGTTGGGCGGACTCCCGGGCGGCTTGCTCCATCCTCAGGGTGCTTTGGATGATGGCGTCGATGCCTTCCCTTGCTCCGTCGGATAGTTGCTCGATGGAGCGCGTCATCACTTGTACCTTCGCGTTGACCGGGGCCGGGTCGAGGAAGTAGCCCGCGCCGACGCCGAAGAACTCGGCCAGAGCCGTCAGTGTGGAGGCTGTGGGGTTGTCGTGCGCTCCGATTCGGAGCTTGCGGATGTTCTCCGCCGAGATGCGGAGCCCCTTGGCTTTGAGCGCGTCGGCCACCTCGGCGTCGGTATAGACGTGGTTCGGGCGGTGCTTGACGTACAGCTCCTGGAGCCGCTCGCTGATCAGCGTGGGGCTCGGGCCACTGGGTGGCTTCTCGTTCTGTCGCATCGTGGTGTCCCCCGACTCCAACTAAAGTTGGCCCGAACCCAAGTTTGTGTGGAACCCTGCCGTGATCTGTGCTTGACTCTCAGTGCCCGATCCACACAAAGTTGGTCTCACGCCAACTTTGGTTGGTTGAGGGTAGCGCATCGGGCGGCCTCCATGGAGGGGGTTGCGAGGCTCGTGATGCGTTTGTGAGGGCGTGACGCCTCATGGCGGCGCGGTCTCTGATTCGGCCTGATCGAGTGGTCGACGTCCAGGTCGTGACAGTAACGGGGGACCGGCACGCGGCGGCGTCTTGCTGTCGCTGGCCAGTGCTGTGCGGCAAGCCCTCGGGGGGAGGTGGACGTGTCGGATTTATCGACTGACCGATCAGGCCACGTCGCCGGCCCCGGGACCTCTTCGGAGGTGCCGGAGGCCGGCGAGTGGGGGGCGCTGGCGGAGCGGGCATCGCCCGCTCCGCCAAGCGGACCCGGCCGATCTACCGTGCCAGTTGCGGCTGCGGAGAGCAGCCCGTGGTGGGCGCAGGGACCGGAGCCGGCTCCGCGGGAGATTCCCCGCGAGTTCGGCGGCGGCAGCCAGGTGGAGTCGCTGTGGCTGCGGGCGGCGTCATTGCAGGCGGGGTGCCCCCTGGTGAGCCTGTCGTCTGCGGACGGCGGTGTTGGTCGTTCGACGCTCACGGCGGCGCTCGGTGGTGTGCTGGCGCTTGCCAGCCCTGCTCCGGTCGTGGCGATGGACGCGACCGGGCGTGCGTGGGGTGGGCTGGGCCATCGTGTGGCCCGGGGCAATTCCGCATCGACGTGGGATGCGGCGGTCGCGGAGGAGCGGTTGGCTGACCCTCTGTTCGCCGAGGGGTTGATGCAGCGAGGGCCGACAGGCCTGCGTGTTCTGGTCGGTGAGAGCAAGATGACGGCGCAGCGGCGCCCAACCACCTGGCCGGAGACGTTCGGTGTGATCGGCCATCTGCGGTCGGTCTACGCCATGGCGTTGCTGGATCTCCCTGCGGCGGACAACACGCCGACGTGGCGGGCGTTGGGCTGGTCGACGGTACCGGTATTGGTGACCCGCGCGACCGTTGATGCGTTGCAGCACACCATGCGGTTGCTGGCGCATCTTCGCGCTGCGGGACTCGATCAGGTGGCGGCGTCGGCGGTGGTGGTGGTCATGACGACCACACACTCCACCGCCCGAGAGGTTCGTGCGGTCGAGCACCTGGCGCGAAAGGCGGCGACGCATCTCGTCCGGGTGCCCTTCGATCCGGTGCTCGCACGCCCTGACCCGCTCGATCCGCGGTCGTTGAGTAAGGCCACGCGGACCGCGTTGACCGAGATCGCCTCGATCGTTGTCGAACACTGCCCCGCTGAACCTGGCCCATCACACGAGGGGGCTTCTGTCGCCGGAGGACGGTGACTTCACACGGGGGAGGAATTGATTGTGTTCGTGCATTGGATAGCTGCCGTGATGACGGTGCGGGTGCCTGCGGTGGTGGCCGCGTTGGCACCGGACCCGACGCCGACGCCGTCGCCGTCCGGGGGCTTCGATTTCGGTCGGATCAGCCCTGACCCGGCGGCGGTGCCGCGTTCGGACCTGTTCTACAAGCTGGCAAACGCCGCGCTGTTCCTCGGCGTGATCTCCGCCGTGGCCGGTCTCGCCGCTGGCGCGATTGCGTTCGGCATCGGACCGATCTTCGGCGCGCACATCATCAGCGATCGAGGCAAATCGATGATGTGGAAGGCCGGGCTTGTGGCGATTGTCGTGGGTTCGGCGACATCGATCATCGGCTTCCTGTTGAGCGAGATTTAGGGGGTGCCCCGCGTGCGGGGAGCAACTTACAAGGCAACCGACGGCGGACGCCTATCGGCCGTAGTTTCGCTGCTTGTCTGCGTGGCCGTTGCGGGGGCGGCGGTCTTCGTTGCGGGCCGCGTCAGCGCGCCCGAGGGGGATGCGCCCAAGCAGAATGTGCCTGAGCGTTTCGGCGACCGCCTCGTTCGGGGAGTGCCGGTTGGCTTCGCTGGCACACCTCGCGGCGCCGGTGACGCGGCGGCGGCGTACGTGGTGGCGGTGTCCGCCGCGGCGGGCCGTCCGGACGTCGAGCGGCAGGCGTTGATCGACACGGTCGCAGTCGACGGTTCGGGCCCGGCGGTGGCCGAGATGATGGGGGCCGGCTCACCGTCGGCAGACGGTGAGGGGATCTCCCAGACCGTGGCTGCCCGGGTGTGGGTGCCCGACGCGGACGTAGACGCACAGGTGCAGCAGGGCACTGAGGTCACGGCGCGGTTGCTGCTCTGCGCGCTCAGCGGGTCACCGACCGATGGCGTGGTCGCCGGCCCGGAGACGGGTTTGGCGGGTGGCTGGTACGTGCAGTCGGTGACGGTGCGTTGGACGCTCGACCGTTGGCGTGTGGTGGCCGCGCAGCGGCCGTTGCCGGTACCTCCGCCTGATCAGCGCGGCACCCGACGCGACGGCGGTCCGCGCGACACTCAACCGCTGCTCGACGTGCTCAGCGGTCGCTCGTGGGTGCCGGGGACGGTCTGATCTCATGCCCTGGGTCAACGCTTGCCGGCGGGGGATCGGCCTGGCGATCAGCGTGCTGGCCTTGCTCGGCGCGGTAGTGCCAGCGCGACCTGCTGCGGCAGCATTCGCCCCGACGCCTGCTCCGTCCGCCCCGGCCAAGCCGTGCCCAGCGCCGTCGTCTGACGGGCAGTTGTCCGGGCCTGGCCAGGAGCAGGCGAGACCGCAGGTGAACTGGTGCCTGCCGTGGGCGGAATGGGAGTCCGGCGACGGGTGGATCACCGACTGCGGTAAGGCTGTCGGCGCTGTGGAGCAGGAACGCTGCGACGCGGTGTCGCTCACGGTGCAGTCACCGCCGCCGGCGGATACGGCGTCGGTGCTCGACGATCGGTCTCCGAAAGACGGCGCTTCGCCCGTGAGGTGCGAGCGGTTCGCCGACAACGCGGCCGAGGACGCGGGCAACGCCGACCGGTGGACTGCGAAGAAGAATCGATGCGAAGCGTTGCGTGCGTCGCTGCTGCCGTTCTCGTCGGTTAAGCCCGAGGGCTGCAAGTTCAGTGTGAGCTGCCGGGTCGACGAGAAGGCCAAGGATATCGCTCGGTCCGGGTTCGAGGGCTTGGCCGACATTGCCGTGGCGGGTTTCGCCTGGGCGTTGAGCAAGCTGGCCGAGGTGGTGTTCGAGCAGTCCTCCGCCGTGCCGGACGAGCCGTTCTATGCCGTCTACAACGACATCTCCGGCGTCCTGATCTTGATGGTGCTGCTCATCTTCCTCATCTCCACGGCGATCAACGGATTGCGCATGAATGGCCCCGGGCCCCTGGCCACCCTCGGCGGGTTGGTGCGCGCGATGTTCGGGATCGCCTTCGCCGGCGGCATCGCCTACATCCTGATGGCGGCGTGGGACGAGGCGACCGTGGCGCTGATCGCCCGCAATCAGGAACGCGACTGGCAGCCGAGCATGTGGGTGGACGCGCTCAACGCGCTGACCGCGGACACCGGCACGGTCCTGCTGGCCTTCGTCGTCGCGGTGATCAGCGTGATCGGGCTGGTATTGGTGTTCGTGATGCTGTTGTTCCGCTCCCTGCTGGCCGCCGGGGCAGCGTTGTTCGGGGCGATGGCTATGACCGGTCAGGTGATGGCCGAGACGCGCTCGTGGGGTCGTAAGTGGTTCTGGACCTGCAACGCTCTGGCCAGCTCGAAGTTCTTCATCGCCGCCCTGTGGATCTATGGCACGCGCAGCACTTACGAGAGCGACAACGTCCTCAATGTGTTGCGCGGCATGTTCATGATCATCCTGATGGTGCTCGCGCCGTGGATTCTGCTGCGGTTGACGAGCATGTGGGACGGCCACCTGGCTGACGTCGACGCCAGGGGTTTCCTGACCTCCGCCGCTGGCGCGGTCGGTATGGATGCCGCCGCCCGCCGTCTGGCCGATCCTCTCAGCGGTGGCGGCGACAGCGGTGGCGGCCCGGACGCTGCATCTCTGATGCAGGGTAACGCCGACGCGATCCCGACAAACCCCACCAGCGGTGCTGGCCCGCTCGGCACGCGACCCAGCGCCGTTCCGGAGGCGGTGGAAGCGCTGCAAGGAAGCGGCGACGGCGACCAGGTCGGAAAGCCGAGCGGTGAACCGGGAGCTGAAAACGACGGCGGAGAGAACAGTCAAGAAGCTGAGGGGATCGAGCGCGATTCCCGCACCGCTCAACACGATGTGGCGGAGGGACAGCTCACCGCGCCCGGCGACACCAGCGGGCAGCCCGCGCTGCCGGTCATACCGAACGCCATCGGAGAGAAGGCTACCGGCGCGGCAGCCGGCAGCTCGCAGGGCGAGGACGCCCCGCAGACCCCGAGCGGTGGGGGCGCTACCACCCCGACCGGTGCACCTTCTGCCGCCAACTCGCCGTCCCCGCCGGCTCCGACGCCGGAGCCGTCCGGGCACAGCCCAGCAGCCGGCTCAGGCGGGCCGTCCAGCTCAGGCCAGCCTTCGCAGGGTGGTGCCGCCTCCGGCGCGGGGGCAGGTCGCGCGGGGGGCGCCGCTGCGGGTGGGGCCGCCGAATTACCCATCGTCCCGGTCTAGGTGAGGAGTCCAGGTGACCCAGTTCCAGTTTCCGCCGCGGTCCACGCGTGGCTCGATCATGGGCTTCTCGGCGGGGCAGATCGGCACGGCTGTCGCCGGCGTGATCTGCCTGGTTGTCGCCGCGAACCTGCTCGCGACCGGCCGGCAGGGCGCTGCCGGGGGCATGGTGCTCGCGGCGCTGCTCCTGCTTACGGTGGGCCTGTTGCGGCTGCGCGGGCGGCGTGTCACCGAGTGGGCGCCCATCGTCGCCGGGGCCCTCGCCCAGCGCGCCGCCCGGCAGGACCGGTATCGCGGTGGTGCCTTCGCCGCTACCCCCGGCAGTACGCATCTTCATCTGCCCGGTCCGGCCGCCGGCTACCGCTGGCTGCCGGCGGTAGCCGCCGACGGATTGACCGAGGTGGGGCTCCTGCACCACCGCCGCGAGAACACCGTCACCGCGTCCCTGCTCTGCGCGGGCAGCAACCTGGTCCTGGCCGACACGACGGTGCAACAGCAACGCCTGGCGGCGTGGGCCGACGTGCTGAATCTGCTCGGCACCGAGTACGCCGACAGTGGTTTGGCCAGGTGGGCGCTGACGGCGCGCGCAGTTCCGGACTCCGGCAACCGGGCGCAGCGCTACCTGGTGCAGAAGGCGGTCGACACCGACACTCGCGCGTACCGATCGCTGGCGGAACTGACCGCCGCGGCGGCTCCGTCGACGCAGCGCCACGAGGTGTACCTGAGCGTCGTGTTCGACACCAAGAAGCTATCGGCGGAGATCACCGACGCGGGCGGCACCGACACGGCCATTGCCACTGTGGTGCTCGACAAGCTCGGCGGGGTGCAGGCCGCGGTCGCGGAGGCCGGCGTCGACACCGTCGGCTGGTTGACGCCCCGGGAGTACGCGGCGGTGCTGCGCACGCAGTTCGACCCCGAGGACCAGCCGCACGTGGACATGCGGGGCTCGAACACGCCCGGGGTGGCGCCGCACATGGCCGGGCCGATCGCGGCGGAGAACATCGGCTGGTCGTCATACCGCCACGATTCCGGGTTCTCCCAGAGCCTGTGGGTCTACGAGATGCCGCGTCAGCCGGTCGCGATGACGTGGATGACCGCCCTGTTCACGCGCACCGTTGGTCGACGCGCGGTGACGGTCATCGCCGAGCCGGTACCCGCGCAGCTCGCTCAGTTGGCGACCCGCCGGGACAAGGTCGCGCGCGCCGGCGACGAGATCACCAAACGCAAGATGCGGCTGGTGCGCACCGCCCGGGAGGACGAGGAGGCCCGCTCGGTGGAGCAGGTCGACCGGGAGCAGGCGGCCGGGCACGTGCGCTACCGCTACGCGATCGTCGTCACCGTCACCGCCGAGAGCGAAGAGCAACTCCGCCATGACGTGCGCGCGATTAAACGGGTGCTGGGCCGTACCGGCTGCCAGGCGGTGGTGCTCTACGGCGAGCAGGACCAGGGTTTCGTAGCCGGGGCGCTTCCCCTGGCCCGTGGGCTCAAGCCGATGCGGGGGTGGTTCGCGTGAGCCGCGCACGGGTGCAACGAGAAGGATCTCTCGCGCACCGCATCGCGCAATCCGCAGACCGGCGGGATCTCGCGGCGGCCGAGGCGAACCTGGAACGTGAACGGCGCGCTCTTCGCCGGACCTCGGAGCGGCTGCTGGGCGCACCGCCGGTTGACGGGCGCGGTGCGCTGGGCCGGGCCGCGGGGCGGGCGTTCTGGCGGCTGCGGCTACCGCCGTTGGTCACCACCAGCGCGCAGCTGTGCAGCGTGTACCCGTTCGTCGCCGACCCCGGCCTCGGGGTGGACGGACCACTGATCGGTCAGGAGGTGTACTCCCGGACGGGGTTCGTGTTCTCGATGCGGGAGTTGTACCGAGCCGGGCTGCTCAGCGCACCGAACATGGTGGTCACCGGCGAGATCGGCTCGGCGAAGTCGTCGCTGCTCAAGAGCATCGCATTCCGGGGAATCCCGTTCGGCACCCGATTCTTCGTCGTCGACGTCAAGGGCGAGTACGACGCCCTCGCCGAAGCTGCCGGGATCCAACCGGTACGCGTCGGCCCCGGCGCCGGTGTCGTGATGAACCCCCTCGCGGGCATCCGCCGCCAGCCGGGGCAGGCCGAGCCGGAGTGGCTGCAGAACCAGCGGGCCCGCCGGCTGCTGCTGCTCGAAGGGCTCCTCGAAATCCAACTCGGCGGTGCCCTGACCGAGGCGGAGCGCTCGCTGATCGAATACGCCCTCGACGCCGTGACCCACAGCGACGACAGCACCAGCGCCGAACGGCTGGCCACCCCGACCCTGTCGCTGGTCCTCGCGGCCATGGGTGACCCGCAGTCGTGGGCGCACCGCCTCGCCGGGGTGAACTACGACGTCGACCAGTTCGCCGCCGACAGCCGCCGGGTCCGCCTCGCGCTGGAGCGGCTGATCACCGGCGTCCTCGGCGGGATTTTCGACGCACCGACCGCAGCGACCCTGACAGTGGACTTCGAGCAGCCGGGGGCAATCCTCGACCTGCGGGCCGTGCGGACCTCGGACCAGATGACGGCGATGGCGATGACCTGCGCCCAGTCGTGGCTGGAAGCAGAGCTCACCCGCCCCGACGCCCCGCCGAGGGTGTGCCTCTACGACGAGTTCGCGTTGGTCACCCGTCACCTTGGCCTGATCCGGCGGATGCGCGAGCAACTGAAGTTGGCCCGGGCGCTGGGCACGGAGAACATCCTGGCGTTTCACCGATTCTCGGACTTGGCGGCCAGTGGCAGCGCCGACTCCGAGCAGGTCCGCATCGCCCGGGGCCTCATCGAGGACACCGGCGTGCGGGTCTCTTACCGGCAGGCGCCGGGCTCGCTGGACGCCGCCCGCGAATTCCTCGGCACCACCGACACAGAGACGAACCTCCTGCTGCACCTGCGCCGCGGCGTCGGGCTATGGAAGGTCGGGCTGCGCTCCTACGTCGTCAAGCACCAACTCTCCAGCGTCGAGCAGGCCATGGTCGACACCGACAGCCGGATGCGCGACAACTCCGAGAACGAACCGCGGGAGTTGACCGACTCCGAGTACGAGGCGCGTGAGTCCGCCGCGGTGGGGCAGGTGCGCTGATGGCCGGCTCGCTGATGTCCCCCGGAAGCCGGCTGCCGCGCCGCGGCATGCCCCGCGCCGACATCCTGGCCCGGCTTGTACTACTGGGCATTGCCGTGTTCTGCACGCTGCTGGGCACCTTCACCCTGTGGCTGGCCGGGCAGGTCGGTGGCGTGCTCACCCACGCCACGTGGCCGGACACCTCGCCGACGGACGCGCCCGGCATTGCCGGGCGGATGATCCTCAACGGCGGTGACCCGGCGGCGGCATGGCCCACTGCCGCCCAGGCGGACCTGCCTCCGACCGCGCTGCTGTACGTGCTGTGGTTCGGTCTGTTCATTGGAGCCTTCGCCGGTCTCGGCATGCCGGCGGTCCGGGTCATACAGCGGCGGGTGCAGCGGCGAGGGTTCGCCAGCCGAAAGGACCTCGACCGGGTAGTAACCGCATCGGCGGTGCTTCGACGCGTCGACGTCCTTCGGCCTGGCCTGACCATCCGGGCGACCGACCGCCCCGAGGCTCTGCACTCGAAAACTCAGCGCCGCAAGGACCCTCTGGAGGTGGCGCGGTTCTTGGGGCATCACGCGCTGACCGGGGAACCGCTGTACCTCGCCAACGAGTACACCGAACTCCTCGCCGGCGCCGCCCGGTTCGCCAACAAAACGTCGCGCTACATCGTCCCCCGGGTAGCGGACGCCCGAGGTGCAGTCATCTCCACCTCCACCCGCCTCGACGTCGCGGCGGTCACCTACGACCTGCGCGCCGAGGTCGGTCCGACATGGATTTTCGAACCGCAGGGGCAGGTGCCTGGACTGCCCCGGCTGCGGTGGTCACCGATCGAGGGGGCGCACGATCCCGACATCGCGGCGCTGCGCGCGAAGGGCTTCGCCGCCGGTGCCGGCCTCAAGGGCGACGTGGAGAACGGTCAATACTTTCAGGATCAGGCGGCATCGATCATCCGCGGTCTGCTGCACGCCGCCGCTCTTGATGAAAAGGCCACCCTGACCGACGTGGCCAGTTGGGCGGCCAACCCCAGCGACCCACGGGCCGAGCGGATCCTGCGCCATCACCAGCAGACGGCGTGGGCCGACCGGCTGGCATTCCACCGCGAGTCCACGGGCCGTGGCCGCGAGAGTATTCAGTCTGTCGTCTTCGGAGCGCTGGATCCGTTCAGCAACGCCCGGATCTTGCGCGCCTGCTCCCCACCGCGCGGCGAACAGTTCCAGCCCGAGCAGTGGCTGGATGAGTCCGGCACCCTCTATCTGGTCGGCACCCGCAGCGGGCAGTCGCTGGTCGCGCCACTGTTCAGCGCGATCGCCGAGGACATCATCTACCGCACCCTGCAACGCTCCTTCGTCGCACCGGGCGGGCGGGTCGAGCCCTGCCTGTACCTGATCGGCGACGAGATCACGAATATCGCGCCGTTGCCGTCGCTGCCCGCACTGGCATCCGAGGGCGGTGGCGCCGGTATCGCCTTGTCGATTTCATGCCAGAACACCCACCAATTAGAGGAGCGGTGGGGCCGCGACGGTGGGCAGGCCCTGCGCGACGGTGCGAACGCCCGCTTCGTGATGGGCGGCACGCAGGACGTGGCGGCTCTCAAAGACGCGCAGTCACTGCTCGGGCAGGTGCAGGAGCTGTCGTCGGCCGCGTCCTGGGGCGGCGGACGCGCCAGCGTGCAGGAGAACGCCCGCCGGGAGAGCCTGCTCGACCTCGCCGAGCTGCGAACCCTGCCGACCGGCCACGCCCTGGTGCTGCTCGGCAACATGCCCCCAGTCGAAGTCGTGCAACCGGCGTGGTGGGAGCGCCCCGACGCCCATCGTTTCAAGACCGCTCAGGCCGCGTTCACCGCCCGACTCGAAGGGCGGCAACGCTGATGACCGACCGCGCGTTCCTGTTCGATGTCCCAGCCGAGGCGTCGGGAGAGCAGCGGGCGATCGCTGAGCTTGCCGAGCTCATCGACTCGCTGCGTGTCAGCGTAGAACGCCTCGCCGAGGCGCACGTAGCGCTCGGCGAACGCGTCGAGGCGATCGACGGTGACACGGCGTGGGCGCCGACGGGCCACTGCTGGCGGGACTTGGACGCTGATGCCGCGCGGCAACTGTGGGCGTGGCTGATCGCCTGGACGCGGTGGCTCGTCGACCGCTACGGCCTGGCCCAGGACCTCGGCGCGTGCTGGCCAGCACACCCGGCCCTGGTAGAGGAGCTGACCGCGCTGAGCGTGTCCTGGCACCACGCGTACTCCGGCAAAGCCGACCCGGACGCGCCGCTGCGTTGGCATGAGGCGCTGCACCGGGCCCGGCACCGGTGGCAGGCGTGGGACAACACCCGCTGTCGACACGGGCACCACACACCCCGCAGCGCCGACGCCGTCTGGTCCGCACCGTGGCCCGACGACGCCGAACAGGCCGTCACCCGCGATATCGCCGGGCGGCAGCGTGCGGCGCCGGCGCGCACAGAAGGAGGGACGACATGACTCAGCCGGCCGAGGTCACCAACGTCTGGGACTGGCAACGCTTCGAAGCCGCATTGTTCGGACTGCGCGAGGGCGTCGACTCGCTCCAGGACTACATCGCCGAGATACACAACGCGCCCCACAACCGGCGCGACGACCAACAGGAGGAAAGACAGCAATGGACAGAGTTGGACGAGACGACGCGGCGCGAGACGGAGCTGGACTGGTCCAGCGACGGACACCTCGACGGGGACTACACCCGCGACGTCGGCGAATGAGCGTCACCGTGCGCACCGCCAGCGCTCCGCTTGCCCGCATCGGTGTCGGTCTAGAGCAGCTGCGCCACGACATCGACGCTCTGGTCGAGGTCGTGGCTGGCCAGCCGCAAGCGCGCCCGCAGCTCGTAGAGATCCACCACCAGGTGCGCCTGCTGGGACAGCAACTGAACGCCGCGCTTCGGTCGCCAGACGAGCCGTTCCCGCCCGAGGAGCAGCAGTGACACCACGTATCGTCAGGGCGGCCATCGCGGGAGCTGCCACCCTGCTGCTCGGCGCCTGTGCCGGGAGCGGTCCCGCTCCGAGCAGTAGTACGCCTGCCACCGGCCCCAAACTCGAAGGTGCGGTGCCGGCCGAAACGCTGGCCGCCGATCCCGACGGCGTCCTGCCAGCCACGCCAGGCACGGCCGATTCAGCGGCGGTGACCGCCGCGCTGCGGTTCGTGCGGGCCTGGGCCCGCCCTGACCTGCCCCCCGAAAGCTGGCTGGCAGGAGTGCGTCCCTACGCCGTCCCCGCCTACGCCGATCTGCTCGCGACGGTGGAGCCGGCCAACGTGCCTGCCACCCGGGTTACCGGAGCGGGCCGGGCCGCAGCGGCCACGGCCCAGCGGGTCGACGTCGATGTCAGCACCGACGCCGGGGTGTTGCGGGTGGTCTGTGTGCGCAGCGACGCCCGGTGGCTGGTGGCCACGCTCGGCATCCGCGAGGAGGCTGCGGCGCGGTGAACCGCGGATGGATCGGGCTCGGCGTGGCGATCGTGGCCGCTGTGCTGCTGTGTGGGCTGCCCGTGGCGGTAGTGCTCAACAACCCCGCGCCGGCGTCAGCGTGTGCCGCCACCGGCCCCTCGCGCTCGGCCATCGGGGCCGTTGAGGCGGTGGGACGGTGGGACGCCGAGCAGGTTGGCAACGCCGCGCAGATTGTTGCTGTGGGGCGGGCGAATGGTGTGCCGGCCCGCGGGTGGGTCATCGCCGTGGCTACGGCCATGGTCGAGTCGAGTCTGCACAACCTGAACGGCGGTGACCGCGACTCCCTCGGGTTGTTCCAACAGCGTCCCAGCCAGGGGTGGGGCACACCTGCGCAGATCATCGACCCGGTCTACGCCGCCATGAAGTTCTACACGAAGCTGCAGCGCATCGCCCGGTGGGAAAGCCTGCCGCTGACCGTCGCCGCGCAACGCGTTCAGGTCTCCGCGTTCCCCGACCGCTACGGCACGTATGAAGACGACGCCGAGCAGGTCGTCGCTGCGGTCGTTGGCGTCGCGACGATCGCCGACCTACCCGGGGCCAGCCTCGCCGAGTGCTCGCCAGATCCGGTGACGGTCGCGGCGTCAGGGTGGACGGCGCCGCTGCGCGCCGCAGTGGGTAGCGGCTACGGACCGCGCGACGGCAGGCTCCACGCCGGAGTCGACATGGGCGCGGCCCGTAACACGGTCATCCACGCGGCCAGCGCCGGGCGGGTGGTGTGGGCGGGTTGCGACTCGAGCACCGGCAACTGTGACGTCGATGGCAGCCCCACCACCAAGGGCTGCGGCTGGTACGTCGACCTGGTGCACGCCGACGGGTATGGCACGCGCTACTGCCACATGGTCCGCCGGCCCGACGTCAGTGAGGGCGACACCGTGCAGGCCGGTCAGCGGCTTGGGCTGGTCGGCACCAGCGGCCACTCGTCGGGCCCGCACCTGCACTTCCAAACCCACCAACGGGTGTGTTCGGGATCGCGGTGCGACCTGGACAACTCCAACTCCACCAACCCGGTCGAGTTCATGCGCCAACGCGGCGCCCCGCTCGGCGAGGACAGGGGGTGAGGCCTTGGTCGGAGGCGGCAGGTAGGTGATCCAACAGCACGGGGGGAAGACATGTACGACGAGGATGAAGACACCGAGCGTCCGCGCCGGCCGGCGCCGCAACCGCCGCCGCCGCAGGACCGCGGCGGGCAGTTCGGCCAACGCCGCAACCGCAAGCCCAACCGGCGCCCAGCACACCGCAGGTGGATGCAATGAGCGCCACCACGGACCGCCGGCCACGTCGAGTCGCGGGCATCTACCGACCACCGGTCAACGCCGCCCGGATGCCGCCACCGCGGCCAGGGCCGCTCGCGCAGCTGGTACGCACCGCCAACACCCTGCGCGCCCAAGTGGAACGCGACGTACTGCGCGACGAGGGACTGACCTGGACCACCTACGACGTGCTCGTGTTGGTGTGTGCGCGCCGCGCGGTCGAAACCCGCACGGCCGCCGCCGAGGTTGGCATCGCCAAAGCCACCCTGACCAACGCCCTCGTGTCGCTCGTCGACCGCGGGTTGGTACGCCGGGACCTCCAAGAGGATGACCGGCGGCGGGTGGTCCTTCGCCCAACCCAAGCCGGCATGGAACTGGCCCGCCGAGTCCAGGGCCCCGTCGAAGCCGAACAAGCACGCCTGTTCAGCGAGCCCGGTATGCCGTCGGGAGACAGCCTGGCCAGGGTTCTGCGGTCCCTCGCCACCCGATCCCGGCAGGACGACGCCACCCAACCGGACGCGACCCGGTGACCGGGCGCATCGGCGTAGCCCGCGGCACCGCCCTGTACGTCGGGGCGGTGCTCGGGCCCGGCGTTCTCGTCCTACCCGCGCTGGCCATGCACGCCGCCGGACCGGCGTCGCTGCTGGCCTGGGCCGCCATGCTGACGGCGTCGGTGCCGATCGCGGCGGCGTTCGCCGCGCTCGGCATGCGGTATCCCGACGGGGGCGGGGTGGCAACGTTCGCCCGGCGGGCGTTCGGACCGGCAGCGGGCACCGTCGTCGGGTGGTGGTTCTACGCGGCAGTGCCGCTCGGTATGGTCGCCGGCGCTCTGGCCGGCGGCCGGTACGCCGCCACCGCCCTGGGCTGGGGACCTGCTGCGGCCGGGTGGATCGCCGCTGGCGTCCTGGGATTGGCGTACGTGATGAACCTGTTCGGGTTGCACGTGTCCGGCCGCGTGCACCTTGCGCTCACTGGCGGGCTCTTCGCGCTCCTCACGACGGTGGTCGCCGTGGCGCTGCCACACATCTGCGCCAGCCGGTTCGAACCATTCGCCCCGCAGGGCTTCGCCGGGATCGGCAGCGCCGCCGCGGTGCTGTTCGTCGCCGTCTGCGGTTGGGAAGCCGCCGCCAACCTCGCGGGAGAGTTCACGCGCCCCCGCCAGCAGTTGCCGGTCGTCGCCGCCGCGAGCCTGAGCATCATCGCCCTGCTCTACGCCGGTCTCGCGGTCTGCACCGTCGGCGTCCTTGGCGCTGCTGGGGGAGATACCGAGGTGCCCCTGATCCTGTTGCTCGATTCCGCCGCCCGACCGGGCGCGATGGTCGTCACTGCCCTGTGCGCGCTGCTGTTGACCTTCGGCGCGCTCTTCACGTTCATCGCCTCCGCATCGCGCGCCGGCGCGGCGCTGGGCCGCGCCGGCGCACTACCCACGTGGCTTGCCGCCAACGGTGTCGCCGGGGTGCCCAGGCGCAGCCTCGCTGTGCAAGCGAGCGCCGCGGCGGCGGTCGGAGCCGCAGCGCTCGGGGCGCCAACGCTGGTTGACGTCGACCTGCTGATGCGCGCGTTCTCCGTGTGCCTGGCATCGGTCACCCTGCTGGGACTCGCCGCCGCCGTAAGGCTGCTCTCGTCTGCGCTGATTCGCGTGGGCGCAGCCGCAGCGGCGGTCGTCGTCGGCGCGGTCGCAGCGTTCGGTGGGCGTCTGGTGATTCTCCCGGTAGTCGTGGCCACTGCGGCATGGGCCTGGCACCGGCACCACCCCCGGCCACCTGCACCACCGGTCCCCGCACCACCGACAACGCCCGCCGTTGCGGCGACGTCCAAGCGGATCCAGGTGCTAGCCGGGAACTCCCGGCGCCTACACGATCGCCTCGCGTCAGGCGCACACAACGCTGCGCCCGTCCGGAGCCGTCCGCGCGTGCGGCGGTCATGACCGGCGGCGGGGGGC
>NZ_JARVKT010000032.1:0-75180 GCF_029809455.1 Micromonospora sp. DH14 | reverse complement strand
CCACGTCAGGTGAGTGCACGAGCAGTCCTCCCGGCCACGGCCGACAGATCCCGTTCAAGACCCGAAGTCAGTTAGAGGGCGGGTCAGACCGGACCGGGAGGACTCTCTCGTACATCCTCACTGTTAGTTGGGGGGTTGGCGGCGGGGTGGTCGGGGGCGGCGGGGGCTGGCGGTCGGGGCTGCTGCTTCGGTGGGGCGGGCCGGGTCGGTGTGGTCCGGGTTGGTTCGTGGGGCGGGGACCTGCGGTACGGCGGTCGCCTCGCCGGGCAGCGAGCCTGCGCCGGGCGTCTGCGTTGAGGTGTCGGGCTTCCTGCGCCGGGCAGCGGTTCCGGCCGTCGACCCGGAGGTCGCCGGGGCGGGACCGGTGTTGGTGACCACTGCCGGGTCGGCCAGCGTGCCCTGAGCTGCCGGATTCCGCTCGGCCGGACTCTGCTCGGCCGGATGGCGCCGCTCGGTCGGGTGGTTTCGCTCGGCCCGCTCGCCGAGGCGGGCGGCCAACACCGAGCCGCCGATACCGGCGATCACCGCGTACGGGGCGATCAGTTGGGTGGAGAGCTGCGCGGGGCCGAGCGTGGACCAGTGCGGCAGGGTGGTCAGGTAGGCGAGCGCGACGAGCATCGGACCGGCCGCGCCGGAGGCCGCCGCACCCACCCGGTGCCCACCCGAGCGGGCCGACCGTCGGGCGGCCAGCACCCCGATCAGCAGCGCGGGCACCAGGGCCAGCAGGGCGCCCGGCCAGTAGAGCTGCCCCCCGATCCAGTACCGGGCGTGGTCCGGGTCGAACTGCCAGGTGCCGAGTTGCGCGCCGGTCAGCCCTCGTCCGACGCGTACCCCGTCGATCACCGAGATCACCGCGAGCAGCCAGAGCCAGGCTGCCGTCGCGGTCACGTTGGCGGCGGCGGCTCGGGAGCGCAGCGCCCAGATCGCGACGAGGACGCCGATCAGGATTCCCAGCGTCGCCTGAACGGCGGCCGTCCGCTGCGGTGCGCCGGTGTCCGCGCCGGTCGCGACCCGCGCGGGTACGGCGATCAACAGCACCGTGACCAGCCCGCCCAACCCGGCACCGAGCGCCAGGGCCACCCGCCGCAGCAGGCCCCCGCGGTCGTGCTCCGGCGACTCGGCCAGCGGCGGTGGTGTGCTCGTCACCCCGGCCGGGGCGGCCCCGGTTGTCGGTGGACGCGCGTCGACCGGAGGCTCGTCTTCCGGCGCTCGGTCACCGGGCGGCGTGCCGTCGTGGCGGTCCGCATCGTCGGTAGCGGTCTGCGCAGAGATCGCGGTCTTCGCCGGGGCGGTGCGTTGGTGGAGCCGCTGCGCGCAGACCGCGCCGAGGACCGTCGAGCTGGCGGCGAGCCAGGTCGCCCAGGCGAGCCCGTCCGCCCAGGCGGTGTCGGTGGCAGCGGCATCGGTGGGCGTCCAGGTGATGACGCCGAGCCCGTAGCCGAAGCCCAGTTGTGCGGCACCCGCGCCGGCAGCGACCCCGATCGCCGTCGCGATCGACACTCCCCAGCCCTGTCTGGCCATGCCGGGCAGCGTAACGTCCCGTCGTCGGCGCGGCGAGTCGCAACGACCCGCCGGTGTGGGACGCCGGCGCGGCGGATTGGGCGGCGGGCGGTACGGTCGCCGGTGATGAGGCGGTGGGCGTTATGACGGACACGAACCCGGGTGGGCAGAATGCCGCCGGTGGCGGTGCGGGCCGGGCCAGCGTCGTGCTCGGTGGTGGGTTGGCGGCGGTGCTGCTCGCCGCGATCGGTGCGACAGGTGGCTGGTTGCTGGCCGGCGAGGACGAGACACCCTCCGGTGATCCGCTGGCCGTTGCGACCACGTCTGGTGCGCCGACCGGCCGGACCACCGCACCGCGACCGAGCACCGGACGGCCGACACCGTCGGCGGTGCAGACCTCCGCCACCGCGACCAAGGGTGCCGGTCTGACCGTGCCGCCGGTGATCGGCGCCGACTTCGAGCAGGCCCGGGAGACGTTGCGCAAGCAGCGGTTGGGTTGGCGGTTGGTCTTCGGTGGCGGCGTCGGTCGTACGGTCGAGAGCACCACACCAGAGGTGGGCACCGAGGTTGCCCGGGGGACGACAGTGCAACTACAGGTCGCCGGGCCGGCGCCGGCCGCCGAGGTGCCGGACGTGGTCGGCGACAGCTGCGCGGACGCCGCCGACGAGTTGGTCGACGAGGGCCTGTACCCGCGCTACGTCACCGGACGCAGCGGGAAGGTCAACCGGCAGGAGCCCACCGAGGACGGCTCGGCCCGGTGGAACGACCAGGTCAGCATCTGGTGTGGCGCGGACTCCGTCGAGCAGCCGACCACGAAACCCACGCCCTGACGCCTGGCCGGCGGGTCCCGCTTCCCGGCGGGTGCCCGCCGCTCTGCCCCGTCGACAGCCGGCGCGGCTCGGCACGCTGATCCCCGCCGATGGCGGCGTGGGCGACTAGGTTGGCGGTCGAGGGCCGTGACGCCCGTCCGGGTTCGGGAAGGGACGTGCGATGAGCGACGACCGCCAGGAGCCTCCCGTCGGTGAGGGCGACGACCCGACCCGTCCCCTGCCCGCCGACGCTGACCGGCCGGGCCCGCCGGCCGACCAGACTGCGCCGATCCCTCCGCCGTGGTCCGGGCGGGCGGAGGTGCGCTCGCCCCGACCTGATGACTCCGCCGGAGAGTGGTACGTCGAGGAGCAGGGTGGTCGGCGGTGGTGGTTGCCGATCCTCTGGGGCGTCCTGGCGCTGCTGCTCGCCGGCCTGATCGGGGGCGCGCTCTGGTTGGTGCGCTCCCCGCAGGATGACGACCGGGACGATCCGGGGTCCACCCCGTCGGTGCCGCCGGCCAGTGCCACCAGCGCCCCTGCGACCAGTGCGGCTCCCACCTCGGCGGCGCCCACCAGCGAGTCCCCGAGCAGCCCGGCCACCACGGACGCGCCGGACGAGGTGCCGGTGCCGCCGCTCACCGGTCTGCCGCAGGCCACCGCCGAGGGGCTGTTGGATCGGCTCGGCCTGGCCTACCGGGTGGTGTTCCGCCCGTCGGAGCTGCCGGCGGGGACGGTGGTGGGCACCGAGCCGGGGGCGGGTGAGTCGGTGTCGACCGACGATGAGGTGTTGTTGATCGTCTCGCAGGCCGAGCCTCCGAGCGGGACGACCCCGACCACACCCAGCCCCACTGTGACGAGTACGCCGTGATCGCTTGTCACCACATCCGGCGGCGGGTGCCGACGAGGCCGATGCCGGCCAGCGAGATGGCCAGGCCGAAGATGCCGGACCAGAACAGCGAGCGGCGGATCTCTTCGGCGCCGTGTCCGGCCGGAGCTGCTTCGGTGAGTTCCTGACGGTTGTCGGACTGGCCGCCGGCACCCAGGCCGGCTACCGGCCCGGTCGGGTCCGCACCGCCGTAGTGGTCGGCCGGCGCGTGGGTGTCGATCCAAGCCGGTTCCTCGTCGACCCACTGACCGTCGTCAGTGGGCGGGTCGGAGTCGAGCACGGTGATCTCCGGTGCGGGCACCGGTGTGGTCAGCCGGGTGGACGACATCGCCGGGTCGCGGACGAGGACCAGGAGTGTCGCCATCGCCCCGAAGAGGGCGAGGAGTCCGATGGCATAGGCGATACGGGAGCGGTGGTGCCGCCGCAGGGCGGGCTGATTGACCATGACCATCCCAGGGTCAGGGTCCTGGACGAGCGGGTGGAACGGTGCCGGGGTGGGCGTACCTGATTCTATGGCGACGGCACGCCCACCGGCGGCGGATCTGCTCGGTCAGCCCACCCGGACCGGGGTGCGCGCGACCGGGCGGCGGGTCCGCACGGTGTGCGGACGGGGTTCGGGGGCGGCCTGCAGCTGCTGCAGCCCTTCCCGCTGGACGAAGATCGACCGTCGGGTGACCGCGTCACCCGCCGCGTTCAACTCGTAGCCGTCGAGCCAGAGCCAGCCGTCATAGGTCGGCCAGTCGAGCACCCGGATCACCCGGAACTTGATCGGCCTGAGGAACTGGACACTCGCCGCGCGAGTCACGTGCAGTACGTCACCGGTGCGGGGAAGCACATGGGCTCCTGGGGAGGATCGGCCGGCGGCTGCGCCGGCGGTGCCTGAACGGGGGACGTCTCGGCCGGTGACGGGGTCGTGCCTCGTGAACCGGTGGTGCGGATGGCGGTGGTCGGGCCGTACCCCGCTGGTGACGTGCCGCCACCCGACCACCACCCGGTTGCTTCCGGGAACCGCGCCCGCCGCCGCAGCTTGCCGGCTTGCAGCGGCGGGGTCATTACCCCGGAGCAGGTCTCGTTGTCGTCGGCCGGACCCGCGTCGGGCTCGGCGCCCGCGGATCGGTGGGGTCACCACTCCGAGGGACCGAACGGGGACGCTGAGTGATCCGTGCCATACGGACAGAGTGCATCAGGGACGTGCTTCATGCAAGTTGCACGTCGACTTTTGCCGATACGTGAGCGTGTCGCGCGAAAGGCCTATTGAAGCCATCCGCGTCCGGGCGGCACACTGAGGGCCGGTTTCGCCCGTCGCGGCCGGCCGAGGACCGGCACCACTCCCCTCCGTCGCGAACGCTCGCCGGTCGACGATCGCGCCCCCGGCGGGTGTCACCCAGTGGCGCGTTACCGGAGGTAGCCCGAGTGGGGTCGAGCAGCCAGCGGCGGGGACCAGTGAGTCACGGGTTGCGCGATGAGTGAGCGGCGCAGTCCCACCATCAGACGGCGGCGGCTCGGGGCCGAGCTGCGCCGCCAGCGGGAGTCCGCCGGAATCACCATTGAGGTGGTCGCCGAACAGTTGGAGTGCTCGGCGTCGAAGGTCTCCCGGATCGAGACCGGGCACACCACGGCCACCCCTCGCGACGTGCGGGACATGCTGCGGATCTACGGCGTGGTCGGCGCCGAGAGCGATGAGCTGGTGCAGATCGCCCGGGAGGCCCGCCAGAAGGGCTGGTGGCATCCGTACAGCACGGTGCTCGTCGGCGCGTACGTCGGGCTGGAGGCGGCGGCGAGTTCGATCCGGGCGTACGAACAGCAGGTCGTTCCGGGCCTTCTGGAGACCGAGGAGTACGCCGGGGCCATGATCCGCGCCGCTCGTCCGGACTTCACCGCCGATCAGGTGCACCAGAGAGTGCGTGTCCGTCTGGGCCGTCAGTCGTTATTGACCCAGGACGATCCGGTCGATCTGTGGGTGGTGCTCGATGAGGCGGTGGTAAGTCGGCCGGTGGGCGGGGACGAGGTGATGCGCGGCCAACTCAGACGGTTGGTCGAGGTGGCCGAGTTGCCGAACGTGACGCTGCAGATCCTGCCCTTCGAGGTGGGTGCGCACGCCGGCATGGACGGCACGTTCACGATCCTCAGCTTCCCTGAGCCCGGTGATCCGGATGTTGTGTACGCGGAGAACGCCACGGGTGGGCTCTTCCTCGAGAAGAGCGACGAACTACAGAAGTACAGCTTCATCTTCGATCACATCCGCGCTGCGGCCATACGTCCGGAGGAGTCCGTCGCACACATCGCAAAACTGGCAGAGGAGCCGTTGTGGAAATGGCGACCAAAGGGTTCCCGGTGGACCTGACGCAGGCAGCGTGGTTCAAGAGCTCGAAGAGCGGGCCGAACTGTGACAACTGCGTGGAGGTGGCGTACGTGACGGGGGCGGTCGGAGTGCGGGACTCGAAGGACAAGGCGGGCCCCGCCCTGGTCTTCGCGCCGGGCGACTGGCACGCCTTCGTCGCCGGCACCCGCGGTGGTGTGTTCGGCGTGGTCTGACCGAGTGGTCAGTGAAGTCCCCGTCCGGTTCGCCGGACGGGGACTTCACCGTGTCCGTCCCCGACAGGTGCGGCGGACGGTCGCGCGTCCCGACGGTGGCCGGCGAGGTTCCGTCGGGATTCCCGTCGCCACAGCGCCCCCGTCTCGTTGAACCGGTCGGTACGGCGCTGGTCGACGACCCGCCGCACCGACCCGCAACCGAGCGAGTAGGCGAGACGGATGACGACGATCGGTTCAGAGAATCTCACCAACGGCCCGGCGAAGCCGGAGCGGTTCGGTGGCAAGTACCGCGGCGCTCGTCGGGACACGGTTCTGACCGAGGTGGTCTCGACCGACCAGGAGTTGACCGGGCGGGAGGGCGCCGCCGAGACGACGGATCCCCCGCTCTCGCTGCCCTCACTGGACCCGAACCCGCTGATCGAGCCGTCGTTCCCCCCGAGCGGCTGGCCGGTGGAGCCGCCCCAGTCCCTGGCTGACCACCCGTTGCTGCGTGGCCTGCTGATGGAGTTGCCGCCGAAGGGCACCGTGCCCTCGCAGGACTGGCTGGATCGCTGGTTCGAGGCGACCAGGTCGATCCTGGAGTTGCTATACGTGCAGAGCGCCAGCCGTCCGCGCTGACCGTGCGACGGCCGGCCGGGCCCGCTCGGCGAGGCGGTTGTGCCGCAGCGCGTGCCGGACCCCGATGGCGATCACCGCGACCGCGCCGACGGTGATCGCCGGTCCGGTGACCCCGGGGTCGGCGCCGAGGTCGGTGCCGGCCGCCGCGACCAACGCCGGCACGGTGGCCAGGGCGGTGACCTGTAGTGGCAGCCCGACCAGCGGGTGGGCCGCCGCGGCGCGCAGCCCGTGCGGCGCCGGGGTGGCGGGGGCGCTGGCGAACGCGCCGGCGCCGGCATGCAGCCGGCGGATCCGTCGTACGGAGCAGACCGTCGCCACGAGCGCCGGGCCGGCGGCGAGGGTGAGCCCGGCGGCGGCCCGGTCGACCGGCGCGGCGCCCGCGCCGAACAGGCCGCCGCCGAGCACGGCCGCGGTGAGCGTCGCGCCGGTGAGGGTGAGCGCCAGCAACCATCCGGTACGCCGGCGCAGCACGCGGGTGTTGCGCAGCCGGGGCAGGCCGTCGGCAACGATGCCGGCGGCCAGCCAGACGGCGGCGACCGGGAGCAGGATGGTGAGCTGACTCTCCATGTTCGAGAGTCTTTCCCGAATCTCGGCGAGGCGAATCCGGGCCGGTCCCCCGTTCGTCCCGGACGCCGGGCCCGTAGGGGGTCATCACTCGAAGGTTATGGACGTTCCGACATGTTTAATTGCCCCGCTGCTGATCTACCCTCAGCTAAATCGGCGACTGTCGATTGATGTTGGGACCGGTGGTCACGTTCCGCCGCCGGTCAGAGGGAGGTAGGAGATGGGTCTTCCACGAAGGTCCGTGCTGATCGGGGTGGCCGCGGCGACAGTGCTGGCCGTCGGTACCCCGGCCCTGGCCGCCGAACCCGTCGGTGTGGTTCGGGCCGCCGGCGGAGCCACCGCCGTGCCGGACAGCTACATCGTCGTACTCAAGGACAGCGCCGTGGCCCGGGACCGGGTCGGCGACACCGCGAAGCGGCTCTCCGGCCGCCACGGCGGCACTGTGGCCCGCACCTACGGCGCGGCGCTGCGCGGCTTCGAGGTCACTGTGAGCGCGAGCGCGGCGGCGCGGATCGCGGCCGACCCGGCGGTGGCGTACGTCGAGCAGAACCACACCGTCTCGATCTCCGGCACGCAGGCCAACCCGCCCTCCTGGGGCCTGGACCGGATCGACCAGCGCAACCTGCCGTTGGACAGCTCCTACACCTACCCCAACACGGCGAGCAACGTGCACGCCTACATCATCGACACCGGCATCCGGTTCTCCCACAACGACTTCGGTGGCCGGGCCACCTCCGGCTACGACGCCGTCGACGGCGGGTCGGCCGACGACTGCAACGGGCACGGCACGCACGTCGCCGGCACCGTCGGCGGGTCCGCGTACGGGGTGGCCAAGGCCGTCCAGCTCGTCGGCGTACGGGTGCTGAACTGCTCCGGCAGTGGCACCAACGCCGGTGTGATCGCCGGCGTCGACTGGGTCACCGCGAACGCGATCAAGCCGGCCGTGGCGAACATGAGCCTCGGCGGTGGCGCGAACAGTTCCCTGGACAACGCCGTGCGCAACTCGATCGCCTCGGGCGTCACGTACGGTCTGGCGGCCGGCAACGACAGCGGCGCGAACGCCTGCAACACCTCGCCGGCGCGCACCACGGAAGCCATCACGGTGGGCTCGACGACCAGCTCGGACGCCCGGTCGTCGTTCTCCAACATCGGTACCTGCCTGGACATCTTCGCGCCCGGCTCGTCGATCACCTCGGCCTGGTACACCAGCAACACCGCCACCAACACGATCAGCGGCACCTCGATGGCCACCCCGCACGTGGTCGGAGCGGCGGCCCTGGTGGCCAGCGCCAATCCGAGCTGGACCCCGGCCCAGGTCCGCAACCAACTCGTGGCCAATGCGACCCCGAACGTGGTGGGCAACCCCGGCTCCGGCTCGCCGAACCTGTTGCTCTACGTGGGCACCGGCAGCACCCCGCCACCGCCCACCGGCTGCACCGGCACCAACGGCACCGACGTGTCGATCCCGGACGCCGGCTCGGCGGTGACCAGCTCGATCACCATCTCCGGCTGCGGTCGCAACGCTTCCTCGGCCTCCACGGTGGCGGTGAACATCGTGCACACCTACCGCGGTGACCTGGTCATCGACCTGCTCGCCCCGGACGGCAGCTCGTACCGGTTGAAGAACAGCAGCTCCTCGGACAGCGCGGACAACGTCAACGCCACGTACACGGTCAACGTGTCCGGTGAGGCCGCCGACGGCATCTGGCGACTCCAGGTGCGCGACACCTACTCGGCCGACACCGGCTACATCAACACCTGGACCCTGACCGTCTGACCGAAGCAGTTGCGCGGGGCCCTCTCCGGCAGCCGGAGAGGGCCCCGTGTCCCGGTCCACGGGGCCTGTCCGGACGGTGGAGTTCGTCTACCATGAATCTCCATCCACAGCCCCGGGGGCGGTTTTCGTGGCGCGGAACTGGTCGTGGTTGAAGGAGAACATCGAGCCGCTCGTTGCCCTGACCCTGGCGATAACGGTGAGCCTGCTCGGCATCGTCGACGTCGTCTCGGTCGAGTTGGTCAACAAGGCGATCCCCCTGACGCTGGCGGTCTTCGCATTTGCGCTGTTACGCGACCGTTGGCGCCGCGATGCCAGTGACCGCGACGTCAAGGCGACCCTGGGGGCGTCCTCGGTCACCCTGCAGAAGGTCGCCGCGCAGTTGGAGCAGGTCAATGCGTTGAATTCGCTGGTCGTGCAGGCGCAACGGTCCCTCGATGAGGTGTCGACCGTGCGAGTGCTCACCGGGCCGGCCATCTCCGAGGCGTTGGCTGAGGCACGGCACCGGACCGACCGGTGGAGTTTTCGGGGTGGCACCGGGACCTTCACCCGCATCGTGACCCTGCCCGAGTGCGTGGACAAGGCCCGGCGTGACCGCCGCTCACTGGCCTTCCGGCTGGAGATCCTCGACCCGCGTGACATCGACCTGTGCGAGGAGTACGCGCGCCTCTACCGCTCGCTGTCCGAGGATCCGAGCGCACGCGAGCAGGCCTGGGACGGGGACGGTACGCGGCGCGAAATCTACGCGACCATTCTCGCCGCCTGCTGGCACAAGGAGATGTACGGACCGCTCAGCATGGAGATCGGGCTCTCGAAGGTCATTTCCACGTTCCGCTGGGATCTCTCCTCGCGATCCCTGGTCATCACCCAGCGAGGCCCCCGGTTCCCGGCCATGGTGATCGACAGTGGCCGGTACTACTACGATTGCTGGAGTACCGAACTGCAGACCAGCTTCGAACAGTGCCCGAAGGTCCCGCTCGAATTGGCCCGCCGCGTACCGCTCGGTGTCCGGCCCGAGCCGGCGGACGTGCGCCGGCTTTTCGCCGCACTCGATCTGCAGCTTCCGAAGGAATACACAGACGCCGACGTTTCCAAAATTGTGGAGAAGGCCCTCTATGATCGGGATCCGTACACGCGAGGAGCTGGAGACAGCGGCGCTGTTGCTTGACCAGGGCTCGCCGGACGAGTTGCGACTCCTCACCCGATCGATCATCGATGGGCTCTGCACCGGCCGGCTGTCGAGCGGGTCAGTCAATCACCCGCTGGGCTTCGTCTGCTTTCCCGTGCTTCGGGACGGACTCGACGGGTTGTGCGTGCACGCCTGGCTGCCGGGCGCCGTGCCACCGTTCACGTCGGCCAACGCCGTCCACGCGCACAGCTGGGACCTGACGAGCTTCGTCGCGGTGGGGTCGCTGGGCAACCAGCTCCACACGGCACGGGAGCACGATGACGGTCGGTACGAGCTGTACGAGGTGCGGAGCACGTCGCAGGACGACGAGATCCGCCCCACCGGGCGGCGAGTGGACGTCATCGGGAGGCCGATGCTGCCGGAACGGACCGGAGAGGTCTACCGGCTGCCCGCCGGCACCTTCCACCTCTCCGACGACCACGTTGCGGCACCGGTCGTGACGCTGGTGCTCGGCACCGGGCGACCCGACCTCGTCAACCTGATCGTCGACCGGCCCGGGCTGGCACCGCGCCGGAGCCGCCGGACCGAGCACACACCTGACGAAACCCGCCGCCTGGCCGGCAGAGTGCGAGCCCTTCTTGCCTGAGCCCGCCTCCTGAACGCACCGGCTGGGAGCCGGTCAGACCGAGAAGCTGGCCGGCCGCTCGGTGGCCGGCGCCGGCGGGCGGGCCTTCCACAGGCCGAGCTTCTGCGCGACCAGACGGCTCAGGTAGGCCGGGTTGAGGATGATGTAGCGGCGCCAGAGCCGCTTCGGCTCCAGACCGAGGCGCCAGAACCACTCCAGGCCGGCACGCTGCATCCACGGCGGGGGCTGGCGCAGCAGCCCGGCGTGGTAGTCGAAGGCCGCGCCGACCGCCATCAGCGGCATGTCGAGCAGCGGCCGCATGGCGTACGTGAAGACCTCCTGGCGCGGGCAGCCGAGCCCGACCAGGACCAGTCGGGCACCGCTGGACCGGATCCGGTCGGCGATCTCGGCGTCCTCACCGGGCTGGACGGCACGGAACTTGGACGGCTCCACCCCGGCGATCTTCAGCGCCGGGAACATCCGCTCCAGGGCCGGGATCAACCGGGCGAGGGTCTCCTCGGTCGAGCCGTACAGGTAGACCGGCAGCCCTTCGTCCGCGAACCGCGACAGCACGTGCAGGGTCAGGGTCGGCCCGTACACCCGGTCGCTGAGCCCGGCGTGGTGCAGCAGGTTGAGCGCCCACCGCACCGGCTGCCCGTCCGGCGTGACCACGTCGAAGGAGTTGAGCCGCGCGTTGTGCGCCGGGTCGAGCACCCCGGTCATCACCCCGTGCACGGCCAGCGCGGTCAGCGCGAGGGAACGCCGTTCGTGCGCCGCGGTCACCACCGCGTCGGTCGCCGTGGCGTAGTCGGTGGCGTCGACCAGGACGCCGAGCACGTTGCGCTTGGTTCGGCTGCTCACGGCTGGGCCACCCACTTGTCCACGTTGGCCTCGTAGATTTCCCGCAGGATCATCGGCACGTCGTAAGCGATCTTCCAGTCCGGATACTGCGCCTCGAACCGCGCCATGCTGCTGACGTACCACTGGTGGTCGCCGGTGCGGTTCTGCTCGACATAGTTGATCCGCGCCTCACGGCCGGTGATCTCCTCCGCGATGCGGAACGCCTCGATGTGGGAGGTGTTGGAGTGGCGACCGCCGCCGAGGTTGTAGACCTCCGCGGAGCGGGGGGCCCGGAAGAACGCCTCGAACGCGGTCAGCACGTCGTGGGAGTGGATCGCGTCCCGGACCATCTTGCCCTTGTAGCCGAAGAGGTTGTACGTCCGGCCCTCCATGACGCAGCGCATCAGATAGGCCAGGAACCCGTGCAGTTCGGCGGCGGAGTGCGCCGGGCCGGTCAGGGTGCCGCCCCGGAAGCAGGCGGTCTTCATGTCGAAGTAGCGCCCGTACTCCTGGACCATCACGTCCGCGGCGACCTTGGAGGCGCCGAAGACGGAGTGCAGTGAGTGGTCGATCGACATCTCTTCGGTGATGCCCTGGTACCAGCGGTGGTCCTCGGGCAGTTCGTACCGGGTCTCCAGCTCGATCAGCGGCAGGCTGTTGGGCCGGTCGCCGTAGACCTTGTTGGTCGAGCAGTGGATGAACGGCACGTCGATCGCGTGCCGGCGGGTGTTCTCCAGCATGTTGAGCGTGCCGCCGGCGTTCACGTCGAAGTCCGTGTACGGCTCCTTGGCCGCCCAGTCGTGGCTCGGCTGCGCGGCGCTGTGGATCACCACGGCGATGTCCGAGCTGTACTTCTTGAACACCTGCTCCAGGCCGTCCCGGTCCCGGATGTCCACCGCGAAATGGGTGTAGGCGTTACCCAGGTCACGGCTGAGCCGTTCAAGGCTCCAGGAGGTGGATCCGTCCTCACCGAAGAAGTACCGGCGCATGTCGTTGTCGATGCCCACGACATCCAGGCCGAGGCCGGCGAAATGCCGGACCGCCTCGGAGCCGATCAGACCACCCGACCCTGTCACCAACGCGACACTCACACGCCACTCCTGGTCCATCGGAGGCAGAATCCATCGGAGCATAGCGTGACGTCCGGCACGCCCCGATATGACGGAAGGGCTCCGCATCTGCGGAGCCCTTCGTCGGTGGTGGGGATGGGGGGAGTTGAACCCCCACGCCCTTTCGGGCACACGGACCTGAACCGTGCGCGTCTGCCATTCCGCCACATCCCCGTGGCACAACCCGGAACACCTTAGCCGCCCCGGCCCCGCTGTCGCCAACGGGCCCCGGGAATACTACGCTGTCCCCGGCGCTCGCCACGAGCGGTTACCGTTCGTGGCGGACGAAAGATTAGCACGACAGTCCCGGCCCTTCCGAACGGGTCGAGAGCAGCCGGCCGAGCGGCGTGTGAGCTGCGCGCGCGCCGGCCGGATACCATCATGTCCTCGGGACCCGAGGAGGAGCCGGTGAGCGTGCTGCAACGCTTCGAGAAGCGTCTGGAAGGCCTGGTCGAAGGGGCCTTCGCCAAGGTCTTCAAAGGGGTGGTCCACCCCGTGGAGATCCTCAACGCCATGCAGCGGGAGGCCGAGGCGCACAAGGCGATCCTGGCCGGTGGGCGCACGTTGGTGCCCAACCGCTACGTGATCGATCTCTCGCCGTTCGACCATAGTCGGCTGGCGCCGTACGCCGCCGCACTGGCCCAGGAGTTGGCCCAGTCGCAGGCGGAGTTCATCGGCGAGCAGGCGTGGACGGTCTACGGCGACGTGATCGTCGAGATCGAGCGAGGTGAGGGCCTCGACACGGGCATGTTCCGGGTCACGGCCGAGGTCTACACCGGCGGCGAGGTCGCCCCGGTGTCGGCACCCGGCTACGACGCCGGCCCGCCCGCCTACCCCGCGTACGACCAGGGCGGTGGCTACGGTCCGCCGCCCGGGCACGGCGGCGGTCGCAACGTGCGGCTGGTCTCCGGCGACGGTCGCACCTATCCCCTCCAGATGGGGTCGACGGTGATCGGTCGTGGCGACCAGGCCAATCTGCGGCTGCCCGACGTGGGCATCTCCCGGCGACACGCCCGGCTGGATTTCGACGGGGGCCAGGTCGTGCTGACCGACCTGGGTTCGACCAACGGCACCATGGTGAACGGGCAGCGGGTCTCCGCCGTCGCGCTCAACCCCGGTGACATGGTCCAGCTCGGTACGACGACGCTGACCTTCCGCGTGGACGGCTGAGCCGCCTTGCCGGAACTGGTCATCACCGTTGCCCGGTTCGGGTTCCTGATCCTGCTGTGGATCTTCGTGTTCACGGTGGTCGGCGTGATCCGCCGGGACCTCTTCGCGGGCGCCCGGTCCGGTCGCCTGGTGGCCGCGCCACGCGCGGTGGGCGCCTCGACGGGGCAGGCGGCCAAGCCAGCGAAGGTGAAGCGGGGCAGGGCGGCGCACCAGCTGGTGGTGACAGCCGGTCAGCTGGCCGGCACCAGGATCACTCTCGGTGAAGCTCAGATCACCATCGGTCGAGCCGAGGACTCCACCCTGGTCATCACCGACGACTACGCCTCCGCGCGACACGCCCGGCTCGTGCCGCGTGACGGGCAGTGGTACGTCGAGGACCTCGGCTCGACTAACGGCACGTACCTCGATCGCGCTAAGGTCTCCGGACCAACCCCCGTCCCCCTCGGCGTGCCGATCCGGATCGGCCGCACTTCCCTCGAATTACGGCCATGACTCTGACCCTGCGCTATGCGGCCCACAGCGACCGCGGTCTGATCCGAGACGGCAATCAAGACTCCGTCTACGCCGGGCCGCGGTTACTCGCCGTTGCCGACGGCATGGGCGGTATGGCCGCCGGTGACGTCGCCAGCAACATCGTCATCGGTGCCATGGCGCCGCTCGACGAGGACGTCCCGGGGGACGCCCTCGTCGATGCGTTGCGTTCGGCCGTGGGCACCGCCAACCAACAACTCCGCGACACGGTGGACGCCAACCCGCAGTTGGAGGGGATGGGCACCACGCTGACGGCGACCCTCTTCACCGGCAGCAAGCTGGGAATGGTCCACATCGGCGACTCGCGGGCCTATCTGCTGCGCAACGGCGAGTTCGCGCAGATCACCAAGGACGACACGTACGTCCAGATGCTCGTCGACGAAGGCCGGATCAGCGCCGAGGAGGCGAGCAGCCACCCGCAGCGGTCGCTGCTCACCCGCGCCCTCGACGGTCGGGACATCGACCCGGAATACTCGGTCCGCCAGGTCATGCCCGGCGACCGGTACCTGATCTGCAGCGACGGCCTCTCGGGTGTGGTCAGCGCCGAAACCATCGGCGAGACCATGCGGGAGTACGCCGACCCGCAGCAGTGTGTCGAGCGGTTGGTGCAGCTCGCACTGCGCGGCGGCGGGCCGGACAACATCACGGTGATCATCGCCGACGCCACCGACCAGGACATCGTCGAGGCGACCCCGATCGTGGGCGGTGCCGCCGCCCGGGACCGGGGAATGGCGACCTCCGCCGACGACTCGACCCCGGCCGCCCGAGCCTCGGCGCTCTCCGCGCCGCGCCCGGCCGCGCCCGAGGAGCCGGCGGCCGCCGACGACGAACCGGACCGGCCGAAACGACGCCCGGTGCGGACCGCCGCCATGGCGCTGGCCGTGCTGGTGATCGTCGGCGGGGCGGCGTTCGGCGGCTGGACGTACACCCAGCGGCAGTACTACGTGGGAGCCACCGAAGAGGGGCAGGTCGCCGTCTTCCGTGGGGTCCAGGGTCAGATCGCCGGGATGGACCTGTCCAGCGTGCACCGCCGCAGCGGCACCCGGCTGGACGACCTCACTGTCGCCGCGCAGGACACCGTCAAGGTCGGCATCCGGGCCAAGAGCGAGCCGGACGCCGAGCGTCAGCTCGCCGAGCTGACCAGCGACACCCCCAGCAACCCCAACCTGAAGCCGCTCTGCCCACTCGACCCGACCGCCGCCGTGGTCAACACGCCCACGCCCACGCCGACGCCGATCGGTTTGACGCCGACCCCGAACGGCAGCCCGAGCGTCAACGCCTCGTCGACCCCCAACGGGGTTGTCAGCGCAACCCCGACCGCCGGTGCCACCACCGCTCTCGGGGGGGCCGGCGCGACCACCACACCCGACGTCACGCCCTCAGACTCGGCCACGCCGGCGCTCGACCCGGCCAGTTGCCGGTCTCCTGAGTGAGCGTCGGCTGAGATACCGAGGATTCCACCCGTGACCGTAGCGGCCACACCGGCACCCTCGCCCGCCACCGCGGGCGAGCAATCCGGCGTACGCCTGGCGCGGTCGCGCCGCAACGCCGAGCTGTCCCTGCTGCTGCTCGCGATGGTGCTGGTGGCGGCGTACGGGGCGACCGTCGAGGCGAACCTGCTGGACACGGTCACCTCGGACTTCTGGATGCCGGCCGCCGCGCTCGGCGCGGTCTTCCTCGGCCTGCACCTGGTCATCCGGTTCCTCGCCCCGTTCGCCGACCCGGCCCTGCTGCCGGCGGTGGCCCTGCTCAACGGGCTCGGGGTGGGCTTCCTGCGCCGGATCGACCTGGGCGACGCTCCGGTGGCCGAGCGGGAGAGCCTGGCCGTCTTCGCCGGGCAGGGCGGGCGCCAGCTGGCCTGGACGCTCGGTGCGGTGATCCTCGCCGCCGGACTGCTCGCCATCATGCGTGACCACCGGTCGATCTCGCGGTACGCGTACACCCTGGGGTTGGCCGGTATCGTGCTGGTGATGATCCCGGCGGTGCTGCCGTCGAGCATCTCCGAGATCAACGGCGCGAAGCTGTGGATCCGGGTGGGCAGCTTCTCCATCCAGCCGGGTGAGTTCGCCAAGCTGGCGCTGCTGGTCTTCTTCGCCTACTACCTGGTGCGCAAGCGTGAGGTGCTGTCGCTGGCCAGCCGGCGCTTCCTCGGCATCGACTTCCCCCGTGGCCGTGACCTCGGCCCGGTGGTCGGCGTCTGGCTGATCAGCGTCCTGGTGCTGGTCTTCGAGAAGGACCTGGGCACCTCGCTGCTCTACTTCGGCATGTTCGTGGTGACGCTCTACATCGCCACCGAACGGGTCAGCTGGCTGCTGATCGGCCTGGTTCTCTTCTTCGGCGGCGCGTACCTCGCCTACGTCCTCGGCTCGACGGTGGGCGGGCCGTTCGCCAACTTCTACCTGCGGGCGGAGATCTGGCTGGACCCGTTCGCCGACCCGACGAACAAGGGCTACCAGCTCGTGCAGGGCCTGCTCGCCCTCGGCACGGGCGGGCTCTTCGGTGCCGGGCCGGGCGGCGGTCAGCCGGAGATCCTGCCCGAGGTGCAGAACGACTTCATCTTCGCCGGCATCGGTGAGGAGATCGGCCTCTTCGGCCTCTCCGCGCTGCTGGTGGTCTACCTGCTGATCGTGGAGCGTGGGCTGCGTGCCGCGCTCGCCGTCCGGGACTCGTTCGGCAAGCTGCTCGCCGGTGGTCTGGCGTTCACCCTCGGCCTCCAGGTCTTCGTGATCGTCGGCGGGATCAGCAAGCTCATCCCGCTGACCGGTCAGACCACCCCGTTCCTGTCCGCCGGTGGGTCGTCGCTGATGGCCAACTGGCTGCTCATCGCGGTGCTGCTGCGGGTCTCCGACGGCGCCCGCCGTCCGGTGACCGGAGGAGGCGGCGGCAAGGCCGTCCGTCCCAGCGGCAGCCCGCCGGAGCAGCTGCACGGTGCTCCCACGGAGGTGATCAAGCCGTGAACGCACCCCTGCGCCGCGTCGGCGTCGTCGTCATGGTCCTGTTCGGTCTGCTCTTCGCCAACCTCAACTGGATCCAGGCCTACAAGGCGGATGAATACCGCACCAGCGACTACAACGGCCGGGTCCAGGTCGCCGAGTACGACCGCAAGCGCGGCAACATCGAGGCCGGCGGCACGGCCCTGGCCACCAGCAAGGAGACCACCGGCAACCTGAAGTTCCTGCGCACCTATCCGGGCGGCGCCAAGTACGCCCACGTGCTCGGCTACAAGCCGGTCAACCTGGCCGACCAGGGCATCGAGCGGTCGGAGAACGACTTCCTGGCCGGCACCAGCGACCAGCTGATCGGTGACCGGTTGAAGGACATGTTCACCGGGGATGACACCGGCGGCGGCAACGTGCTGCTCTCGCTCTCCAAGAAGGCCCAGGACGTGGCGTACGACCAGCTGGGTGACAACCGGGTGGGCGCGAAGCGCGGCGCGGCGATCGCCATCGACCCGCGTACCGGGGCGGTGCAGGCGCTGGTCTCCATGCCGAGCTTCGACCCGAACCCGCTGGCCAGCCACGACAGCAACGAGGCGGCCGCGGCGTTCAACAAGCTGGAGAAGGACCCGGCGGAGCCGTTGAAGAATCGCGCGCTCGCCGAGACGCTGCCGCCGGGCTCCACTTTCAAGATCGTGGTCGCCGCGGCGGCTCTGGAGAACGGCGTCACGCCGACGACGCAGATCCCGGCCGGTTCCAGCTACACCGCGCCCACGTCGGGCACCCCCATCCGCAACGCCGCTCCGTCGATCTGCCCGCAACGGCAGGTGAGCCTGCTGGACGCTGTCACCTACTCGTGCAACACCGGGTTCGCCCAGCTCGGCGTGCGGCTCGGCGCTGACACTGTCAAGGAGAAGGCCCGGCAGTTCGGCTTCGAGCAGGAGGACCTGACCGTCGGCCACCTGGGTGAGGGTGGCCTGCCCACGGCGGCCAGCCGGACCGGGGACATCCAGAACCCGGACGGCAGCACCGACCAGGCCGCACTGGCCCAGTCCTCGATCGGCCAGAACAACGTCCGGATGACCCCGCTCGAAGGCGCCATGATCGCTGCGTCGATCGCGAACAACGGCAGTCAGATGCGGCCGTACCTGGTCCGGCAGTGGCTGGCACCGGACCGGACCACCAGCTACTACACCGCCAAGCCGCGGGAGCTGCGCCAGCCGGTCAGTTCCCAGGTCGCCACCGACCTGCGCGAGATGATGGTCAGCGTGGTCCGGAACGGCACCGGCAAGAGCGCCGCGATCGGCGGCTACACGGTCGGCGGCAAGACCGGCACCGCCCAGTCCGCCCCGGATCGTCCCGACCACGGCTGGTTCATCGGCTTCGCGATGGACAAAGACGGCAACCCGGTCTCCGCGGTCTGCGTGATGTTGGAGCAGGCCGGTCCAGGCGGCAGCGGCGAGGCCGCCCGGATCGCCGGTCAGATCATGCGGGCCGCCATCACCGACCCGGGGGGTCGCTGACATGCTCAGCCCTGGCGTGCAGCTCGGCAACCGCTACCGCCTCGACGAGCGGATCGCCAGCGGCGGCATGGGCGACGTCTGGCGCGGCACCGACCAGGTGCTCGGCCGGACGGTCGCGGTGAAGAGCCTGCTGCCCGCGCTGCTCGACGACCCGGACTTCGGTGAGCGGTTCCGCGGCGAGGCCCGCACCATGGCCACCATCAACCATCCCGGCGTGGTGGACGTCTACGACTTCGGCAACGACCAGCAGATCGCCTTCCTGGTCATGGAGTACGTCGAGGGTGACGCCCTGTCGTCCACGTTGAGCCGGGTCGGTCGGCTCACCCCGGCCCGGACGATGGCCCTCGTCGCGCAGGCCGCCGACGCGCTGCACGCCGCGCACGAGAAGGGCATCGTGCACCGCGACGTGAAGCCGGGCAACCTGCTGGTCCGACCGAACGGCACGCTGGTGCTGACCGACTTCGGCATCGCCCGCTCCGACATGGTCGGCCAGCTCACCGCCGCCGGTTCGGTGCTCGGCACCGCCTCGTACATCTCGCCGGAGCAGGCCACCGGCGGCGTGGCGACCCCCGCGTCCGACGTGTACGCCCTCGGCGTGGTCGCCTACCAGTGCCTGGCCGGTCGGCGGCCGTTCGAGGGCGACAATCCCCTCGACATCGCGATGCGGCACGTCCGGGAGACGCCCCGGCCGCTGCCGTCCGACATCCCTCCGCAGGTGCGCGCCCTGGTGGAACGGGCGTTGGCCAAGGACCCGGCCGCCCGCTGGCCGAGCGCCGCCGCTCTCGCCGGGGTCGCCCGTCAGCTCAAGGCCGCGCTGTCCCAGCAGGCCCGGGCGGCCGGCAACTCCGGGCCGGTCTCGGCCGCGCCCGCCTCGCCCGCCGCGCCCGGCCGGGCCCAGGTGCCGCAGGCGCACCAGATGCGTCCGCCGGCTGCCCGCCCACCGGTGGGCGGGCCCAGGCCGACAGCGATCGCGCCCGCCCAACAGCCACGCCCCACCGCCGTCGCGCCGGCCGTTCAGCCAGCCCGGCCGCAGGGCGCACCGAACGGCTATCCGCGCGGTGCCGCTGCCGTGCCCGCCGGGCCACCCCGGCAGGAACACCCGCCGGCGTACGTCCGACAGGCCGGCCCAGCAGTGCCGTCACCCCAGCCGCAGCGGTCCCGCCCCGGAATGGTGCTCCTCGCCATCCTGCTCGCCGTGCTGGTCCTGCTCTGCTCGGGCGTGATTTCCTACAACCTACGGAAGCAGTCGCAGGCCGGTGCATCGGCCGGGCTGGCGCCGCACACCGTGGCGTCCGGCGCGCTACGACTCGACGGAGGCGACGATCCGACCCGGACGTCGTACCGTCGGGAGGTACGACTCCAGCCGGGCGACGGCGGGACGACGACGAGCGAAGGACGACAGACGCGATGACAGCGCAGGCCCGCCTGCTCGGTGGCAGGTACCAGGTCGGCGAGCTGCTCGGCTATGGCGGTATGGCCGAGGTGCACCGCGGTCGCGACCTTCGGCTCGGTCGGGACGTCGCGATCAAGATGCTCCGCACCGACCTCGCCCGGGACGCGACGTTCCAGATGCGGTTCCGTCGGGAGGCGCAGAACGCCGCCTCACTCAACCACCCGGCGATCGTGGCGGTCTACGACACCGGTGAAGAGACCGCGCCGACCGGCGAGACGCTGCCGTTCATCGTCATGGAATTCGTCAACGGGCGGACCTTGAAGGAGGTCCTCGGAGCCGAGGGCCGGTTGCAGCCGCGCCGGGCGCTGGAGATCTGCGCCGACATGTGCGCGGCGCTGGAGTTCAGCCACCGGCACGGCATCATCCACCGGGACATCAAGCCCGGCAACGTGATGCTCACCCAGACCGGCCAGGTCAAGGTGATGGACTTCGGCATCGCCCGTGCCCTGGCCAGCGGCGCGACCACCATGACGCAGACCAGCGCGGTGATCGGCACGGCCCAGTACCTGTCTCCCGAGCAGGCCCGCGGTGAGGCCGTCGACGCGCGTTCCGACGTGTACGCGGCCGGCTGCGTGCTGTTCGAGCTGGTCTGCGGCCATCCCCCGTTCGTCGGGGACAGCCCGGTCAGCGTCGCGTACCAGCACGTACGGGAGACGCCGCCGACGCCCAGCGACATCAACCCGGACGTCACGCCGGCCGTCGACGCGATCGTGCTCAAGGCGTTGTCGAAGAACCCGCTCAACCGCTACCAGAGCGCCGGCGAGATGCGGGCCGACCTGCTCCGCGCCGCCGCCGGCCGGCCCGTGCTGGCCACCCCGGTGCTGCGTGAGGCGGAGACGGTGGCGATGGCCCCGGCCGGCGGTGGGGGCGGCTACCCGGCTTCCGGACGTGGGCCGCAGACCGGGCAGATCCCCGCCCGGGTGGGCGACCCGCGTCAGCGCAAGGCGTCCTCCTGGTTGATCGCGATGTTCAGCGCGGTCGGCGTGCTGGCGGTGATCGCCCTGGTCGCCGCCCTGCTCTGGAACATGCAGCAGGACAAGGACCTGAAGGCGGTGCCCACCCTCACCGGCAAGAGCCAGGCAGTCGCGATCGACGAGATTCGCAACGCCGGGTTCACGCCGAAGGTGGGTGACCCGGTGCTGGCCAGCGACTGCACCAAGGGCAACGTCGTCAAGCAGGATCCGGCACCGGCGAGCCGGCTGGAGCAGAACGGCACTGTCACCATCGAGGTCTGCGGCGGCGTTCCCGAGGTCCGCGTTCCGGCCGGGCTCAAGGGCAGCAAGCGGGAGAGCGCTATCGCCCGGCTCACCGAGGCGAAGCTCAAGTACGAGGTCAAGACGGTGGACGCCGAGGCGAGCGAGGACGAGGTTCTCGACGTCGACCCACCCTCGGGCGAGAGCGTCCCCGAGGGCACGAAGATCAAGCTCACGGTCTCGAAGGGCAACGTCCGCGGGGTGCCGGACGTCGTCGGGTTGAGCCAGGAGGAGGCCACCCGCGTCCTCCGCAACGCCGACTTCACTGTCGTCGTGCAGAACGGGCCGGAGGTGCCCGCCGCCGAAGCGGGGAAGGTCACCGACCAGAGCCCGAACGGCAAGGAGAAGAAGCCCGCCGGCACGAAGGTGACCATCAAGGTCAGTCAGCCGGAGCCGGAGACCGACCCGACACCGACGATCACGCCGACGGCCACTCCGACGACCACGCCGACCACTCCCGGCAACGGGGGCGGCATCGGTCTGCCGTTACCACCCCCGCCGAGCCGGCCGCAGGACTGAGCCACCCGTGGGCATCGCATGACCGAGGCTGGATCGTCCCCGGCCGAGCCGGTGCGGCGGTGGCCCCGACGCCTCCGTTGGCTGGCACTCTCGGGCCTCGTCGTGCTGGTGCTCGCCAGTTCCCCGTGGCTGTGGACGACGCTCGCCGCCCGCGGCCACCTGTACGCTGCCGCCGACGCGCCGACCGCCGACGTGGTGATCGTGCTCGGCACCGAGGTGGCCGCCGACCGACAGCGGCCCGGGGACCGTCTCGCCGGTCGCCTGGACACCGCCGCCGAGCTGGTGACCAGCGGGCGGGCCACTGTCGTTCTCGTGTCGGGTGACGGCGGTGGCGCGTCAGGTGACGAGCCGGCGGTGATGACGACGTACCTCTCCGAGCGCGGTGTGGACAGGCGTCGGGTGGTGGCCGACCCGTTCGGCCTGGACACCTACGACACCTGCGCGAGAGCGCGCGAGGTGTACGGCGTCGAGCGGGCCCTGATCGTCACCCAGTCGTACCACCTGTCCCGGGCGGTGACGCTGTGCCGCCATCTCGGCCTCGACGTCGACGGGGTGACCGCGCGCTGCGACGGTTGCGGCATTGCACTCCTCGCCGAGAAGTCGGTCCGGGACTACTTCGCCAGTGGCAAGGCGGCGTGGGACGCCGTTCGGAACCGTCCGCCCGCCGTTCGCTCGCCGGCGGATCCGGCGGTCCAGAACGCGTTGCGGAACTGACCCGGCCGGCCCGGGTGCTCACGCCACCTGGCCGAGATGAGGGCCGGGACGGTTCGGCCTCAGGTGGTGGCGAACGCGGCGCGGCGGCGGGTGTCGACCTCGGCGGCCAGCGCCGGTGCGCGCTCCAGCGCCTCCGCGTGACCGCAACCGGCCAGCCAGTTGGCCAGCATGAGGTGGCCGCCCTCGGTGAGCACCGACTCCGGGTGGAACTGGACGCCCTCGATGGGCAGCGTCCGGTGCCGCATCGCCATCACCACTCCGGAGCCGGTCCAGCCGGTGACCTCAAGCTCGTCGGGGAGCGTTTCGGGCAGAACGGCGAGGGAGTGGTACCGGGTGGCGGTGAACGGGTCGGGCAGACCGGCGAGTACGCCGACCGAGTGGTGTCGCACCTCGGAGGTCTTGCCGTGCAGCAGCTCGGGGGCCCGGGTGACGGTCGCCCCGAACGCCTCGCCGATCGCCTGGTGACCGAGGCAGACACCGAAGATCGGCAGCTCGCCCGCGTACGTCCGGATGACGTCCAGGCAGATGCCGGCCCGGTCGGGGCTGCCCGGCCCGGGTGAGAGCAGGACGCCGGCGGCGCCCACCCTGCCCACCTCGGCGACGTCGATCTCGTCGTTGCGGCGGACCTCGCAGTCCACGCCGAGCTGGCCCAGATACTGCACCAGGTTGAAGACGAACGAGTCGTAGTTGTCGATCACGAGGACGCGCATGGTCACCTGCTCGGGGAGGACGGCGCTGGGTTGTTCTGGTCGGTGTCGTACGGCAGCTCGTGATCTTCCCCGGCCGGGGTCTCCCCGGTCACCGGGTTGCCGCCGCCACCGGTCTCGGCGGGAACGCCGGACTCGACCTGCACGTCGTCGAAGGGCAGCAGGGGCTCGGCCCACGGGAAGGCGACATACCAGAGCAGCGCGACAGTGGCGGCCACCAGCAGCACCGAGCCGGTCAGCTTTCCGACCAGGCCGAAGGGGAGCTTGCGCCAGATGAACGCGTACATCGGGTCAGCCTCCCAGCTCCGCCGGGCGGCCCGCCGACTTGGGTTGGGTACGGTCCAGCTCGGCGTGGATGATCAGGCGCTGGTAGTTGTCGAACTTCGGGTTGCACGTGGTGAGGGTGAGCATCCGCTTGGTCGCCTTCTTGTTCGGCTCGCCGGGGACCGGTGCCACCACCTCCACCTGCGTCGGCTTGACGATCCGCGACTGCGACACCCGGTAGACGTACCAGTCGGTCTTGCTCTCGACCACTATCGCGTCGCCCTCGCTGAGCTCGTCCAGCCGCCAGAAAGTGGCCCGGTTGCGGTGGCCGGCGACAGAGAAGTTGCCCACCTGGCCGGGGAGCGCGCTGGCCGGGTAGTGGCCCGGGGCGTAGCGGATGTCGGCCTGGGTGACGCCCTCGACTACCACCCAGTTCTTGTCGAGCTTGGGGATGTAGAGGCCCGCGAGCGGCTTGCCGCGTACCGGAGGTGACGGTTTCACGCTCGGGCCGGCCGCCGACGGGGCGACAGTCGGGTCGTCGGTCGGGCCCCACGCCTGGACCAACTCGTTGTTGAGGTCGTTCTGGTGGGCGTCGACGATGGCCGACTTGCCCCACACCTCGTACCCGGCGAAGAGCAGCACCACCAGGCCGAAGGTGATCAGGACTTCGCCGGTGACGCGGATCCCGGTGCGCAGCCGGGAGCCGAACGACGGCCGGGTGAGCTCGGAATAGACGCTCTTGTAGCCCTCGCCGGTCTGGTGCGGCCGGAGTTGGACCACCCGCTCGCCCCGACGTGGCTGGGGAGGGTCGGCGGGGTTGCCCCCGGTCGGCTCGGCGGGGACCGCGGTGCGGGGAACGGCACCCATCAGCGCGGTCGAGTCCATGGTCGGCGGCCTGGTGGCGGGTGTGGCGGGCACGGCCGGAATCAGCGCGGTGGCGGCCGGATCCGCGCCCCGGTCACCGCCAGCGCCCGGCGGAACCCGACCAGGCCCGGTCGACGGCGCGACGCCTTCCGGCCCGGCCGCTGCCGCGCGACCGGGGGCGGCCGGTGACACGGGCATGGCCGGTGCGGCCGGGCCAGCCGGGGTGGTCGGAGGGCCGGTGGGTCGTGCGGGCCGGGCGGTGACCTGCGGAATCGGCGCGGTCGGTGAGTCGGCCAGCGGCGGCGTCGAGGGGCCGGAGGAGGCCGGCCGGCTGGGCGGGCCGGAGGTCGTCGGGCGGGTCGGCTTCGGCATCGCGCTGGGCGCGGCCGGGCGGGTCGGTGCGTTGCCGGGGGCAGCGGGCCGAACCGGGCCCTGGTTGCCGGTGGTCGGCCGGCCGGGGGTGGTCGCGGGGGGAGCCCCGGCGTTGCCGTGCGGGCCCAGCCTGGGAGCCGCGGTGCCCGGCCAGGGCGGTGGGGCTTCGACACCCGGTCGGCTCGGGGTCTCGCTCGGCTCAGGTCGGTCGGCGCTCGGTCGCGTCGGTTGGTCGGCTCGTGGAGGGTGCAGCACCGGCTCGGGCCAGTTGCCGGCCGGGGCCGGCCGGTCGGCTGCCGACCTGGGCCGGTCGACCGGGGGCAGGAAGGCGGTCGGCTCGTCGGTGTGGTCCCGGTGTCGCCCGTCGCGCCGCTCGTCCGGCCCGCTCATCTGGGCACCGTCGCCGAGCGCAGGGCGGTGGAGTCCTCGAATGCGGGAACTCGCACCGTGGAGGCCGTCTCCTTGTAGCCGAGCTGGTAGTCGTCGACCGCGTCCTTGAACAACCGGACTCCCTGAGAGCTGGCGAGGGCCTGCTGGAGGGCAGCGGGATCGCCGATTGCTACGATCTTGAACGGTGGGGAGTACACCCGGCCATGAAGTAGCAGGGTGTTACCGACGCAGCGTACCGCGCTGGTGGTGAGCACGCGGACGTTCATGATTGACATGGCCTCGGCTCCGCCGGCCCACAGCGCGTTGACCACCGCCTGTACGTCTCCCTGATGCACCACCAGGTCGTCGTTGCTGGCGTCCGACTGGGTCTGGTCGATCTGCGGCGCGTCGTTCAGCTCGACGGTGACCCCGGGGCCCGTCAGGGCGGTGAATCCGGCGTCCTGGAGGCTGCCCTGGGCGCGGTTCTGCTGCTCCTTGATCGGGACGTCGGAGCCGGCCAGTGTGTTGGTCCGCTGCTCGACCTCGCCGCGCAGCTCGGCGGCGCGGCGTTCGCTGGCCGCCACCTGTTCGCGGCGGTCCTCGATGAGCTGGTTGAGCTGGGGCCGCCGGTCCTCCCGGAGCGCGGTGCCGCCTGCGGTGGTGGCGGTGGTGGTGAAGAGCAACCCGGCCGCCGCCGCGATCAGGGGCACCCCGATCGACCAGCCCGGACGGCGCTGACGCGGTCGCCGGGGCAGCAGCCCGGCAGCGGCCCGTCGGAGGACCTTCTGCCAGGAGGTTGCGCCGGATGTGTACTCCACCGAGCGTTCCTTCCGCGTGTCGGGGATCGGTCCGTGCCGGCCGGGCCGGCGATGCGAACAGTCCCGCCTCTTTCGGTCACTCCGTGCACCGGCCTGACCCCATTCGTGGTCCAGGCGGCCAATCGGGACTACGCTAGCTCTCGAACATTATTGGCCATGGACCGTCGCCCCCGCGCCCGGTTGTCAGGCCGGACGAGGTCGTCACCCCTCTGGAGAGCGCCGTGCCCAAGTCTCAGGTCCGTAAGAAGAAGGTGTACACCCCGCCGACGGACGTCCGTCCGACGACGACGGCGTCGTCGCGCAAGCCTAGCCCGGTGTGGTTGCCGGTCACCGCGGTCGCCTTGATCGTCGTCGGGATCGGCTGGCTGGTGCTCTACTACCTGTCCGAGCAGGAGTACCCGGTCATGGCGTGGGGTTACTGGAACCTCGCCGTCGGCTTCGGCGCGATGGTCGCCTCGCTGGCGTTGCTCTCCCGCTGGCGTTGATCTGACCGGCCGTCGCGTCGGCGGTCCCACGTCACCCGTCGAGCCCCTGCCCGGCAGGATCGGGCGGGGCCCCCTATGGTGTGCGCAGGCAGCGTGGCCTACTGCGAGATGACTCACGTTACCGCTGGGTAACCTTCGCGTAGGCTGCAGTGCATGACCGAGCAGAGCGAGGTCATCAGGCAGCAGACCGGGGAGGCCAACTCGATGGGCAGCGTCCAGATCGTCACCACGATCCTCGCGGCCGCCATCACCGCCGTGGCGGTGTGGCTTGCGGTACGCGCGGTCATGAAGATGACGGCCGTCATCCGGCTCGGGCAACCCGCTCCGGAGCGGTTCTCCGACAAGGGCGCCCGTACCAGGACCATGCTGGTGGAGACCGCCGGCCACACCCGAATGCTCAAGTGGGGCGTGGTCGGTGCGGCGCACTGGTTCGTGATGGTCGGCTTCATCGTGCTGTCGCTGCTGGTGCTCGAGGCGTACTTCGAGGTGGTCACCCCGACCGGCGGGCTGCCGATCATCGGGCACTGGACCGTTTTCGGCCTGGCCACCGAGATCATCACCGTGCTGGGCCTGATCGGCATTGTGGTGCTGATGGTGATCCGGTTGCGCAACCGGCCGACCCGGCCGGGCGGGCGGTCCCGGTTCACCGGTTCGACGATGTGGCAGGGCTACTTCGTCGAGTGGATCGTGCTGCTGGTCCTGATCTTCGGTCTGCTGATCCGCGGCTTCAAGGTCGCCACCGACCACTTCGAGTACCCGCTCTGGGCCACCCCGGTCAGCCACGCGGTCGGCGCGGTGCTGCCCGACTGGTCGGACGGGGCGAGCGTCGCCGCGCTCATCAAGATCGCCATCTCGATGACCTGGCTGATCGTCATCTCGCTGAACGTCACCATGGGTGTGGCCTGGCACCGCTTCCTGGCGTTCCCCAACATCTTCTTCAAGCGGGAGCCGGCCAAGCCGGCCGGCTCCGGTCTCGGGGCGCTGCGCCCGATGACGAGCCAGGGGAAGCCGCTCGACTTCGAGGAGGCGGACCCGGAGAAGGACCAGTTCGGCGTCGCCCACGTCGAGCAGTTCAGCTGGAAGGGCCTGCTCGACTTCAGCACCTGCACCGAGTGCGGTCGCTGCCAGTCGCAGTGCCCGGCCTGGAACACCGGCAAGCCCCTGTCGCCGAAGCTGCTGGTGCTGAGCCTGCGCGACCACGCGTACGCCAAGGCGCCCTACCTGCTGGCCGGCGGCGGCAAGGATCTGACCGGCGAGGAGAAGGCCACCCAGGCCCAGCTCGCGCACCTGGACGTGCTGGCCCTCGCCGAGGCCGACAAGCCGCTGATCGGCACCGCCGAGGAGGGCGGGGTCATCGACCCGGACGTGCTCTGGTCCTGCACCACCTGCGGCGCCTGCGTCGAGCAGTGCCCGGTGGACATCGAGCACGTCGACCACATCGTCGACATGCGCCGCTACCAGGTGCTCATCGAGTCGAGCTTCCCCTCCGAGGCCGGCGTGATGCTGCGCAACCTGGAGAACAAGGGCAACCCGTGGGGCGCGCCGCAGAACACCCGCGAGGACTGGACCAAGGGCCTGGACTTCGAGGTGCCCCGGGTCGGCGAGGTGGACGACTTCGAGTACCTGTTCTGGGTCGGCTGCGCCGGCGCGTTCGAGGACCGGGCCAAGAAGACCACGCGCGCGGTGGCCACGCTGCTCAACGAGGCGGGCGTTAAGTTCGCGATCCTGGGCGAGGGCGAGACCTGCTCCGGTGACCCGGCGCGACGGATCGGCAACGAGTTCGTCTTCCAGATGCTCGCCCAGCAGAACGTGGAAACGCTGAACGAGGCGTTCGAGGGCCGGGACAGGACCAGGCGCAAGATCGTCGCGACCTGCCCGCACTGCTTCAACACCCTGGGCAACGAGTACGGGCAGCTCGGCGGCGAGTTCGAGGTGGTCCACCACACCCAGCTGCTGGCCCACCTGGTCGCCACCGGCAAGCTCACGCCGGTGCAGCCGGTCGACGGCGGGGTCACCTACCACGACCCCTGCTACCTGGGTCGGCACAACCGGGTCTTCGCGGCCCCCCGTGAGGTCCTCGGTAACGCCATCGGAGGCGGAGCCGGAGATGGCCGGGGTGACGCAGCCATCGGGTCCGGTGCAGGCCGCGACAGCGGCCTGATCGAGATGCCGCGCAACAGCGAGCGGTCCTTCTGCTGCGGTGCCGGCGGTGCCCGGATGTGGATGGAAGAGAAGATCGGCAAGCGGATCAACGTGGACCGGGTCGAGGAGGCCATGGCCACCGGGGCGAAGACCGTCGCCGTCGGCTGCCCGTTCTGCTCGACCATGCTGAGCGATGGGGTCAACGGCAAGGGCGCCGGCGAGCAGGTCGAGGTGATCGACGTGGCGAGCGTGCTGCTCCGTTCGATCAAGCCCGAGCAGCCGCAGGGCGGCAAGGAGACCGCGCCGATCGGCGGCTGAGACGCGTACCTCCGGGTTCTGAAACATCGACGGCCTACTCTTGACGACGTTGTTGCCCCTGGTCGGTTTCGTAGCGCTGACCGCGGGCAACGCGTTCTTCGTCGCGGCCGAGTTCGCCCTGGTCACTGTCGACCGCGCGGAGATCGACAGGCGGGCCGTCGCGGGCGACGAGGCCGCCCGGACGGTACGCGCGGCACTGCGCGAACTCTCCTTCCAGCTCTCCGGAGCGCAGCTCGGCATCACCATCACCGCGCTGCTCACCGGCTACCTGGCCGAGCCGGCTCTGGCCCGCCTCTTCGCCCCGTTGCTGCGCCCGATCGTCGGCGACAACACCGCGCGGATCACACCGTTCCTCGCGTTGGCCCTGGCCACGCTGATCTCCATGCTCTTCGGCGAGTTGGTGCCGAAGAACGCGGCGCTGGCCCGGCCCATGCCGGCGGCGTTGGCCACGGCCGGCCCGATGCACGCGTTCTCCCGGACGTTCGGCTGGTTGATCCGAGGGTTGAACGGCTCGGCGAACCGCCTGGTCCGGGCGCTCGGGGTGGAGCCGCAGGAGGAGTTGGCCAGCGCCCGCTCGCCGGAGGAACTGGGCCTGCTGGCGGGCATCTCGGCGCGGGCCGGCGCGCTGCCCACCGACACCGCGATGCTGCTGCGTCGCACCATCCGCTTCGGTGACAAACGGGCCGCCGAGGCGATGACTCCCCGGGTGGACGTGGTCGCGCTGCGCGTCACGGCCACCGTGGCCGAGCTGCTGGAGGCGTCGCGGCGGACCGGGCGGACCCGGTTCCCCGTGTACGAGGAGACCCTGGACCTGGTGACCGGCGTGGCCGCCGTGCCCGACGCCCTGGGTGTGCCGCTGGCCGACCGGGCGTCGACGACTGTCGGCTCGGTGGCCCGCGAGCCGGTGTACGTGCCGGAGAGCCTCAACCTGGACGGTGTGCTGGCCGCGCTCAAGGCGGCCGGGGCCGACCTGGCCATCGTGGTCGACGAGTACGGCGGCACGGACGGTGTGGTGACCGTAGAGGACCTCGTCGAGGAGTTGGTCGGGGAGATCGCCGACGAGTTCGACCCGGCGAGCGTGGACGACGACGGGTCGGCCGAGCTGACAGTGCCGGGCGGGGAGCGCACCGTGCTGGTCGACGGGGTGCTCCGCTCCGACGAGCTGGCCGAGCAGACCGGCTTCCGGTTGCCCGAGGGGCCGTACGAGACGTTGGCCGGGTACCTGATGGCTCAGCTCGGGCACATCCCGCTCGCCGGTGAGACGGTCGAGGCGGACGGGTGGGAGTTCACGGTCGTGGAGGTGGAGCGGCACCGGATCGAGCAGGTCCGGGTGGTGCGCCCGGCGGATCCGGACGACGATGACTGAGCTGCTGGTGACAGTGCTGCTGCTGCTCGGCAACGGGTTCTTCGTGGGCAGCGAGTTCGCGCTCATCGCGTCCCGTCGGACGGTGATCGAACCGTTGGCCGCCGGGTCGAAACGGGCCCGCTGGGCGTTGTCGGCGATGAACCAGATTCCGTTGATGATCGCTGGCGCGCAGCTCGGCATCACGGTCTGCTCGTTGGGGCTGGGGGCGATCGCCGAACCGGCGCTGGCGCACCTGCTGGAGCCGCCGTTCCACGCGATCGGCCTGCCGGAACGGGCGGTGCACCCGGTGGCGTTCGTGCTGGCCCTGGGTGTGGTGGTCTTTCTGCACACGGTCGTCGGTGAAATGGTGCCGAAGAACATCACACTGGCCGGTCCGGAGGTCTCCGCCCTCTGGCTGGGGCCGGCGATGCTGGCGTTCTGCGTGGCCACCAAACCGTTGCTGCTCGCGATGAAATGGGCGGCCCGGCGGGTGCTGGCGTTGTGGCGGATCGAGGCGTCCGAGGCGGTGAAGACGGTGTTCACCGCCGAGGAACTGGCCGGGTTGGTCTCCCAGGCGCGGACCGAGGGGCTGCTCGACGCGGAGCAGCACGCGCGGATCACCGGCGCGCTGGCCCTGCACGACCGCACGGCGGCGGACGCGCTGCAACCGTGGTCGACGGTGGTGACGGTGGCCGAGGACGTCTCGCCGGCGTCGCTGGAGGTGCTGGCGACCCGGACCGGCCGGTCCCGGTTCCCGGTGGTGCAGCGGTCGACCCGTCGGGTGCTCGGCTTTGTGCACGTCAAGGACGTGCTCGGGTACGCGGGGCAGGGTCGCCGGTCGCCGGTACCGGCCGACGTCTACCGGCCGCTGGCCGTGGTGCCACCGGAACGTACGCTGGCCGACCTGCTGTTGGCCATGCGTCGGGAGCGGCGGCACATGGTGCTGGTCAGCGACGGGCGACGACCTCTCGGTGTGGTCACTCTTGACGATGTATTGACCGCAATCGTTGGGTGATAGGCCAATACCCTTGGTGTGCAAGCGGTTGCACGACAGTGATGGTTACTGCGCCCGCCTTGATTACCGCTCCGCGCTTCCCTAATGTGGGGCACCGACCGCTGTGGGTCGTCTGCCTCGGCCCTTCCCTCACGCGAGGCGCCCGGCGGTCGGTTGCAAAGGAGTCGGTGCCGGTGGCAACCATGCCCCCTCATCGTCACGACCTGTTTGCGTCTGCTCGCTCCGGTGGCCTGCGCCGCGCCGCCCATCGGGTGCTGGTCCTGGTCGCTGCTGCGGCGGTCGGCGCCGGTCTGCTGACCGCGCCGGCGCATGCCGCGCCCACGGTCGACGAGATCGAGGCGCAGATCGACAAGAAGTGGGAGCAGTTGGAGCCCACCATCGAGCAGTACAACAAGGTCCGGGCGCAGCTGAAGGTCAACCGGAAGAAGTCGGCGGACCTGCAGAAGAAGATCGAGCCGCTGGCGCTGCAGAGCGAACTGGCGCTCAACCGGGTCGGCGACCTCGCCTCCCGCTACTACATCTCGGGCCCGTCGCACGACATCGGCGCGCTGCTGGTCAGCGCCAAGCCGGACACGCTCACCGAGCAGCTCACCATCCTCGACCGACTCGCCGCGCAGGAGCGCAAGGAGGTCGAGGGTGTGCTGGCCGTGCGGGCCAAGTACGACGGCGAGAAGCAGAAGCTGGACGCGCTGATCGTCACCCAGACCAAGCAGCAGAACGATCTGTCGGCCAAGAAGAAGCAGATCGACGCCGAGATCAAGCAGCTCGAGGCGTCGATGCCGAAGACCACGGTCAAGACTGCGGCCTGCCCGACCATCAACGGAGTGGTCAGCGAGGCGGCCCGTACCGCGATCAAGACCGCCTGCGGGAAGGTCGGCAAGCCGTACGTCTGGGGTGCCACCGGCCCGAACTCGTTCGACTGTTCGGGGCTGACCCAGTACGCCTACAAGGCGGCGGGGATCTACCTCACCCACCACACCGGTGACCAGTGGAACGAGGGCAAGGCCATCGCGCGGGCCGACGCCCGTCCCGGTGACCTGGTGTTCTTCTTTTCCGGCCTGAGTCATGTCGGGCTGTATCTGGGCAACAACCAGATGGTGCACGCGCCCCGCGCCGGCAAACCGGTGCAGGTGTCCAGCATCACCACCATGCCCATCGCCGGGTTCCGCAGACCCGGCTGATCCACCTGACGCGACACGACGGCCCCCGGTCACCGACCGGGGGCCGTCGTGGTTCGTCAGCGGGGCGCGCCCACCGGGGACGGCAACAGCTGCACGTCGGCGAGGTCGACGTACATGATCCGGTGGCCGAACTGGATCTGCGCGTAGCGGTTCTTGCCGCGGATCACTGTCCAGTCACCGGGCGAGGAGCCGTCGAACGTGCTGGCCCGGTAGTACTCGCCGGCCAGCACCGCGCCGACGGCGTACCGCTGCCCGGCGGCCAGGGCGTACTGCAATGGCGAGATCGTCTGGTAGGGCACCCCCTCCGGGTACGCCGCCTGCTCCGGGTACGCCCGTCCGTACACCGGGATGGTGGCCCGTCCGGGTTTCGGGGTGGCCACGACGCCGACGGTCCAGCTGGCGGTCGGCGCGGACGGCGGGTTGTGGAACCAGGCCCGCTGCCCGAGGTACCAGATCGCCGTCCAGTCGCCCTGCCGGCCGGCCAGCGCGTACGTCTGCCCGGCGGAGGCCCGGGCCCCGTGGTCGGACACGGCCATCGTGTTCGGGGTGCCGTCCGGGCGGAGCGCGACGTCGTTGACCAGCGGCGCGTCCGCGGACGGTGCGCTCCGGAGCACCACCGCCGAGGAGCCGCGTGGTGCGCACGGCACGCCGGCGGTGACGCAACCGGTGAACGCCGGCTGGTTGGTGGCGTAGTCGGGGTCGATGCGGACCAGCCCGGTGGCCGGGGTGCCGGTGTCCAGTCGGGGTGCGTGCAGCAGGTCGAAGTAGTGCGTCCAGTCCCAGTACGGCCCCGGATCCCAGTGCATTCCCCGAACCGTGGAGGCGATGGTGCCGGGCACGTTGTCGTGGCCGATGATGTGCTGGCGGTCCAGTGGGATGCCCAGCCGCAGCGCCAGGTGCCGGACCAGTTTCGCCGAGGTCCGGTACATCGCCTCGGTGTACCAGGTCCCCTGCGCCGCGAAGCCCTCGTGTTCCAGCCCGATCGACTTCGCGTTGACGTACCAGTTGCCGGCGTGCCAACCGACGTCCTTGGTCTTCACGTGCTGGGCGATGTGCCCGTCCACGGAGCGCAGCGAGTAGTGCCAGCTGACGTAGGTCGGATCCTGGACGAGTTGCAGGGTGGTCGCCCAACTCGCCTCGGTGTCGTGGATGACGATGTATTCGATCTTCTGCCGGGCGGGTCGGTCGGAGAGGTCGTGGTTGCCGTAGTCCCCGTCGCCGAACGCCTCGTAGGGTGCCGGGATCCATTCGCAGGAGATGGTGCGAGGGCACTCCACCCCGTCCGGGCGGGCCAGCCGGCGCAGGCCCAGCCGGTCCAACCAGGAACGCTCGGGCTGTACCGCGCGGGCCGGCAGGGTGATCCGCTGGCCGTCGTCGGCCACCCGGGACTCGCCCGCGCCGATGGTGGTGAAGACCTCGTCGGCGAAGGCCGCGGCGGCGTCGGCGCTGTCCGCGCCCGAGTAGCGGGCCACCGCGCCGTACCAGGCCGCCGGGTCGGTGTCGGCGCCGACGGGGGCGTCCAGCTCCCGTTGGTACGCGCTGAGCAGCGCCGCCCCACCCCGGATGTTGAGGCCCGCGTCGGTGCGCAGTGCCTCGGGGGTGACTCCGGTCAGCGTGGCGGCGGCGTCCACGGTCTGCAACGCGGCGGTGGACGGCGCGGGGGCCTCGACCGGTCGGGGCGCGGGCACCCGGGCCGGACGCGAGTCGTCGCCGCGCGGGTCCTCGGCACCGGCGTCGTGGTGACCGCGCCCGGGTAGGGCGGCCACGTGCCGGGCGTCGGTCAGGTGCATCGGGCCGTAGCCGCCACTGGTGCTCGGTGTGCCGGCGTTGGTGTCCCAGCGGGACTCCAGGTAGGAGACGCCGAGCAGCACGACTGTCGGCACCCCGTACTCGGTGGCCGCGGCGGCGTACTGCTGCTGACGGCCGGTGGTGGGCGCGGCGGCGGCCGGGCCGACGGAGAGTGGCACCGTGGTCGCGGCGGCGACCACGGCGGCGGCGAGCAGTGCGCGCCAGCCGGTCGACAGGGTTGGATGGTGCATCGAACCCCCTAGATTCTCGCGGAGTGAGGTCAGGTCACCATCGCGCCGTCCGGGAGGTCAGGTCAATACCTTTCCATCTATCGAAGCATGGGGAAAGAATTCTTCACACACGGTCGGTGACCTCGTCCAATCGGTACGGAGTGTCACGGCCGTGCGGGTTGCGGATCGGTAACGAACGTCTCTACTCTGGTCATTCGTCGGGCCGACAGCAGCTCCGCCCAGCCCGGGCGGTAACGGACCGACACCGCCGAGTCGTTTCCGAGCGAACCGGGGACCCAGGTCCCTCGGGGTGAATCCGCAGCCACTGCGGTAGGGCGCCGACTTCCCGCCCGAACCCGTCAGCTAACCCGGTAGGCGGTCAGGAAGAAGGAGTACGGAACCCCGGTGGCACTCCATGCCCCGCGGCCGTCGTCCGAGCGGTCGGCACCAGCCGGCCCGACGTCGATCGTGCCGCGCCCACGCTGGTCCCGCTTCACCACCGCACTCGCCGCCCTGGCCGGCATCGCCGTCGTCCTGACCGGCAGTGCCACGGCGGCCCACGCCGACCCGTCGGTCGCCGAGATCGAGCGCCAGATCGACGCCGACTGGAACAAGCTCGAACCGATCATCGAACGGCACAACGCCACCCGCATCGACCTCGCCGCCAAGCGCAAGCAGGCCGACGCGCTGGCCGCCCGGATCGCCCCGCTGGAGCGCCAGGTCGACGCTGCGATGGACAAGGTCGGCGCCCTCGCCGCCCGTGCCTACAAGGGTGAGAACGTGTTGACCGTCAACGCGGTGCTGGGCAGCCGGTCGCCCAGCGAGGTGGTCGGCCAGCTCGAGATGCTCGACCGCTTCGCGCACAACCAGCAGAAGGACGTACGCGAGGTCGCCGACCTGCGCGACCAGCTGGCCGCGCAGAAGGCGCCGCTGGACGAGATGGTGGCCCAGCTGACCCGCACCGAGGCTCAGCTGGCGGCGAAGAAGAAGCAGATCAACGAAGAGATCGACCGCCTGCAGAAGCTGCGCCTCAAGGTGTACGGCAACGGTGGCGGTGGCCCACTGCGCCCGGCGCCCTGCCCGGGCAGCTACCCCGGCGGCGGCGCGGGCACCGCTGTCAAGTTCGCCTGCGCCCAGATCGGCAAGCCCTACGTCTGGGGTGCCGAGGGTCCGAACTCGTACGACTGCTCCGGGCTGATGCTGGCCGCCTGGGCGAAGGCCGGCGTGTCGCTGCCGCACAACGCCGCCGCGCAGAGCCGCGTCACGAAGAACGTCAGCAGGGGCGACCTGCGCCCCGGCGACCTGGTCTTCTACTACAGCGACATCCACCACGTCGGCATGTACGTCGGCGGCGGCTGGGTGGTGCACGCCTCACAGGCCGGTCAACCGGTCAAGATGAAGAAGGTCGACGACGGCCCGATCCACAGCTACGGCCGCCCGGGCTGACCCCGGGTGACGAGAGGGCCCGCCGCGATCCGTCGCGGCGGGCCCTCGTCGTCGTGGTTCAGCGGGTGGGCCAGGTGCGCCAGTGCTGCCAGGCGCGGCTCGGCGTCGGCCCCCGCTGGCCCTGGTAGCGCGAGCCGTAGACCACCGAGCCGTACGGGTGCTCGGCCGGCGAGGAGAGCCGGAAGATGCAGAGCTGCCCGATCTTCATACCGGGCCACAGGGTGATCGGCAGGTTCGCCACGTTCGAGAGTTCCAGCGTCACGTGACCGGAGAAGCCCGGGTCGATGAAGCCGGCGGTGGAGTGGGTGAGCAGCCCGAGCCGGCCCAGGGAGCTCTTGCCCTCCAGTCGGCCGGCGAGCTGGTCACCCAGCGAGATGACCTCCAGCGTCGAGGCGAGCACGAACTCCCCGGGGTGCAGCACGAACGGCTCGCCGTCGGGGACCTCGACCGCCGAGGTCAGGTCGTCCTGCTGCATGGCGGGATCGATGTGGGTGTAGAGGTGATTGTTGAAGACCCGGAACAGCCGGTCGAGTCGGACGTCGATGCTGGACGGTTGGACCAGGGTGGGCTCGAACGGCTCCAGGCCCAGCGTGCCGGCCTTGATCTCGGAGACCAGGTCGCGGTCGGAGAGCAGCATCGGACCACCATAGCCGCGTTGCCGAAACTGCCCGGATTCGGTGCCGGTGACCAGCGCGTCGAGGTCGCTGCTCGTACATTTGTTCGATAGAATGCCCACATGGCTTCCTGGTCCGAATTCGCCGCCGACGAGCCCCGACTCGCCGACGGGATCCGCGTTCTCCTCCAGCAGTACGGGCCGGGCTTCGGCTATCTGGCCACGGTCCGTGCCGACGGCGGGCCCCGCGTCCATCCGGTCTCCCCGGTCATCACCGCCGAGGGGCTGTTCTGCTTCATCATCGACTCGCCCAAGCGCCGTGACCTCGAACGGGACGGCCGCTACGCGCTGCACTCGTTCCCGGCCGAGGAGAGCGACGACGAGGCGTACGTGGCGGGGCGGGCCCGTCCGGTGACCGATCCGGTCCGGGTGGCGCAGCTGGCGCAGAGCGCCCGCGCCGAGCCGCAGGTCGACTGGCGGCTCTTCGAGTTCACCATCGACGTGGCGATGCTCACCCGCCGTGAGCAGCACATCGCGGGCGTCCCCGGCCTCGCGCCGGGTCGGCCGGCCGTGCGGGTCTGGCTCGACCCAAACGCCCCGTCGGCGGTGGCCACCCCACTGGCCGTCCCGCCGACGCGCCCGACCCGCCTCAGCCGTGACGTCCAGTGCACGGCCGCCTGACGGGGCCGGAAGATCGTCGGTGTCGGCTCCGTCCTCACGGAGCCGACACCGGGCTGTACGTGCGCCCGCCGCCGGCACCCCGCATGATCAACTCGGTTTCCGTGAAACCGCGCTATCCCGCCGCTTCGGACGCCCCGATTTTCAGCAAGCCGAGTGGATCAACCCGGGTCGGCGCGGGTCGTGCGGTATGCGGACACCTGCGGCCGGCGGGGGTGCCTGGGTGCACGGGCTCGACGACTCGGGTACAGTGGTGCCGCTTGCGGGTGTAGTTCAATGGCAGAACATCAGCTTCCCAAGCTGACAGTGCGGGTTCGATTCCCGTCACCCGCTCCACGTGCGAAGGCCCTGGCCAGGACGAGAGTCCCAGCCAGGGCCTTCGATGCTGTTGCGGCCAGCAGCTCTCGCGCCCGACAGTGAAGACCCCGAACCCCGGCCGTTCCCGCGTTAACCTCGCCGGCCTCCCAGAGCGTTCAAGTGGTGGGAGGTACACACCATGCAGCGACCGCGGGACCTGGTGCCACCGGAAGGCTTCGCCGAGTTCGTCGCGGGGCGCTCAGATGCACTGCTGCGTTCGGCCTGGCTGCTCACCGGTGATGCCGGGCGCGCCGAGGACCTGTTGCAGACGGTCCTGGCGGACGTCTGGCGGCGCTGGGCCACGATCAACAGTGCCGGGCATCCCGAGGCGTACCTGCGTCGGGCGTTGTTCACCACCTACGTCTCCTGGTGGCGGCGGCGTTGGCGCAGTGAGGTTCCGAGCCAGCCACCGGACGAGCCCTCACGGGGCGACATGGCAGGTGAGTCCGCCGACCGCGACGCGGTACGCCGCGCCTTGGCCCGGCTCAGCCGGCAGCAGCGGGCGATCGTGGTGCTCCGCTACGTCGAGGACCTGACGGTGCAGCGGACAGCGGAAGTGCTCGGCTGCTCGCACAACACGGTCAAGGTGCAGGCCTTCCGTGCCCTACGGATTCTGCGTACCGATCCGGATCTTGAGCTGTTCGCCACCTGGAGGTCGCGAAGTGACGCGTGAAGACGAGGACATCAGGCTCCTGTTGACCAACGCCGTTCCGCCGCTGACGCCGCCACCAGATCGGGTTGTCAAGGTGGCCAGACGGGTCCGCCGGCACCGGCAGCGCCTGATCGGAAGCACCGCGCTCGCCGTGGCCCTGGCCGTCGGGCTGGGCGTCGGAGGGGCGCAGATGCTCCACCGCGTCCCTTCACCCCATACGGCTGCCGATTCCGCCGGTCAGGGGCGGTGGACTTCATGCCTGGAGGCCGCACCGGAGATGATCGCGCGTGGCTTCCGTGTCCCGACCAGTGAAGCAGCAGCCCTGCCCCGTCTCGGCGATGACTTCATCCCCACCGCGGTCGTCGTCTGCGGGGTGGAGCGTCCTCCTGTCCGGTCCGAATGGCTTTTGACGGAGCGGCGCAGCGATGACGTCGCCGCCGTCGCCACCCTCGTCGCCGCCCTCCGCCGGCCCGACGCGCCGCAGCATCCCGGCTTCCCCTGCAGAGCGATCCTGCAGGAGGCACCCTGGCTCGCGCTCATCGACGCCGACGGCCGGTGGATGCGGCCCGGCATACCACTCGATTCCTGCCACGACAATCTGCCGGACGAGTTCCGGGCAGCGCTCGATGCTCTGCCGCTGACTACCGTGGCGACCCGTGCGGTCGCCGAGAGCGATTCGGCCAGAGCGGGTTGCAGCCAGCGCGAGGTCGACATGACATCCTTGGTGGCCGACCGTGAAGCCCGTGCCCTTCCAGAGCCGTTCCCCGCCGGGCAGCAGGTCCGCCTCTGCGTCTACTACGTGCCGAAGAGCAGGCAGGGGAATGGCGAGCCACTCGGCGAGTTCGCGCACGGAACGGTGCTGCCGGAGGACAGACGAGCGGCGATCGAGGGTGCGCTGCGGGCGTCTCGACCGGCGAACCCGTGCAGCACCCGTGCGAGCCGGTTCGCTCTGCTGATCCCACTGACCACCAGCGAGCCCCGCACCTACGTGGAACTCGACGGCTGTCGCCGAATCACCGTGCGAGTCGCTCCCGACCAACGGACTATCGGGCAGGGCGACGCCGCGCTGATCGAGCTGATCGACAAGCCATGACCTGTCGGGCGAGGCTTCCGGACAGGTCGGGCCACCGACAGCGCCTCGACGTCAGGCCGAGACCGTCTGGAGACCCGTACCAGGGGCGCCCAGCGGGAACTCGCCGACGGTGCGCCACGGGCTGACGTCCGGCGTTCCGGCGATCAGCCGGACCCTGTCGACGGCCGCGTGGATCGGCAGGTACCCGGAGACGGTCTCCGCCGCGTCGGTCAGCACGGGCTTGTCGGCGTCGTGACCGATGGTCAGGTGCGGCACCACGTCGCTGTGCGCCCCGCCGTACGGGGGTGCCTCAGGAAACCGTCGCCACACTGCCTCGGTGAGGTCGCGGAAGGGCCGATCTGGCTGCGGCGCGAGCCAGAGGACCGTGTCACCGAACCAGTCGACGTGCGTCAGCGCGACGTCGAACCGTGGTATCCCGGCGATGGTGTCCCGCAGCGTGGCCAAGGCCCGCTCGTCGATCTGCTCCGGAGGCAGGAACGGGTAGAGGACTGTCACGTGGGCTGGGACGCCCCACGAGGCGGCCCGGTCGAGTGATGCCCGAAACCGGCCCACCGCCTCCTCGGCCTCGGGTATCGGCACGATGAGCGCCGTCTGTGTCGGCTCCATACCCTGCGGCTCCCTATCGATAGTCGGCGAAGATTCGCCGTTGCACGCCATCGACGGTGACCGGGCCGCCGTGGGGCAGGATCCACTGTGGTCTGGTGTGGCCGAACGGGACGCCGACACAGACCACCGCCTCGGGGTTGTAGCGGGTCACTACGTCGACGACCGTGTCCCGCTGCTGCTCACGAAGCCGTGCCCGATCGTCGGCCGCGGGTCGACGGTTGTGGTCGGAGACCGGCGGACGGGCGACCACTACCGAGTCGACGGCGCCGAGGAGACCGCGTTCACCGAGCGATCGGACGATCCAGCCGACCTCGCGGGCGGGAAGGAGTTCTTCCGACGTCTCGATGAGCAGCACCCCGCCCTGAAGGACCTCGGGGGGAAACGGGAAGCGTCCCGCCGTCAGGATCCACTGGATGACCTCCAGGCAGCCACCCCAGGTACGGCCGGTGACCGCGCGCGACGGCCCGTACCAGCTCCACGGCTCGGTCGGTTCGCGCTTGCCGAAGGACTTCAACGCCTGCGGATCTGCCCAGTCGATGCCGATGTCCTCGGACTCACCCGGATCGGTGATCTCCAGCCGTTCCCCGGTGAGCAGGGCCGCTCGCAGCGACCGGACGTGGACGTCGTCGACGGCAGGCCCGGGGCCGAGGTGCACCTGGGACGACCCGCCGTAGAAGCTGGCGATGCCGAGGCCCCAGAGCCAGTGGTGCAGGTTGGTGTTGTCGCTGGTGCCGAGGAACGGCTTCGGGTCGGCTCGGGCCAGGTCGGCGTCCAGGTGGGGGATCACGGTGATCTGGTCGTCGCCTCCGATGACGGCGAGAATGCCGCGTACCTGGGGGTCTGCGAAGGCGGCGTTGATGTCCGCCGCCCGCGCTGCCGCGCTCGCGCCCACCTGGCGGGTGGTGGGGTATTCGACCGGTACGAGGCCGGTCAGGTCGGCGAGCCGTCGCATTGCCTGTTCGTGGATCGCCGGATAGGCGCCGGCCGCGGCGAACGACGGCGAGAGGACCGCGAGGTGGTCCCCGGGGCGGGCTTTTCGAGGACGAACGAGCTCATGCGCCATGTCGAGATCCAACAGTTCTGCCCGCCGGCCCGCACCTCATTTCGGGTCGGGCCCGCGGGCCCGACGGACCCGCCGGTCGTCGAGCCAGAGTGCCAGCCCACTGCGGTTGCGGTAGGCGACGATGCCGGCGACCACCACTGTGATCAGGATCGTCCAGAACCAGAACCGGCCACCCAACCCGCCGGGCGGGTCCGCGGCGCGCGTGCGGCGCTGATCACAGTGTCGGCGACGTCGACGGCGAGGATCTGCTCCGGTGCGGTCATCACTGTTCGTGGCGCGCTGGCGCCGGGCGTCAACGCCAACACCCGTACGCTGCGCACGTTGGGGTAGGCGGTGCGTTGGTCCAGCTCCAGCGGCTGGTCGAACCGGTCCGGGCTGAGGGGTTCGGGCTGGTAGGCGACCACCAGCGCGGACCCGTCCGGGCCCCAGCCGAGCAGCCGGATGGCGGTCACGCCGGTGACGCCGGGCACTGGCAGCGGTGCGGTGTCCCGGCCGGTGGCGGGGGCGACCCGGCGCACGGCGCGCTGGCGAGGGGTGAGCACGCGTAGCGCGCGCAGCAGACTCAGCCGCAGGGCTGTCGTCTCGGAGTGGTCGTCGCCGGGCCGGTCGCTGGGCTGTGCCTCCAGGCGTTCGGTCAGCCGGCGCCGCCGCCACCAGGAGACCTGTTGGTGGTACATCACCCGCCGCACGTACGCCTCGGGGTCGCCGTCGCGGATCCGCCGCCAGTGCCGGTACGTCCGGGCCAGGGCGCTCTGCAACAGGTCCTCGGCGAGTTGGTGGTCGCCGGTGAGCAGGTAGGCCGTCCGGGACAGCGCCGGCGTGCGGTGCACCACGAACTCGTGGAACGTCTCGGTCATCCCCACCCCCTCGCCAGGTAGAACGCCACCTGTCCCGGGAATGGTTGAGGCGGTTCTGGCCGGCAGATGATGACACCTGCCGGGATCGACGGCGGAGGTTCCGGCTGGACCGCGGCAGCGGCTATGGTCCGGCGTGGAGGTGGTCCGTGTTCACCGAAGCCTTTCCGATCGTGACGACACCTGACCTGCCACGACTGATCGCGTTCTACCGGGACGTGGTCGGTTTCGAGCTGACCTACCGGTTCCCGGACGAGGGCGTCCCGGAGTTCGTCGCGCTGCGACTGGGCAGCAGCGAGCTCGGCCTGGCCGCCAACCCGGAGGCTGGCGAGCCGGCCGAGTCGCACCGCTGGGAGTTGTGCGTCTACGCCGATGACTGTGACGCGGCAGTGGGTGCGCTGCGCACCGGTGGAGCGACGGTCACCGAGGAACCGGTCGACCAGCCCTGGGGTGAGCGCTCCGCCCGGGTCATCGACCCCGACGGCAACCGGTTGCTGGTGCTGGCCCGGCTGTAGCCGACAGTGCCGGCCACGAGCGCGGTCATCGTTTCCAGAACAGCAGGTGGGTGACTCCGCTGGGGCTCGGCACCGACTCGAGGTGGAATCGGTCGAGCAGTTCGTCGGGGCTGTCCCACAACCGCTCGCCCCGGTGCAGGTCGACGGGTGCGACCGCGATGTGCATCGTGTCGACCAGGTCGGCCTCGAGGAACTCGCGGATCGTCGCCACCCCGCCACCGAGGCGGACGTCCCGACCGGCAGCTGCCTGCTTCGCCCGGGCCAGCGCTTCGGTCGGGCTGGCGTTGAGGAAGTGGAACGTGGTGTCGGCCAGTGTGAACGACGGGCGTTCGTGGTGGGTGAGCACGAAGACCGGTGTGTGGAACGGCGGGTTGTCCCCCCACCATCCCGTCCACTCGTGGTCCTTCCAGGGGCCTCGTTGGGGGCCGAACTTGTTGCGACCCATGATCTCCGCGCCGATGTTGCACTCGGCGTCGCGGGTCAGGTAGTCGTCCAGGCCGCGACTGCCGCCCGGCTCGGTGCGGTACACGAAGCTGGCGGTGGCGGCACGCCAGGAGAACAGCGGGGTGGGGTCCGCGTGACCGAAGGGGCGTTCCAGGCTCTGCCCCTCTCCGGTGCCGAACCCGTCGCGCGAAACGTTGAAACACTGCACCCGCAACAGCTGTGACATGGTGATCCTCCTTTCCGGTCGGCAGTGGTTCAGTTCGCGGTTGCCGTCGGGCCACCGCCACGGCCCCGGTCGTCGAGCACGAGCGGGGCGCGACCGCGCACCGCGTACCGGATGTGGGTCACCTGCGGGGTGGCCAGGACGCGGGTGGGCGTCAGCTCGATCCCCTCCCGGTCGCCCAGGTCGAGGTCCGCGTCGAAGACCCGCAGGCCGGTGCCGAGCACCACCGGCACGACGTGCAGCTCCAACTCGTCGAGCAGGCCGGCCTTGAGCACCTGACGCACCAGGCTGCCGCCACCGGCCACCGCGACGTCCTTGCCGCCGGCCACGGCGCGCGCCTGCTCGACGGCGCTGGCCACACCATCGGTGACGTAGGTGAAGCTGGTGCCTCCGCCCTTCACCAGCCGTTGGCGGGGGCGGTGGGTGACGACGAAGACCGGTGCGCGGAACGGCGGCTCCTCGCCCCAGGGGATCTCACCCCCGTCGGCCATCCGGCGGCCCATCACGTACGCGCCGGCCGCGCCGAACGACTCGGCGATCACCTCGGAGTTGGTGTCCCGCTCCCCGCCGCTGAAGCCCTGCCGTTCGCGCCAGGCCGCGGCGTCGGTCGCCCACCGGGTGACCCGGAAGAACTTCGCGCTCTCCGTCGAGCCCATCCAGTCGCCGTTGCCGTCGAACTGTGGGCCGGCGTAGAAGCCGTCCACCGACACCGACAGTTGTGCGGTCACCTTCGTCATCGCGCCTGGTCCTCTCTCGGTCGACACCCCGTCCGGGTGCCGCTCGCCGAGAGGTCGGAGCCGAACGTGATGTCCCTACAGGGAGTCAGTGTGACGCGTGTCACTCGTCGGCTTGCTCAGGAGCCACCTTCCGGCGTGTTCCGGGTCGCGTGACCAGCGCATCCGGGGCTTCTCCTCCGGTCGGGGCCGCCAGTCCCGGTAGGGCGCGAGGGCCGCCCGCCAGGCGATCACCGCGAAGACGTAGATGCCGGGGCCGACCAGCCAGAGCAGGGCGTCGCGGCGGCGGTAGGAGGCGTACGGCGCGAGCCAGGCGGTCGCCGCCATCGGCACCGCGACAGCGCTGAGGTCGGCCAGCGGGCCTCTGCCGAACCGGAACTCGACCAGCTCGCGGAGCACGAGAGACGGAACGACCACCCCGACCAGCATCGCCCCGGTGCGGATCACGCGGATCCGGCGATCCGGGGATACGCGGGCAGCAGCCGCTTCGGTGGCCATCCCCCGAGGGTACGGACTGGTGGCGGCGGTGGACCTAGGACTTCCGGTCGCCGCCTCGATCCGCTGCGCCAGTTGGTCCACCGCCGAACGAGAGCGAGAACCCGACCCTGGTGGTGTCCCGGCTAGGGTGGCGATCATGCGGATTGGCATCGTGATCCTGCCGGACCAGCGGTGGGCGGAGTCGCAGCGTCGTTGGCGGCAGGTCGACGAGTGGGGTTTCGACCACGCCTGGACGTACGACCATCTGGGTTGGCGTGACCTGGTCGACGGCCCGTGGTTCGACTCGATGTCCACGTTGACGGCCGCCGCCACGGTGACCTCGGGGATTCGGCTGGGCACCCTGGTGGCGTCGCCGAACTTCCGGCACCCGGCCGCGTTCGCCCGGCAGATCACCACTGTGGACGACGTCTCGGGCGGTCGGCTGCTGCTCGGCCTGGGCGCGGGCGGCATCGGCTTCGACTCGGCGGTGCTGGGTGGTGAGACGTTGCCACCGCGGCAGCGGGTCGACCGGTTCGCCGAGTTCACCGAGCTGTTGGATCTGATCCTGCGGGAGGACGGCACCACCTGGCGTGGCGACTGGTTCGCCGCGGTGGACGCCCGCAACAATCCCGGCTGCGTGCAGCAGCCCCGGGTGCCGTTCGTGGTGGCCGCCAACGGGCCACGGTCGATGCGGTTGGTGGCCCGGTTCGGGCAGGGCTGGGTGACCACCGGCACCGGTGACGACAACGACCTGGCGGGTTGGTGGGCCAGCGTGTCGGCGCTGTCCGCGCGGATGGACCGGACCCTGGCCGAGGCCGGCCGCGATCCGTCCAGCCTGGACCGCTACCTCTCGCTGGACGCGGCGCCGGTCTTCTCGCTCAGCAGCGCCCAGTTCTTCGCCGATCAGGTCGGCCGGGCCGCCGAGCTGGGCTTCACCGACGTGGTGACGCACTGGCCGCGGGCCAGCAGCTGGTACGCCGGTGACGAGGCCATCCTGGTGGACGTCGCGACCCGGCTGCTGCCACAACTACGCAGCTGAGTCGCCGCGCCCGCACCCGCCGGGTCAGGTGCCGAGGTCGCCGCCGGCCACCCCACCCTCGCCGCCGGAGACCAGGCGGAAACGGAGGCAGACGATCGGGGTGTCGTCGTCGACCGGCGTGCCGAGCCGCGCCCAGTAGGCCGAGTGCCCGCCCCGCCACTCCTCGATCGAGCGGTCACCCTCGCCTTCGGCCCGGGCGAAGTCCCAGGGCACGTCGGCGAAGCGGACCACCTCGACTCCGGTGATCTCCACGACGCCGGCCAGGGCGTCGTCGTCGTCGACCAGCGCCAGGCGTTCGCCGACGTGCTCCAACTCCTCGCCCTCGTCCGCGTACTCGGCGAGTCGGCCGGCCGTGGCGGTCTTCACCCCGGCCAGCACCAGGGTGTTGAGGGTTTCCCGCAGCTCGCCGGGGGTGCCGAGAGCGAGGGCGCGCAGTTCACCGATCCGAGGCCACATCCTGCCGAGGCTAGGCCAGCACGGGCCGGGACGCTGCCGCAATACCCGTCGCCCCACTCAGATCAACTGGCCGGCGTAGCCGGGTGCGGTGAGGAGCCGGTCGTCGCCGCTGGCCGCGTACGCGTCGAGGATCGCGTCGGCCAGCTTGACCACGTGCTCGTCGCCGTGCCGGGCCGCGCGGGCGAAGACCTCCGCCGGGGCCGCCGGGGCCACCGTCGGTGGCGCGATGCCGTCGGCCGGGGCGTACACCGAGGTCATGGCCGCCGTCGCGGCCCAGGCCGCGGTGAGGCTCGGCGCCCACAGGGCCCGGTCCAGAGCCGGCAGGGTACGCAGCACAGCGGTCGGCGCGGTCACCGCGTGCACCAGCATGACCGGGTTGGTGTGCCCGAAGCGCAGGTAGTCCAGGCCGGCCCGGTGCACCAGCGTGGTGAGCCCGCGCTGCGCCTCGGCCGGGCTCCGCGCCGGTCGCAGCGCCGCGAGCGCCGGCTCCCACCGGGGTACGTCCGGCAGCCGGCCCAGCCGGTCCCGGATGCCCCCGGTCTGGTCGTCGATCCGCGGCACCCCGGCCAGCGCGGCCGCCACGTCATCGGCGCCCGACCCTTCCGGCTCTTCCGGCTCGCCGGCGAGCAGGTGGTCGGTGCCGGGGATCGGCTGCCAGCGGGCCGCCCAGTAGCCGAGGGCCTGGCCCAACTCGGCGAGCCGCAGTGGGTTCTCGTCGGCCGAGTCGAGCGCGCGTACGGCGTGCCCGACCCGGATCACCCCGTGGGTGGCACCGGCGGCGATGCCCGGCAGCAGCCGGGGCCACCAGGTGCCGAGCACCGTACGCCACGGGTGTTCGCGCAGTTGGGTGTCGAAGTAGGTCAACCAGTCGCCGGCGCGCTTCGGGTCGCCCAGCGCTGACCGCCAGTCGTCGATCGGGTGCAGCCCCCGGGGCAGTTCGTCGAGTCGGCCGAGGTAGTCGTCGAGCCAGCGGTGCACCCGTTGCTGGTGCCCGTGCCGGACCAACGCCTCGACGGCCATCGGCCCGTGGTTGGACAACCAGCCCTCGAACTCGGGGCCGGTGCGGTGCAGTCGCTCGTACGCCTCGTCGAGAACTCCGTCACTCATCAGTCGATCGTCAATGCTGAACCTCGCTTGAGGTCAAGCGGGCAGATCGGCGGCGGCGATCAGGCCGGTGATCCGGAGGTCGGCCGCGACGTCGGGCGGGCAGTCCACCGCCACCACGGCGGTGCCCAGCACTTCGGCTCCCCGTGCGGCGCAGATGTCGTAGAGGGCGCGTAGCTGCGCGCCGGTGCGCACCCAGTCGTCCACCACCAGCACCCGGTCGTCGGGGCCGAGGTGTCGGTCCCGTACGGCGAGGTCGACGCGTCGGCCCCGGTAGTCCGGTGGGCTCTGCGCCCAGGTGAGCGGTCCGGCCGGCAGCCGTCCGTCACCGGGTTTGTGGGCGGCCACGAAGCCGACCCCGAGGGCGGTGGCGGCCAACGGCCCGAGCAGCAGCCCGGTGACGGCCGGCGCGAGCACCACTGTGGGCCGGGCGGCCCGGTAGGGCGCGACCAGGGCCGGTCCCAGTTCGGCCAGCACCGTCGCGTCCCGCCACCAACCGGAGATGTCGCTGACCAGGTGGCTGGTGCCCGGGCCGGGGTCGATCCACCGGAACAGGGCGGCCAGGCGTTCGGTCAGCTCGGTGGGCATCCGCTCATCCTGCGGTACGGACGGTGGGTCTCGCCGCACCCGGGCCGACCGGCCCACCTCGGGTCGGATGATCGGCTACACGTACCTGTGCAAATGCGGGCATAGCACCATGATCACGTTGACTTCGGAAGTGCTTCTCTCGTTACGGTCCGACCCGGTTTGTTCAGACGACGAAAGGACCGGGCCGGTGGCAGGCAGGCACTCCCGTACCCGCATCTTCTCCTCCCCGGCGGGCATCGTGGCCACCGCGGCGGTCGGCGTCGCCCTCGCGGTCGGGGGCACTGTCGGTGCCGTGCAGCTGACCTCCGGCTCCGAGCAGTCGGGGCAGGTTGCTCTCGACCTCACCCCGACCACCGCCGCGAGCAGCCTCGCCCCCAGCTCCCCCAGCGTCTCCCCGAGCGCCAGCGCCTCGCCCAGCGCGACCGCCAGCCCGTCGGCGACCCGGTCGCAGCAGGCCGCCTCCCGGAGCAAGGAGCGCACCGCGTCGCCGAAGCCCAAGCCGACCGCGAAGAAGACCACGGCCGCGGCGAAGGTGCTGGAGAGCGGTTCGTGCGGTGCCTCGTTCTACTCCGACGGGCAGCTCACCGCCAACGGTGAGTCGTTCAACCCCGACGCGCTGACCGCCGCGCACAAGACACTGCCGTTCAACACCAAGGTCCGGGTGACCAACCCGGCCAACGGCAAGTCGGTGACGGTGCGGATCAACGACCGCGGCCCGTTCGTCGACGGCCGCTGCCTGGATCTCTCCCGGGCCGCCTTCGCCACCATCGCCTCGGTCGACGTGGGCGCGCTCACCGTCCGCTACGAGGTTCTCGGCTGAGCGGCGCGGACGACGCCGATTCGGCCAGCCGACTGGGCCGGCCGGACAGAACCTGCTCGGACGACGGGTCAGGTTCATTCACCGGTTCACGCGGATCAGGCAAACTGTCAGTCGTACCCACGCGACTCCTCCAGTCGGGCCGCCGCCCGCTGAGCCCCGGATCCCGCGCCGGCCTCGGCGCGGCCCTCGTTCTGCTCGCGATCGTGTCGGCGGTGGAGGTGGCGGACGGCCGGAAGGTGCACTACGTCGCGCTCCTGGCCGCCGCACCGGTGCTCGCTGCGGCCCTGGCTTCCTGGCTGGTGGTCCTGGGGGTGGGCGTCGCGGCGACTCTGATCGGCGTCGGCTTCGCGCTGGTCGCGCCGAAGGTTTCGTTGGTCACCTCGGTCAACGTTGTCGCGGTCGCGCTCGTCACCGCGTTGGCAGTGGCGGTGGCCTGGGTTCGCCAGCGGCAGGCCGAGCGGATCGTCGAGCTGACCAAACTCGCCTCGGTGGCCCAGCAGGCGGTGTTGCGCCCGCTCGGGCCGCAGGTCGGCACGCTCTCGGTCGCGGGGCGGTACATCTCCTCCACCGCCACGGCAGAGATCGGCGGCGACCTGTACGAGGCGATCGACACCCCCTACGGCGTACGCATGATCATCGGTGACGTGCGGGGCAAGGGCCTGGACGCGGTCCGGCTGGCCAGCATCGTCCTCGGTTCCTACCGGCACGTGGCGTACGAGCGGGCCGACCTGCGGGCCGTCGTCGCCGACCTGGACCGGGCGGTGGCCCGCAACGTCGGGGACGAGGACTTCGTCACGGCGGCACTGGTCGAGGAGCGGGGCGGCACCCTGACGATCGTCAACTGCGGGCATCCGCCGCCGTTGCTGCTGCGTCGGGGCGCGGTGATCCCGCTGGAACCGCCGGCCCCGGCGCCTCCGCTCGGGTTCATGCCGGTGGTCCGCCCCCGGGTCGAACGCCTGGAGCCCGGGGACCGGTTGCTGTTGTTCACCGACGGTCTCGGCGAGGCGCGGCGGGACGGCGAGTTCTTCCCCACCGCCGACCGGGCCTGGCGGCTGCTCGGCCATGGCACTGTCGCCGACGGGCTGGCGTCGCTGGAGACCGCCCTGGTCGAGTGGGTCCACGGCCGGCTCGACGACGACATCGCGCTGGTCCTGATGGAGTACGTGGGCGCCCGTACCAGCGCGGCCGTGGCCGTCCCGAGCTGGGAGGTCGGCGCCGCCGAGAGTTGAGTCGGCCGACCGGCACCGCAGGTGTGTAATCGCCGTCACTTGGGTGATCCGCTTGTCGCTGCCTACCCGCGAGTAATACAGTCTGGGTTACTGATCGGTAACACCTGTCCGGAAGCGGGGCCAGCGAGCATGACCCACTACAAGAGCAACCTGCGGGATCTCGAGTTCAACCTGTTCGAGGTCTTCGGGGCGGACCGGGCGTTCGGCCAGGAGCCGTACTCGGAACTCGACGCCGACACGGCCCGCACCTTCCTCGCCGAGCTGGACCGCCTCGCCCGCGAGGATCTGGCCGCCAGCTACACGGACAGTGACCGCAACCCGCCGGTCTTCGACCCGGCCACGCACACCGCGCCGCTGCCGGAGTCGTTCAAGAAGTCGTACCAGGCGTTCATGGACTCCGAGTTCTGGCGCCTGGACCTGCCGCCGCACCTGGGTGGCACCACCGCGCCGCGCGCCCTCTGGTGGGCCCTCGCCGAGTTGGTGCTCGGCTCGAACGCCCCCATCTGGATGTACGCCTCGGGTCCGTCCTTCGCGCACGTGCTGGAGGTCGAGGGCACCGAGCAGCAGAAGCGGTGGGCCAAGCTCTTCATCGACAAGCAGTGGGGCTCCACCATGGTGCTCACCGAGCCGGACGCCGGCTCGGACGTCGGCGCCGGCCGCGCCCGCGCCATCCAGCAGCCGGACGGCTCGTGGCACATCGAGGGCGTGAAGCGCTTCATCACCTCCGGTGAGCACGACCTCACCGACAACATCGTGCACTACGTGCTGGCCCGCCCGGTGGGCGTGGAGGGGGTCGGTGGCCCCGGCACCAAAGGCCTGTCGCTCTTCGTGGTGCCGAAGTTCCACTTCGACGAGACCACCGGCGAGCTGGGCGAGCGCAACGGCGTCTACGCCACCAACGTCGAGCACAAGATGGGCCTGAAGGTCTCCAACACCTGCGAGCTGACCTTCGGCGAGCACGGCGTACCGGCCAAGGGTTGGCTGCTGGGCGACAAGCACGACGGCATCCGGCAGATGTTCATGATCATCGAGTACGCCCGGATGCTGGTCGGCACCAAGGCCATCGCCACCCTCTCCACCGGCTACCTCAATGCCCTGGAGTACGCGAAGAACCGGGTGCAGGGCGCCGACCTGATCCAGCAGGCGGACAAGACCGCGCCCCGGGTCACCATCACCCACCACCCGGACGTGCGCCGCTCGCTGTTGATGCAGAAGTCGTACGCCGAGGGTCTGCGCGCCCTGGTCCTCTACACCGCCACCTGGCAGGACAAGGTCGCGATCGCCGAGGCGGCCGGTGACGAGAAGGCCACCAAGCTGGCCAAGCGGGTCAACGACCTGCTGCTGCCGCTGGTCAAGGGCGTGGGTTCGGAGCGGGCGTACGAGCTGCTCGGGCACGAGGCCCTGCAGACCTTCGGCGGCTCCGGCTTCCTCCAGGACTACCCGCTGGAGCAGTACGTCCGGGACGCCAAGATCGACACCCTGTACGAGGGCACCACCGCCATCCAGAGCCTGGACCTGATCTTCCGCAAGATCGTGCGGGACAACGGCAAGGCGCTGATGGCGGTGGCCGGCGAGATCCAGGAGTTCATCTCCTCCGAGGCGGGCAACGGTCAGCTCAAGGACGAGCGGCAGGCGCTCGGCAAGGCCCTCGCCGAGGTGCAGAACATCCTCGGTGTGATGACGGGCTGGCTGGGCGAGGCGCAGGGCGGCGACACCCGTGCCCTCTACAAGGTCGGGCTGAGCAGCCGGCGGTTCCTGCTGGCGATCGGCGACCTGGTGGTCGGTTGGCTGCTGCAGCGGCAGGCCGACGTGGCGCTGAAGGCGCTGGCCGGCGAGGTCTCCGCCAGTGACAAGGCGTTCTACACCGGCAAGGTGGCCGCCTCCCGCTTCTTCGCCCGTGAGGTGCTGCCCCGCATCGGTGCCGACCGGCGGATCATCGAGGGTGCGGACCTCGACATCATGGACCTCCCGGAGGAGGCCTTCTGAGCGTGCCACGGCACGTCTGACGGTTTCGGGTCGCACCACCCGGCGCCGCAACGGCCGGCGGGGCTTTCTGCCTCGCCGGCCGTCGCCATCCCACCCCGGCGGCGGGCACGTATTGGGCGAGCCCGGTCGGGTATGCCGGTGGCGTGGCGGGTAACCGTCGCGTGACCTCGAAAGGGAACGCCCAGAGCCACCGCACGGGGGAGTGCAGCGCACATGGGTGTAGGTAGCGGCATTTTTCTCATCGCGATCGGCGCGATCCTGACCTTCGCGCTGAGAGCAAACGTCTGGTGGATCGACGTACGCGCGGTCGGCTGGGTGTTCATCCTGGCCGGGCTGGCCGTCCTGCTGACCACCCTCTGGTTCTGGCAGGACCGGCGCAAGCGGGCCCGAACCCTCATCGTGGAGGAGAACCGGCTGTCTCATCCGACGGCGATGATGCCGCCACCGCCGGACCCGCCGCCACCAACCGCGCCGCCGTCCTGATCCCCACACAGGCTGGACGCGTACCGCTGAGCCACCCGCCGACTGTCGGCGGGTGGCTCAGTCGCGTGCGGCGTGGCGGGCCATGAGCGGCGCTCCCGCCCTGCTCCACTGCGACCAGCCGACCGGGCAGCGGTGCACCGCCAGCTCGGCGGTGCGCAACCCGCCGTCGTCGACGCCCTCCGGGTCGAAGAGCGCCGAGAGCAGCGAGATGCCTGGATTGTGGGCGATGAGCAGTGCCGTACGGGCCGCCGGATCCACCGTGCGGACCAGCGACAACAACTCCTCGGGGTGCGCGTCGTACGCGCCCGGCTCATAACGGACGGTCGGGCGGGGACCGGTCGGGCCACCCTCCGGCGGTGAACCGGTCATCCCCATCGCCACGCCGTGCCAGGTCTGCCGGGTGCGGCGGGCCGTCGAGCAGATCACCACGTCGGGCAGCAGCCCGTGGTGCGCCAACCAGGCTCCCGCCGCGGCCGCGTCGGCGGTCCCGCGCGCGCTCAGCGGCCGCTCGGCGTCGTCCGTCGCGTCGTTGCCCTGCTCGGCCTTCGCGTGCCGCAGCAACACCAGTGTCCGTGTGTCGGGGTCGGCGTCCGTCATGGCCCCAGCTTGCCCGATTGGCGATCTCCGTGCCGGGGTAAGTCGATGGATGCCGCACCCCTACCGACGGCCGCGGCGCGAGGTACGCCAGGTTAGAGCCGAGGAGCGAGACATGGGCATTGGTGGCAGCATCTTCTTGATCGCGTTAGGCGCGATCTTCGCGTTCGCAGTGGAGGCCGACCTGGGCTGGCTCGACCTGTCCGTGGTCGGCTGGGTGCTGATGCTGGCCGGCGTCGCCGGCCTGCTCGTCACCCTCTACTTCTGGAGCAGCCGCCGCCGCGCGGTGGTCGCCGCGCCGGTGCGCGATGAGCGCGTGGTGGCCGACCGGGTCGTTCCGGTCCAGAACGACCAGGTCGTGCAGGAGTACCGCGAGGTGCGTAGGCCGGGCCGACCGGTCTGATCCTCGCTCACACACTCCGGGGTCCCGCAGCGTGGCGGGGCCCCGGCTCGCGTGTGCGCCCGTTAGTGCGCTGCGCCTGGCCCGTTTGCAGGCCGACGGGTCGCCGTCAGCCGGCTACCCCTGCCAAGATCCGAGCAAGTTCGGTGAAACTGCTGTCTGGCGGCGCGTTGAGACAGCAGTTTCAGCGAAGTTGCGCAGATCTTGAGGTGAGGGCTCGATGTCTGGAGCCTCAGTCGACTGAAGATCGTGCTGGATCCAGGAAAGAGGGCCCTCGGGCGCGATCGCGCTGGGTGCACTCTGGCTATCCGGGTCAGGCGAACAGCGCGAAGTAGATGGCGATGTGGTGACAGAGCGCCGCCAGCAGCGTGCAGGCGTGGAAGAACTCGTGGTGGCCGAAGACGGTCGGCCACGGATTGGGCCGCCGCAACGCGTAGAAGACCGCGCCCACGCTGTAGATCGCGCCGCCGACGATCAGCAGCACCAGCGCCGCGACGCCGCCGCCGTGCAGGATCTCCGGCAGCATGGCCACCGCCACCCAGCCCAGCGCCAGGTAGAGCGGCGCGGACACCCAGCGCGGGGCGTGCGGCCAGACCACCTTGACCGCCACGCCGGCCAGCGCGCCACCCCAGACCAGGGCCAGCATCACCGTGGCAGGCCGGGGCGCGAGCAGCATCACGCAGAGCGGTGTGTACGTGCCGGCGATGAACACGAAGATCATCGAGTGGTCCATCCGGCGCATCAGCTGGTAGCCGCGCTCCGACCACACCCGACGGTGGTACAACGCGCTGGTGCCGAAGAGCCCGCAGACCGTCAGGCTGTAGATGAGGCAACTCACCAGTGGCGCCCACCCAGGCCTGGTGGCGGCGATCGAGCAGAGCACGATGCCGCAGACCAGGGCGACGAAGAAGGCGTACGTGTGGAGCCAGCCGCGCATCCGAGGCTTACCGATGTCGACCGGCTTCAGGCGAAGCGGGGCGGAGGTGGTCACCCAGTCAGGTTACGACACCGTAGGTTACTTGTAAGTAGTGGCGTTGGTGACACCGGGCACCATCACCGTGAACACCGGATCGGCGGCACATCGGCGAGGATGAGCGGATGCGGATCCGACCGGTCGGGGCGCACGCCCTGCTCCTCGACTGCACCACGCCCACCGACATCCCCGAGGCCGCGCTCGTCGAAGCATGGCGCAGCGAGCTGTGGCGGCGTCGGGACCGGGGCGACCTGATCGCCGTCGAGATCGTGCCGGCGGCCCGGACCGTGCTGCTCGACGGCCTGCCCGACCCGACCGCCACCGCCCGGCAGCTGACCCGATGGGCGTCCGCCGTCACCGCCGCGGCCACCGGCCCCGAGCACACCGGAGCCGCAGACCACAACGCAGCCGCCTACGCGGCGGACGTGGTCGTGCCCGTCTCCTTCGACGGGCCGGACCTGCCGGCGGTGGCCGACCACTGGGGGGTGGACGTGTCAACGGTGCGGCACCGGATCACCAGCACCAGGTTCCGGGTCGCGTTCTGCGGCTTCGCCCCCGGTTTTCCCTACCTGACCGGGCTGCCCGCCGAGTTGGCGCTGCCCCGGCTGGCCACGCCCCGACCCCGGGTCCCGGCCGGCTCGGTCGCGCTGGCCGGCCCGTACGCCGGCATCTATCCGAGCGCGTCACCCGGCGGCTGGCAGTTGGTCGGCCGGACCGACCTGGTGCTGTTCGACGTCGCCACCGATCCGCCGGCCCGCCTCAACCCGGGCACCACCGTCCGGATGGTGGCGGCGTGACCCACCCGGGCACCATCGAGGTGCTCCGCGCCGGCGCGCTCACCACGGTGCAGGACCTCGGCCGACCCGGCTGGGCCCACCTGGGCGTACCCCGCTCCGGCGCCCTCGACCCGGCCGCCCTGCGGCTGGCCAACCGGCTGGTCGGCAACCCGGAGCACGCGGCCGGCCTGGAGATCACCCTGACCGGCTGCACAGTGCGGCTGACCCGCGCCACCACTGTCGCGGTCACCGGTGCCGAGGTCCCGGTCCAGGCGGGCGTTCGACCCGGCGACACCGGACGCCCGCTCAGCGTGCCGGCCGGCACGGTGCTGCGAATCGGCCCCGCCCGACGGGGCGTACGCAGCTGGCTGGCGGTCGCGGGCGGCATCGACGTGCCACCGGTGCTCGGCAGCCGGGCCACCGACACCCTCTCCGGGCTCGGCCCACCTCCGCTGCGGGACGGCGACCGGCTGCCACTGGGCGAACCGGTCGCCGCACCCGCGCCGGTCGACTCGACCAGCTGCGCCCACCCCGAGCCGGAGCTGCACCTGACGCTCGGCCCCGGCCCCCGCGCGGACTGGTTCACAGCTACCGCGTTCGACCGGCTCTTCGGCAACGCGTACACCATCAGCCCGGTGAGCAACCGGGTCGGCGCGCGGCTCGCCGGCGCGGCGCTGCCCCGCGCGGTCGCCGGTGAACTCCCCAGCGAGGGCATCGTGCTCGGCGCGGTGCAGGTGCCGGCGGACGGACAACCCCTGATCTTCCTCGCGGACCATCCGACCACCGGCGGATACCCCGTCATCGGGGTGGTCACCGACGTGACAGCGCTCGCGCAGGCACGGCCAGGTACTACCGTCAGATTCCATGGACCTCAACGCTGACCTGGGCGAGGGATTCGGCATCTGGCGACTCGGCGACGACGACGCGCTGCTGGACCTGGTCACCTCCGCCAACGTCGCCTGCGGCTTCCACGGCGGCGACCCGTCCACGATGCGGCGGGTCTGCGAGGGCGCCGCGCACCGTGGGGTGGCGGTGGGCGCGCAGGTCGGCTACCGCGACCTGGCCGGCTTCGGCCGGCGGCACATCGCGTACGACTTCGCCGAGCTCCGCGACGAGGTGACCTACCAGCTCGGGGCGCTGGACGCGTTCTGCCGGCTGTTCCGCACCCGGGTCCGCTACCTCAAGCCGCACGGCGCGCTCTACCACGCGGCCAGCATCGACGAATCCCAGGCGGCGGCGGTGGTCGCGGCGGTCACCGGCTACGACCCCGAGCTGCCCGTGCTCTGCCTGCCCGGGTCGACCCTCGCCCAACTGGCCGTCGGCGCCGGTCTGCCAGTGGTGGCCGAGGCCTTCGCCGACCGTGCCTACCTGCCCAACGGGGCACTGGTGCCACGCGGCACCCCGGGCGCGGTGATCACCGACCCCGAGCAGGTCGCCGAACGGGCGGTGCGGATGGCCACGCACCGCAGCGTGGTGGCTGTCGACGGCACCGTCATTCCCTGCTCGGTCGACTCGATCTGCGTGCACGGCGACACCCCGGGCGCGGTCTCCGCCGCCGAACTCGTCCGCGCCACCCTGATCGACGCCGACATCACGCTCGCCCCGTTCGCCTGACCGGAGGGGCCCCGTGGGCCCCTCCGACCACGTCAGGCGTCCAGGCCGCGGAGCACCAGCGGCAGCCGCGTCACGGCACCGTCGACCACCCGGACCGGTACGCCCCAGTCCTGCCGGGTCAGGTGGCACGCCGCGTGCTCCACGTCCGCGTCACAGGTCGCCGCCTGAGCCGTCACCTGAAGCACGCCAGCGGTGACCTCGCCGTTGAGCACCAGCCGACGGGACAGCTCGGTGCTCGTCCCGGCACCCTCCACCAGCAGTTCCGGCGGGGACGCCGACACCACCAACCGGGTCGACGGCCCGTACGTCTCGTCCAGTTTCTGCCCCGGCGCCGGGGTGAAGACGATGTCCAGGGTGACCTCGCCGGCCGCGACATCGGTCGGCTTGCGCTCGGTGCGGTGCCGGGGACCGTCCACCGTGCTGGCCCCCGCCGCCGACAGGGCACCCGGCGCGAGCCGGGTCAACCGGTGCGCGGCCGACTCCACCACCAGCACCTCACCGGACGGGGTGAGCACCAGGTCGCTCGGCTCCGCCAACCCGTCCGCCACGGTGGAGACCTGGTTGCTGCCCGGGTCGAAGCGGCGCACCGCGCCGTTGTACGTGTCAGCGATCAGCACCGAGCCGTCCGGCAGCGCGCACACGCCCAGCGGGTGCTGCAGCAGCGCCGACTCCGCCGGACCGTCCACGTGCCCGAAGTCGAACAGGCCCTGCCCGACGGCGGTGCCCAGCACGCCGTTCTCCACGTACCGGATCGCACTGGTCTCGCTGTCGGCCACCCAGAGCCGGGTGCCGTCGACGGAGACGGAGAGCCCCGACGGCTGGGCCATCCACGCCTCGGCCAGCGGGCCGTCCCGCAGCGCCTCCACTGTGGTGCCGGCGTACATGCCGGCGGTCCGCTTGATCGGGTCGAACCACCACAGCTGGTGGATACCGGCCATCGCGATGATCAGCTTGTCGTCGTACCAGGCCAGATCCCACGGCGAGGAAAGGTCGACGGCGAGCGCGTCGTGGGCGTGGTCGTCGACCTCGGCGCGCCACTGCCGGCCGCTGCCGGCCACCGTGACCACCTCGCCGGACTCCACTCGTACGCCGCGCAGCAGGTGGTTGACGGTGTCGGCCACCACCAGGTCGTAACCGGCCACCTCGGCGACGTGGGTGGGCAGCACGCACACCCCCTGCGGCTCGGAGAACGTCGCGGTGGCCGCCGGCCCGTCCGCCCGACCCCGCTCACCCGAGCCGATCCGCCGCACCGGCGTCTCGCCGTCCGGGGCGACCTCGACCAGGGAGTGCCGGGCCGAGTCCGAGACCAGCAGGTTGCCGTTCGGCAGCAGCGTCGCCTTGCCCGGGAAGCGCAGCGCGGTCTCCGGTGCCGGCGGCGGGACATACGGGCCGTCCCCCCGGTGCAGGGTGCCCTTGGCCTCGTGGGTGACGACCAACTCGTCGATCAGCCGGGCCAGCCCTTCGGCGTGCCCCTCGCCGGCCATGGTGGCCACCACGTAACCCTCGGGGTCGATCACCGACAGGGTCGGCCAGGCCCGGGCCGCGTACTGCTGCCACATGTCCAGCTCAGGATCGTCGAGGACGGGGTGGTGCACCCCGTACCGCTCCACGGCGGCGGCGAGCGCGTCGGCGTCCTTCTCGTGCTCGAACTTCGGCGAGTGCACGCCGATCACAACGAGCACGTCGCCGTACTTCTCCTCCAGCGGGCGCAGCTCGTCGAGCACGTGCAGGCAGTTGATACAGCAGAACGTCCAAAAATCCGCGATGACGATCTTGCCGCGAAGGTCGGCGAGCTTGAGGTCGCGTCCACCGGTGTTCAGCCAGCCCCGACCGCGCAGTTCGGGAGCCCGTACTCGTGCTGTCGTTCCCATGCCTGCCAGCCTGCCACGCGCTGTAGGCCGGATCGCCGTGACCCACCCAACACCCGCCGCCGCACGATCTTGCACTTTCTGTCCCGACCAAAAGGGCGCACCATGCCAAAAGGGCAACAGAAACTGCAAGATCGGCGCAGAAAGACGGCGGGGCCACGGTTGCCCGTGACCCCGCCGTCGGTGCGGCTACTTCGCGGCCGGCTTCAGGCAGAGCACCCGGTTGCTGCCGTCACCCGGCAGCACCACGTGGGGCTGCGTCGGGTCGGTGCACTTCTCCTTGGCGTCCACCTTCGAGACGATCGTGAACGCGCCCGCCTCGCCACAGTCCGCCGCCGAGGCGCCGCCCTCCCCGGACTGCTTCACACAGGTGCCGACAGCCGGCGCGTCGTCCCCGCCGACCTTGCCGAGCAGCAGCAGCAGACCGAGCGGCACCGCCAGGATGAGCACCGCGGCGATCAGCACCGCGGCCAGCACCCGGCCGTTGCGCACCTTCGGCGCCGGCGCTTCCACCTTCGGCTCGTCGGCGTCCGGCTTGAACGCGTCGAACCGGCCCTGGTCCGTCGGGCTGGCCTCCTGGCCCCAGGACGGCGCGGACTGCGACGGCGGCGGGAACGACGGCGGGAAGCCGCTGCCCGACACCGGCTCGGTCGCCGGCGCGCCGAAGTCGGGCCCGCCGGAACCGGGGCCACCGAAGGTCGGCGCACCGAAGGTCGAGGTCCCGTTCACGGTGCCGGCAGCGGCGGCCGGCGGGCCGCCGAACTGGTCCGCCGGCTGGTCGGCACCGGCGTGCGGCCGAACGCCGTTCACCGGCCTGTTGTTACCCGGGGCGTCGACGAAGGACGGCACACCGGGCGGGAACGCCGGCGGTGCCGACGGGGCCTCGTTGAACGGGTTCGGTGCGGGCTGCCGGTCGTCGAAGCGCGGCTCGGCCGGGGAATCGCCGCCCCAGCCGGACCCCGCCTGCCGTTGCGCGTCGTGCTGCCAGTCGGGCGCGATCTGCCGCTGGCCCTCGTTCTGCCAGTCGGGCGTGGCCGGCTGCGGCGCGTCGTTCTGCCACTCCGGGGCACCCTGACGGTCGCCGCCCGGGTTGCCCTGGAACGCCTCCGGCTCGGGCTCGGGCTCGGCCTCCGGCTCCGGTCGAGCCGGGCGACCGTACACCCGGGGTTGCGGTGCGCCAGTGCCGGTCGGTCGGATCGCCTGGTCGGTCGGGGGCATCACCCGGCTGGCCAGCGGCACCGAAGCGCTCGCCGTGGCCCGGGCCGCCGCGCCGGCTGCCGACTCGGCGTCCGACACCGGTACCGCGGCACGGCCCGCTCCGGACTCCGGTGAGGTACGCGGGGCGGGCACCACCGCGGCGCTCGCGGCGGAGTCCTCGGGGCGGCCACCGTACTGCGCGGCGGCGTCCGGGGTCTCCCGCTCGGCGTAGGCGGGCTGCTCGGGGATCGGCGCGAACTGGCCCTGGGGCGCGTAGTCGGCCGGTGGGGCGGCAGCCAGGCTGGCGCCCGGCACGCGCTGCTCCTGCGGAGGCAGCGGCACCGCGTTCGCCGGTGAGATGCCCGGCGCGGGACCGGGCTGGTAGGCCGGTGCCTCGTCGGCCCGGTCCGCCTCCCAGCCGCCACGGGCCTGGGCGGAAGCCTCGGCCTCCGCGCGGCCCCACACCTCACCGGGCGCCCACGGCTCGACCTCCGCCACAGCGCCGGAGTTGCCCTGCGCGGCGTTGTCCGGGCTGGCGGCCCAGTTGGGCGCGCCGCCGCTGGTGGGCACGCTGGCGCTGGCCCGGGCGGGCAGGTTGCTCGGCTCCGGCGGGGTCCACGCTGCCTGCTCCGGCCGCTCGCTCGGCTGCTCGGGCTGGGACAGCACCCAGTCGGGCTGTTGCGGGCGGCTCTCGGCACCGCCCCAGGCGGCCGGCTGCCCAGGGGCCGGCTGCGCGGGCTGGTCCTGCCGCGCGTCGTTGCCGTCGTTCCACGCTGCGGGCTGCGCCTGCTGCTGCGCGGCCCACCCGCCGGAGTTGGCCGGGTCGTCCTGTGCGGGCCAGGCCGTCGTCGGGGCCGGGACCTGGGCGGCGCCACGGGCCGCGTTCGGCTGGGCGGCCTGACCCCAGGCGGGGGCGGGCTGCTCGGGTGCTTCGGCGGGCTGGCCCCAGGCCGGTGGCGACTGCTCGGCCGGCGTCCACACCGGCTGGTCGTCCCGGGCGGCGCCGCCAGCGGGCCAGCCGCCGTTGCCGGTGGCCTGTTCCTGCTGAGCGCCGCCGGGCCAGGCGGCGGCCTGCGGTGCGTCGGACTGGGTGGACTCGCCCCCGCGCCAGTCGGCGGCGGGCGGGTTGGTCTGCTGCGCCGCGCCACCCCAGCCAGCGGCCGGGTCCTCCTGGGCGGGCCAGGCGGCGGTGGCCGGCGGAACCTGTGCGGCACCCCGCGCGGCCGGCTGGACCTGCACCCAGTCCGGTTGCTCGGCGGGGGCGTTCGGGGTCCAGGCCGGCGCGGGCGCGCTCTGCTCGGCGGGCGTCCAACCCTGCTGCTGCGCCGCCCAGGGGTCGGGCTGCGCCGGAGCCGGGGCACCGTCGTTGCCGGGCCACGCACCGGGCTGCTGCTGCGGCGGTTCGCTCCCGCCACCGCCGGCGGCCCAGGCGGGCTGCGCCGGGTCGTTGGACTGTGGAGCAGCGGCGGCACCCCAGGCGGGGGCGGGTGGCTGCTCGGGCTGGGTCGCCCATGCCGGCGCCGACGGGTTGGGCCGTGTCGGGGGCGGGGGTGCCCAGCCCAGGTCGGGGCCGGCGGCGTTCTGGCCGTTGTCCGGCTGCGCCGGGCGGTCGCCGTACGGCGCCGGTCCGCCGGCGCCCGGTGACACCTCGTCCGGCTCTTGGCCGGAACGGTGCGGGCCCTCGGACGTCATGGGTGCGCCTCCTCCATCACATGTCGGCTCGCCGGTGCCGATCGGTCTCCTCGGCGTGGCTGCCGGCGTCACCGGCGTACCGCTGTGCCGGCTCCCCGCACGGTATCGGGTGGTGGCACGACACGTCCAAGGAGCACTGGCCGTCACTCACCGTGGCCGGTTGGTGTCGAGCAGCTTCTGTCGGCTCGGCCTCTGCCGGGTCGGCGGGCGGTGACCGAAGCCCACCGTACCGGGCGCTGCGGCAGGGCGGAATCCCGGTGGTGGGTGGCGGCTGAACGCCGATGGCCCACCCGGTGGGCCGGGTGGGCCATCGATCTGGAGGAGGTGAGGAATGTCGTGGAGCGTCAGCTCATGTGACGCTGGGCGATGACGAGGATCTCCTCGCGGACCGCCGGCGAGTTCGCCGAGCGCAGCGCGTGCTCGATGGCACGGGCGCGGCGGGTGGCGTCGCGGTGGTTGCGGATTCGCTCGATCATGCTCATTGGTGGGTCCCCCTAGCTATTCGGTTGTCAGCCCCTGATGCATCTATTCAACAGCAGAAGCCGGCGAAATTCCATCGATTATTAGGTGAGCTGAGACACCTGCCTAACAATCAAAGGTCAACAGGTCGTCTGACCGACGGTTCCGTCGCCCAACGGACACGGCCGGTGTGCCGGGCGTTAACCCGTGGCACACCGGCCGTGGCTGGTGACTCGTACGGTCAGGTCCAGGCGAGCAGCGCCGCCTCCGGATCAGTGAGGAAATCGCCGACGTCCCGCAGGAACTTCGAACCCAGCTCACCGTCGATGATCCGGTGATCGAAGCTCAACCCCAACGTGGTGACCTGGCGAACCTTGACCTTGCCCTTGTGCACCCAGGGCATCTCCCGCACCGCGCCGAACGCCAGGATCGCGGACTCACCCGGCGGCAGGATCGGTGTGCCGGTGTCCACCCCGAACACGCCGACGTTGGTGATGGTCAGGGTGCCGCCGGACATGGCCGCCGGCGAGGTACGGCCGGACTTCGCCGTCTGCACCAGATCGGTCAGCGCGTCCGCCAACTCCCGCAGCGAGAGTCGGCCGGCGTCCTTGACGTTCGGCACGATCAGACCGCGCTCGGTGGCTGCCGCGATGCCGAGGTTGACGTACTCCTTGACCATGATCTCGTCGCCCGCCCAGGTCGAGTTGACCATCGGGTGCCGTTGCACAGCGAGCAGCACCGCCTTCGCCACCAGCAGCAGCGGCGAGACCCGTACGTCACGCCACTCCCGCCGGCCGCGCAGCCGGTCCAGGGCCTTCATCGCCCGGGTCACGTCGACGGTCAGGAACTCCGTCACGTGCGGGGCGGTGAACGCCGAGCGGGACATGTTCTCGGCGGTCAGCTTGCGGACCCCCTTGACCGGGATGCGCTGCTCCCGGTCCGCGCCGAAGCTGGGCGCGGTCGTCGCCGCGACCGGCTCGGCCACGACGGTGGTCGCACCGCTCGCCGCCTGCTGCACGTCATCCCGGGTGATCGAGCCGAGCGGCCCCGACCCGGTCAACGTGCCGAGGTCGACCCCGAGATCCTTGGCGAGCTTGCGCACCGGCGGCTTGGCCAGCACGCCACCGCCGGTCGGCGCGGCCTGCCCGTTGCGGGCCGGAGCCACCACCGGCGGCGGAGTCGGCGCAGCCGGTGCGGGAGCCGCCACGGCCTGCGCGGGAACCGCGCCCTTGCGGGGGCGGCGCTTCGCGGCAGTGGTACGCGGGCCGTAGCCGACCAGCACCGCCGTCCGACCACCAGGGGCCGCACCGCCGATCAGACCGGGCTCGACCATGCCCTCGGCCGGTGCCACCTCCACCGCCGCCAGCGAAGCCGCCGACGGGGTGGGCAGGTCACCACTGGGCGTGGCGGTGGTCGACGGCGTCTCCAGCGGGCCGGCCCCCGGGTCGGTGTCGATCGCGATGATCGGCGTACCGACCTCGACAGTGCTGCCCTCCGGGTGGTGGATCGCCTGCACCTGCCCGGCCCACTTCGCCGGGATCTCCACCGCAGCCTTCGCGGTCTCCACCTCGACGATCGGCTGGTTCAACTCGATGGTGTCGCCGACCTTGACCAACCAGGCCAGGATCTCGCCCTCGGTCAACCCCTCACCCAGGTCGGGCAGGTTGAACGTCTTGATCCGGGACATGCCGCTCACCAGCCGAAGGTGCGGTCGACGGCGTCGAGCACCCGGTCGAGGTCGGGCAGGTACTCCTCCTCCACCCGGGCGGCCGGGTAGGGGGTGTCGAAACCGGTCACCCGCAGCACCGGCGACTCCAGGGAGTAGAAGCACTCCTCGGTGATCCGCGCGGCCAACTCGGCGCCGAGGCCGATGTTGGACGGTGCCTCGTGCACCACTACCGCACGGCCGGTGCGCTTCACCGACTCGTACGCCGCCCGCAGGTCCAGCGGCGAGAGCGAACGCAGGTCGATGACCTCCAGCTCGCGGCCGTCCTCGGCGGCGGCGGTCGCCGCGTCCAGGCAGGTCCGCACCATCGGGCCGTAGGCCAGCACGGTGGCGTCGGTGCCGGGCCGCACCACCCGGGCGGAGTGCAGGGGGTACGCGTCGGACAGCGGCGCGTCCAGGTCGACCTGACCCTTCTCCCAGTAGCGCCGCTTGGGCTCCAGGAAGACGATCGGGTCGTCCGAGGCGATGGCCTGCTGGATCATCACGTACGCGTCCTGCGGGTTGGCGCAGGTCACCACCTTCAGGCCGGCGGTGTGCGCGAAGTACGCCTCCGGCGACTCGGAGTGGTGCTCGACCGCGCCGATACCGCCACCGAACGGGATCCGGATGACCATCGGGATGTTGAGCTTGCCGCCCGAGCGGTAGTGCATCTTCGCCACCTGCGACACGATCTGGTCGTACGCGGGGTAGACGAAGCCGTCGAACTGGATCTCGCAGACCGGCCGGTAGCCGCGGATGGCCAGACCGACAGCGGTGCCGATGATGCCGGACTCGGCCAACGGGGTGTCGATGACCCGCTGGTCGCCGAAGTCCTTCTGGAGCCCGTCGGTGATCCGGAAGACGCCGCCGAGCTTGCCGACGTCCTCGCCCATGATGATGACCTTGGGGTCGTTCTCCAGGGCGCGGCGCAGACCCGTGTTGAGGGCCTTGCCGATGGTGAGCGTCTCCGTGGCCATCAGTGGGCGCTCCCCTCGAACGACTCCATGTAGCGGCTGAACTGCGCGCGCTGCTCGTCGAGCAGCGGAGACCCGTTGGGGTAGACGTGATCGAACATCGTCACCGGCTCCGGGTTCGGCATCTCCAGCACCCGCTCGCGCAGGTGCACCGACTCGCGGCGGGCCTGCTCGTCGACCTCGGCGAAGAAGCCGGCGTCGGCGATCTGCTGCTTTTCCAGGAAGGCCTTGACCCGGGCGATCGGGTCCTTGGCCTGCCACGCCTCGACCTCGCTGGCGATCCGGTAGCGGGTCGGGTCGTCGGAGGTGGTGTGCGCGCCCATCCGGTAGGTGTACGCCTCGATGAGGCTCGGCCCCTGCCCGAGCCGCGCGTTGTCCAGCGCGGTGCGGGTGACCGCGTACGAGGCCAGCACGTCGTTGCCGTCCACCCGTACGCCGGGGAAGCCGAAGCCGGCCGCCCGCTGGTAGAGCGGGACCCGGGTCTGCCGCTCCAGCGGCTCGGAGATCGCGTACTGGTTGTTCTGGCAGAAGAAGACCAGCGGCGCGTTGAACACGCTGGCCCAGACGAACGCCTCGTTCACGTCGCCCTGGCTGGTGGCGCCGTCGCCGAAGTAGGCGATCGCCGCCTCGCCGTCGTCGGTGCCGGTCTTGCCGTCGATGGTGATGCCCATCGCGTAGCCGGTGGCGTGCAGGGTCTGCGCGCCGATGACGATCGTGTACATGTTGAACTTGAACTCGTTCGGGTCCCAGCCGCCCTGGTCGACGCCGCGGAACAGGCCGAGCGGCATGATCGGGTCGATGCCCCGGCAGTAGAGGACGCCGTGCTCCCGATAGGTCGGGAAGGCCATGTCCTGGGCACGCAGCGCCCGTCCGGAGCCGACCTGGGCGGCCTCCTGGCCGAGCAGGCTGGCCCAGAGGCCCAGCTCGCCCTGGCGCTGGAGGGCGGTCGCCTCGGCGTCCAGCTTCCGGACCAGCACCAGGTCACGGTAGAGCCCGCGGTACTCCTCGTCGGTGAAGTCGACGCGGTACTCGGTGCCGTCCGGCCCGGTGGCGCTGTCGATCCGCTCGCCGTCGGGGGTGAGTAGCTGCACCAGCGCGGGGTCGCCGGCCGTGCCCTTCCTGGAGCGGGGTGCGGCCCGCCTGCTGCGGGTGGTGCCCCCGGGGTCGCCCTTTGCCATCGGTCTCTCCCTGTCGTGTCTGCGTCGGCACCGGGGGGTCACCCGGCCACGCAACTCGTGCGCCTGCCCGGCTGCTGCCGGACCGGTTCCTGGCGGCCGCGCCTAGCCCCGGTGGGGGTTGCCGCACGGCGTGAACCGGGTTCTGGCCGAACCCGGATCGGGGAGCGCCGGCGCCGGGCCGCGCCTGCCGCGGGGGTGCGCGGAGGTCACGGCTGCGTTGCCGTCGTGCTCCATATTCGCAGAGCAGGTGAGCGCGCCCACAGTACGCCTGCCCCGCATTCCGACCGACCCCGCTTTGACGCTGTTTGTCGCCATCGTGACGGCCCGCGTCTCCCAGGCGTTGCGGCATGAATCGTCACCGTTCGGCCAGCACCGCGTGTCGACACGCGGTGGAGGTTGGCTGACCGAGGGTGACTGCGCGAGGCTGATTCCCGCAGGATCGCGCCTATCGGGTGAATTGTCGGGTTTTCTCCGACGGTTTCCGTCCGCGTCCGCCAGCGACCCGACGACCCGACGACAAGGAGTGTGCGGTGTACGAGCCAGGTGACGGTCCCGGCGCACCAGCACTTGGTCGGCACCGGTCGGTCGGCGGCTACCGCGGGGTGGTCGGCGTTCACCGTGCCCCCAGCGCCGGTGGCCCCACCCGTGGTTACCTGCTCACCGTCGCGCTGCTGGCCGGCACCGCGTCGATGCCCATCCTCGCCGCGATCAGCGCGGGCTCGGCCACCCCGGGCAGCACCGCCCTGCCGGACAGCAGCACCCCGTTCATCCCGACCCCCTCCGTCGGGCCGGTGGTGATCCCGCTGCCGATGGCCAGCCAACCGCCGCCTCCGCCGCTCGGCACGCCCAGCGTCGGCCCGACCAGCGGCTGGCTGACCGCCGCCCCACGACCTCCAGCGCACGGACCCGCCGCCGATCCCGGGCCGGCCCTGCGCACCAGCGCTCCGCCGGTCGCGCCGAAACCCACGCGAGGCACCTCGCCGCCCGTACCCCCGCCCGTCGCTCCGCCGCCCCACGACCCCGACCCGCCGGACCCGCCGGACCCGCCGGACCCGGACCCCACCGACTCCACCGATCCGCCGGACCCGGACCCGACCGATCCCACCGATCCGCCCGACCCGGACCCCACCGACCCTGGCCCGACCGGCTCGGCCGACCCCGATCCGACCCCGACCCTGACGGTGGACCCGACGCCGGACCCGACACCCCCGCCGACCGACGACGCGACCGCGACCGCCGTGCCGACCAGCACCCGGTCCGTGCCGGCCCCCACCCCCACGCCACCCGCGGTACCGACCCGCCGGCCCGGCCCGGCGAACCCGTCGCCGTCGGCCGTCGCCCCGACCCCCCACGTCAGTCCGGCTCCGCTGCCCGGACCGACACACCCCCTGGCTTCACCGACGGTACGGTGACGATCAGGCGCGGCCCGTCCGGCGTCGGTGCTGATCGGCAATAGGCGCGTACCGGAGGGGGTGCCGTGGGCGGCGGTGCGGAACTCCGCCCGGTCACGCCCCGACCCGGGGCGGGGCTGCGGATCGCCCGGCTGGTCACCGAGGTGACCGCACCGGCGGTGCTCGTGTCGCTGCTGATCCTCACGGTGAGCTGGCACAGCGCGCACCGCCCCGGTCAGGGTCTCGTCTGGGGGCTGCTCGCCACGCTCTTCGTCACCGGCATTCCGTTCGCCTACATCGTCGGCGGGGTACGCCGTGGCCGGCTCACCGACCACCACGTCGGCCGCCGGGAGCAGCGCCGCGCGCCGCTACTCGTCGGGCTCGGCTCGGTCACCGCAGGGCTCGCCCTGCTCGCCGTGTTCGGCGCGCCCCGCCCGGTGCTGGCGCTGGCGGTGGCCGGGCTGGTCGGCCTCGTCGTCGCGGTGTCGGTCAGCCACTGGTGGAAGATGTCGATCCACTCGGCGGTGGCCGCCGGCACGCTGGTGATCCTGATGTTGACCTTCGGGACACGCCTGGTCGCGGCCGCACCGCTGCTGGCGGTGGTCGGCTGGTCCCGGGTACGGCTGCGCGACCACACGGTGCCGCAGGTGCTGGCCGGTGGTGTGCTCGGCGCGCTGATCGCCGCTGTGGTCTTCGGCCCGTTGCGCTGACGGCACCAGCGACCGGGGCGGGTCGCTCAGCGACCGGGGCGGGGTCGCGGGCCGCCGCGAGGGCGGGCGGCGCGGAGCCGCCCACCCCCGGGACGCGGTCAGGCGCCGTCGTCGGCGAGCCGGTGCCGGTTCGCCTCGATCCAGGCGTCCAACGCGGCCGGATCGTCCGGGTCCACCCCGTCGGCCATCAGCTGCGCCACCGCCGCGGTGGCCGGGCTGCGCCGCTCACCTGTCGAGTAGAGCCGGGCGAACTCCGGCACCATCTCCTCGATCGCCTCGTCGGTGCGCGTCACCGCCGCCTCGGGCAGCCCGCGCTGGCGCGACGCGTACCGCGCCCAGGCCCGCAGCACCCGGGGCAGCATCGCCGCGTCGTCCATGTCCAGCACGGCACGGCGGTGCACCCAGTCGAGCAGGAAGAGCCCGGACACCGCCGGGCTCCAGCGCATCGGATCGGCGTCCGGGAAGCTCGCCGAGTGGTCCAGCAGCAGGCTCAGACAGAAGTGCAGGGAGGCCAACTCGGGGCCGTCGACGGCGTCCAGCCCGAACCGGACGGCTTCCGGCGCGGCGAGGAACCGTCGGACCAGGTCGGTGCGCTCGGCGGCGGAGAGCGGCTCGACCTCCGCCGGGCCGGTCGGGCCGGCCGCGGTGGGCAGCATCGCCAGCCGGGCACCGACCAACGCCCGGTCGGTGGCGAGCGAGCCCTCACCGGGCAACTCGCCCAGGTCGTCGGTGACCGCCAGATGTCGCGCCACCTCGCCCCGGAGCCGGGCCGGATCTTCGGTACGGAACCAGGTCAACTCGTCGTCGGCGCACATCTGCCGGACCTGGTCCAGGATCCGTTCGGCCGGCCCGCCCACGAAGATGTCCTTGGTGATGCCGATGTTGTGGTCCACCAGGGCCACCAGCGCGTGCTCCGAGCCGCCGGACTCGTCGTCGTAGGCGAAGGTCGCCAGATAGGAGGTCTGGTCGCCGTACACGTCGCCGTACGCCCAGCTGCCGGTGAGGTGCACCCGGCCCAGCTGCGCTGTCCAGCTGGGCGCCTGGCTGCCCGGACGGACCCGCTCGGTGCCCTCGGCGGTGGGGACGAGCGTGGCGAACACCTGCCGGATGGTGGTCGCCGCCGCAACCCGGCGGCGGCTGGTGGCGGCGAGGAAGCCGGTGACGAACTCCCGTACGGCGGCGTCGCGGTCGGTCTCCGCGATCGCGTAGACACTGCCGAGCAGGGCGCTGCCCAGCATCTCGGCGTCCAGGGCGGACTCCAGCTTGGTCACGTCGCGTGCGGCGTGCAGCACCGCGTCGTAGGGGGTCTGAGGCGTGGCCATGCTCCGACCCTACGCCGCTGCGGGCGTACGGAGAGCGGTAGCGCACCGTGCGGAGCGTCAGCCGCGTGCGGCGTCCCGCAGCGCGTCGCGGGCCTGCGCGTACGAGCCCAGCACGATCCGTACCGGGGTCAGCACGTACTCGTCGCCCACCTGGGCCACCCGCGCCGTCAGCCGCTGTTCGGCGCGGGCCCGGGCGCGTCGGGCGGCCCACCGCACCACCGGTCGGGTCAGCGCCGCCACCAGCAGCCCGGCCAGCAGGCCACCGAGCAGCAGCGCTGTCGGCAGCGGCACCGCGCCGACCATCGGGTTGTCCAGCGCGGGCAGGCCGAGAATCCGCAACGCGTAGCCGAGCACCAACCAGCCCAGCCCGACCACGGCGGCGAGGGTGACCAACCACTGCACACCGCCGACGGCCCGCCACCACACCGGTCGACGGTCGAGGCCGAGGTCGGTGCCGGCGATCGTGCGGTCCAGGGCGTCCGGCAGGTCGCCGAGGCGGGACCGGGCGGCGGACGTCACCGCGCCGGGCCAGGCGGCGGGCAGGTCGGCGGCGGCCCGGTCGGCCACCGCGCGGATGGCGAGGCCGAGCGCCGAGCGCTGGGCGGCCGTCGGGTCCGGTACCGAGGTGGCCGCGACCAGGCTCTCCGCCGGGTCGCTCTGGTCGCCGGGCGGGCCCGGCAGGTGCAGCCGGCGCAGCGGGTCGGGTCGCAGCCGCCGCCAGCCCCGGACCACGGGCCAGCCGGTGGCCGCGCCGGCCCGGTGCCGGTACGCCCGCTCCACGGCCTCGGTCACCGCGGGCACCCCGGCCGCCCCGGCCAACGCCCGGTTCAGCCCGTTGACGGCGGTGTCGTCCGGCCCACCCGCAGGCCGGGCCGAACCGACAAGTTGGTCCAGGCCGGCGACGACCGTGTCCACGTCACCGGCGAGGCGGCGCAACGCGGCCTGCCGTTCGGCCACCGTGCGCTCCATGGTGTCGCGCAGCCCGACCATCCCGGCCGGATCGACGGCGGTGGTGGCCAGCAGGGGAACCCCGGTCAGCCCGTCCGTGTCGAGCAGCCGGCGCAGGTCGTCCAGGACCCGCGGCACCTCGGCCGGGGACAGCCGGTCGGCCTGGTTGAGCACGACCACCGTGACGTCGCGGTGCCGGTGGAACTCGCGCAGGTAGCTGTCGTGGATGACCCGGTCGGCGTACTTCTGCGGATCGACCACCCAGACCACCTGGTCGACGAGGCCGAGGAGCCGGTCCACCTCAAGCCGGTGCGATCGCTGCACCGAGTCGAAGTCGGGCAGGTCGAGCAGGACCAGCCCGTGCAGGGCCGTCTCGTCGTCGGCGTCCAGGGCGCTCTCCCGGACGAAGCGGTGCCGGGGCAGTACGCCGATCCAGTCGAGCAGATGGTTGGCGCCCTCCAACGGCCCCCACACGCAGGCATGGGTGACGCCGGTGGTCGGCCGGCGGACCCCGACCGGCGAGAGTTCCAGCCGCGCCAACGCGTTGAAGAGGCTGGACTTGCCGCTGCCCGTGGCACCGGCGAGGGCGACCACGGTGTGGTCCCGGGACAGCGCGAGCCGGGCGCCGGCCCGCTCGACCAGTGTGTGCGCGGGCACAAGGTCGCCGTCCGGCAGCAGACCGTCAACGGCGGTCAGGAACCGGCGTACCGCGTCCAGTCGGGCGATCAGCGCGTCGGCATCGACCCGCTGGTCCCCGCGGAACACCTCGCGTACCCGGCCGGCGATGTTGCTCACCGGGAACCCTCCTCGTCGCCGGCCGACAGGCCACTGCGGTGCCGGGCCAGCTCGACCCGGCCGGCGGCCCGGCGCAGCTCGTCGCCGGCGTCCGCGGCGGGACGGGCGTCGGCGGTGCGGCTCAGGAAGCGCTCGGCCTCCGCGTCGAGCAGCGTCCGCACCCGCTCCAGCAGGTCGGTGCGGGCCTTGTCGGCGAGGGTACGCACCGCCTGGTCGCCGAAGATCGCCTGGAGCACGGCCTGCGCGGCGACAGTGGTGCCGGCACCGGTGGCCACCTCCAGCCCGGTCGGGATGAAAGCGGTGGAGGCGAAGACGGCGATCATCACGGCCAGCCCGGTGGCGTTCACCGCGTACGCGGCGGTGCGGGCCACGAACCGCTTGTCACCGCCCTCCACCCGGACCAGCTCCAGCACCCCGCGCTGCCAGTCCCGGACCATCCGTTCGGCGCGTTCGGGCAGGTCGTCGCTCGGGTGGGCGAGCGAAGGGTCGAGCAGCCCGGCGCCGGCCGGGTGTGCCTTCCACCCGGTGTACGCGGACTCGGCGGCCTCGGAGGCCACCCCGCGCAGCAGCGTCACCAGCTGGGACTCGATGGCGTTGCGCAGCTCGACGGCGGGTGCCGGGCGACCGGTGACGGCGGCCACGACCCGGTCCCGTAGGCGGCCGATCCGGGCCTCCAGCGTGCGGAACAGCTCGCCGGTGCCGACGAACTCCTGCCAGCGGGCGAGCACCTCGCCACGCAGCAGCCGGCCGTCCTGAAGCCCCTGCTCGACGGTGCGCTCGGCACCCCGGTACGCGGCCCGTACCCGTTCGTCCAGCCCGTCGGCGGCGGCGAGTTGCTCGTCGGCGGCGTCGGCCAGGTCCTCAACTGTGGGATGCAGCGCGGCCAGCGCCCCGTCGAGGGTCTGGCGGACCACCGCGGCCCGCGCGTCAGCGTCGGCGGCCAGCCGGGCGAACCAGTCGGCCAGCGGCGCTGTCACCCCCTCGGGCAGCAGCCCCTGACCGTCGACCCAGGTTTCCGGCAACACGAACAGCGGCGCCCGGTCGAGGTCCTGCTCGGCGAGCATCTCGGTCAGGTGCGCGGCGATCTCGTCGGTCGCCTCGGCGGGCACCCGGTCCAGCACCATGGCGATCACCGCGCCGCGCGCCCGGGCGCTGCGCAGCAGCTCCCACGGCACCGCGTCGGCGTACCGGGCGGCGGTGGTGACGAAGAGCCACAGGTCGGCGGCGGCCAGCAGTTGGGTGGCGAGCGCCCGGTTGGCGTCGACGACCGAGTCGATGTCGGGCGCGTCGAGGAAGGCCAGCCCGGCGGGCAGGGCCGGGGCGGTGACGAGGTGCAGGGCGCGCGGATCGTCGCTCGGCTCGGTGGTGCGGGTCAGCCCGGGTAGGAGGTCACCCTGCCGGAACCACGCCGCGTCGGACGGGTTGCAGACCAGCACCGGGGAGCGGGTGGTCGGCCGGAGCACGCCGGCCGCGCTGACCCGGGCCTTGACCAGGCTGTTGACCAGTGTCGACTTGCCCGCGCCGGTGGAGCCGCCGACCACCACGAGAAGGGGGGCGTCCAGCCGGGCGAGCCGGGGCAGCAGGTAGTCGTCGAGCTGGTCGGTGAGGGCGGTCGCGGTGTGCCGGGCGGAGCTGGCAGAGGGCAGCGCGAGGGGATACCGGGTCGCGCCGATCGCCTCCCGGAGGCCCGACAGTGCGCCGGGGAGGCTGTCGTCCCCGGTGGTGGCGGGCGGCTCCTCCGCGGTGTCCGGCGGGGCGGTGCGGGCTGCGACGGCGGGCGCGCCGGAACGGGTGGCGGGATCGCCGTGCGTCGTCACCGCTAAAGCGTGCCCGACCGATGCAAGGGAAGACAACCGGACGGTAATAACGGCTGGGTTGCGTCGGGTTGACTCAAGTCGACTTGACGATTGGCCAACGCGTGGCACTATTGAGTCAAGTTCACTCAACTTGTGGTGGGGCCCGCTGCGGGCGGTGCTCGCCAGCAGCCCACGGGCGACGCCCGTCACCTGCACAACCTTACGAAGCGAGGAAGCGAACATGGCACGTGCGGTCGGTATCGACCTCGGCACGACGAACTCCTGCGTCAGCGTTCTCGAGGGCGGTGAACCCACCGTCATCGCCAACGCTGAGGGGTCGCGGACGACTCCGTCGATCGTCGCGTTCGCCCGCAACGGCGAGGTGCTCGTCGGTGAGGTCGCCAAGCGCCAGGCGGTGACCAACCCGGACCGGACGATCCGGTCGGTCAAGCGCGAGGTCGGCACGAACTGGTCCGTCGACATCGACGGCAAGAAGTACACCCCGCAGGAGATCTCCGCCCGGACGCTGATGAAGCTCAAGCGGGACGCCGAGGCGTACCTGGGCGAGCAGATCACCGACGCGGTGATCACCGTTCCGGCCTACTTCAACGACAGCCAGCGGCAGGCCACCAAGGAGGCCGGTGAGATCGCCGGCTTCAACGTGCTGCGGATCGTCAACGAGCCGACCGCGGCCGCCCTGGCGTACGGGCTGGACAAGGGCTCCAAGGAGCAGACCGTCCTGGTCTTCGACCTCGGCGGCGGCACCTTCGACGTGTCGCTGCTGGAGCTGGCCGAGGGCGTCATCGAGGTCAAGTCGACCAGCGGTGACAACCACCTCGGCGGCGACGACTGGGACCAGCGGATCATCGACCACCTGGTCAAGACGTTCCGCGGTGAGCACGGCATCGACCTCGGCCAGGACAAGATGGCCCTCCAGCGGCTCCGTGAGGCCGCCGAGAAGGCCAAGATCGAGCTGTCCGCCGCCACCACCACCAACATCAACCTGCCGTACATCACCGCTGGCGCGGCCGGCCCGCTGCACCTGGACGTGACGCTCAGCCGCGCCGAGTTCCAGCGGATGACGCAGGACCTGCTGGACCGTTGCAAGGGCCCGTTCGAGCAGGCCGTGAAGGACGCCGGGATCAAGATCTCCGACGTCGAGCACGTCATCCTGGTCGGCGGTTCGACCCGGATGCCCGCCGTGACCGACCTGGTCAAGCAGCTCACCGGCCGCGACCCCAACAAGGGCGTCAACCCGGACGAGGTCGTCGCCGTCGGCGCCGCCCTCCAGGCCGGTGTGCTCAAGGGTGAGGTCAAGGACGTCCTGCTGCTCGACGTGACCCCGCTGAGCCTGGGCATCGAGACCAAGGGCGGCATCTTCACCAAGCTGATCGAGCGCAACACCACCATCCCGACCAAGCGCTCCGAGGTCTTCACCACGGCTGACGACAACCAGCCGTCGGTGCTGATCCAGGTGTTCCAGGGCGAGCGGGAGATCGCGGCCTACAACAAGAAGCTCGGCACCTTCGAGCTGACCGGCCTCCCGCCGGCGCCGCGCGGCGTGCCGCAGATCGAGGTCGCCTTCGACATCGACGCCAACGGCATCGTCAACGTGCACGCCAAGGACCTGGGCACCGGCAAGGAACAGAAGATGACGATCACCGGCGGCTCGTCGCTGCCGAAGGACGACATCGAGCGGATGCGCCGCGACGCCGAGGAGCACGCGGAGGAGGACAAGCGCCGCCGCGACGACGCCGAGACCCGCAACGTGGCCGAGGCGCTGCAGTGGCAGACCGAGAAGTTCCTCGCCGAGAGCGGTGACAAGCTGCCCAGCGAGAACCGTGAGCAGCTCAACGAGGCGCTCGGCGAGCTGCGCGGCGCGCTCGGCGGGCAGGATGTCGAGAAGATCAAGTCCGCGCACGAGAAGCTGGCGCAGGTCTCCCAGCAGGCCGGCTCGCTGCTCTACTCGCAGCAGGCCGAGCAGGGTCAGCAGCCGGGTGGCGAGCCCGGCCCGGGTGCGACCGGCGCGACCGGCGCGCAGGCCGCCGGCGCCGACGACGTGGTCGACGCGGAAATCGTGGACGAGGACGGCAAGAAGTGACCGTCGGCCTCCGACACGTGTCCACCGCGAAGGGGATGAGGTAGCCGCATGACGCAGAAGCCACGAGCCGCCGACCCGGGCGAGACCGGGTCGACGCCGGGTGGCTCCGCGCCCACGGAGCAGACCACCGGCGACGGGGAGCGGGTCGTCATCCGTAACAACCGCAAGCTCGTCGACACCGCCGAGCCGGAGGGCACCGCCGCGGACGCGGAGGCCGGCGTCCCGGCCGAGGGACTGGTCGAGGACGCCGAGGTCGTGGTCGACGAGATCGAGGTCGAGGTCAACGCCACCGACGGGCCGGAACCGTCCGGCCCGCCGGTGGTGGACGCCCCGGCGCAGCCGGTGGACGGCGGCGGCACGGGCACCTCGCTCGGTGCCGAGCTGGAGGCGCTCCGGGCCGAGCTCGACGAGCGGACCAGGGACCTGCAGCGAGTGTCGGCGGAGTACGCCAACTACCGCAAGCGGGTCGACCGTGACCGCAGCCTCGTGCAGGAGCAGGCGACCGGCTCGGTGCTGGCCGCGCTGCTGCCGATCCTGGACGACCTGGACCGGGCACGGGAACACGGCGACCTGGTCGGGCCGTTCGGCACGGTGGCGGAACAGCTCACCACCGCGCTGGGCAAGTTCGGCCTGAACGCCTTCGGCGAGCAGGGCGACCCGTTCGACCCGACCCGGCACGAGGCGGTCGCGCACCAGACCTCGGCCGACGTCAGCGAGCCGACCTGCGTGCAGGTCATGCGACGCGGCTACCAGCTCGGTGAGCGGCTGCTGCGCCCCGCGCTGGTAGCGGTCGCGGATCCGGAATAGTGCCAGCCAGTGACCCGGCCGTGCCGCCCCCCCC